>DAWDYI010000024.1:0-32809 GCA_052344885.1 Collinsella aerofaciens
GCTGCGGAAACGCGGGGTCCGTTCAGGCTGTTGCGTTGAGATTGAAAATCAACCGGAAGGATGCATAATGGAAAAGCTCGAAAACGAAGTGCTGCTGAGCCGTCGCGCTGCACTTGGCGCATTCGCCACCGTCGCCTTGGGGACTGCCGGTCTTCTTGCCGGTTGTGGTAGCGATAAGGCGACCGTCACCGAGGACACTGAGGATGGCGACAAGAAGGAAGAGGCGAAGAAGGAAGAGCAGTCTACGACTGACCTGGCGGTTGGTGCGACGGTGACCACGGCTGCCGGTCTTTCCGTCGTTGTAGATTCCGTCCAGCCCGGCCTCGCAAATTATGACGGTTCGACCATGACGGGCATTCACGTCACGTACGTCAACAATGGCGATGAGGGCGCAGATTACAATATCTACGACTGGAAGGGCGAGGACGCCAACGGCGCTCAACAGAATCAGGGTTACTACAGTGAGGGCTCCGATGAGCTGCAGTCTGGTACCCTTGCCGCCGGTGGCTCCGTGGCGGGCAATATCTACTTTGATGGCGATATCAAGAAGGCACTGTATTTTGCCAACATGTTTGATAAGTCTGCCACTGCAAGCTGGGTGCTGGCCTAGCATGTCGCTACTGTTGCGCCGCATGGGAGGTGAGGTCGTATGCCCGATAAAAAGCTGACTGACGAGTTGCTCAATGAGCTCCTCGACGCGCCAAACATCGATGGCTATATCAAAGAACACGACTTTGTCGCCCCGTCGCTTTCGGACTACCTTAAGCAGCTGCTGCAGGAAAAGGGCTTAGAGCGCTCGCGCGTGGTGCGCATGGCCGACCTCAACGAGACCTTTGGCTATCAGATTTTTACCGGTGCGCGCCACCCAAGCCGCAATAAGGTGCTGCAGATTGCCTTTGCGATGGCGCTGACGCTCAAAGAGACCAACCGTGCGCTGACGGCTGCCGGGGTAAGCGTCCTAAACTGCAAAGACCGCCACGATGCGATTATCATCTTTTGCATCGATCGCGGGTGCAGCCTCCAAAAGGTCAACGAGGAACTGTATCGCTTTGGCGAGGAGACGGTGAGTTAGCGGCTGATATCTGAGCCGGCGGAGCTGCCGAACAACGATGCAAACGAACGGGGCGCGGATGCCATGGGGTGTCTGCGCCCTGCGCTATGATGGAGGCTATGGATACTCAGACCTCAACATATTCCGATGACGAGCTGACCGCAGCGCTTGCCGAGCACCTGGCGTCGCTCGATCGCGACGACAGCTATCGCGTGGAGCGTGTACTTAAGCGCTCGTCCGTTGAAACAACCGAACTCGTGTGCTTTGAAGGAACCGGCGGTGGCTCGCTCGGCCCCTTTGTCCGTAAACGCATCGATGCTTCGGCTCAAATCGGCGGGGCATACGAGCGTCTGTTTGCCGCTCAGCGGGCGGGCAGGCGTTTTGAGCACCTGCCCAGAATCGTCGATTGTCGTCGTGTGGGCGACGAGCTCAACGTGGTTATGGAATACATCGAAGGGGAGACGCTCGGGGCGCTGGTGGACCGTCTGGGAGCCACCCCCGATTATGCGCGTGAATTGTATCCTGCCCTTTGTGATGCCGTGGGCGAGCTCCACGCCGGTTTTGCAATAGCGGGGGAGACGTCGGCGCCGGTAATCCATCGCGACCTCAAGCCGTCGAATATCATCGTGACGGGTGCGAGCTGTACGCTCGATGAGGGCCTGACGTTTTCATCGCTGGTGATTATCGACTTGGGGATCGCGCGCGTATGGCGCGATGGCGCCGATGCCGATACCGTCAAGTTTGGGACACGGCCCTATGCGCCGCCCGAGCAGTATGGGTTTGGGCAGACGAGCGTGCGAAGCGACGTCTACGCACTTGGCGCCCTGTTGTTCTTCTGCTTGTCGGGAGTCGACCCTAAACCAGGGCTCGACATACGCGAGCAATGCGAGGCGCGCGGCATTCCCACTCCACTTGCCGATGCCGTCTGCATGTCGATGGCGCTCGACCCGGCCAAGCGTTTTGCGAGCGCGGAAGCGTTGGGACGGGCGACGCGCGCGGCATACGATCTAAGTCGCCCCGTGCGGCCTCCTGCGCCTGTGCTTGTCCGTACTCCGGCCTCGGAGACGGTGTTGACGTCCCAAGGACTCCAGAACCCCACAGGGCTTCCTAGGCCTGCCGCCTCCGCTGCATGCGGTCTGCTCTCTCGCGTTCCGGAGTCTTTGGGGCGCATTTGGAATACGTTCGTCTGCTTCTCGCTGCTTGTGTTCTTTGCTGGAAGTCACTTTGCCGTCTTTCACCCCACGGGAGCAAATCAAAGCTACCCGATGTGGCTTCTCATAATCGAGTATTTTTTCTTTGTCGATGGCCTTATGGTGCTTATGCAATTTGTGCTGCTCGATAAGCGCCGTCTTCGTCGGCGATTCGCACTGCTCGACAGCTATCGCGGCAAGAAACTCGCGAAATTCTGGTTCAAGGCATTGGGTGTGCTGCTCCTATGCATGATCGTCATAGTTGCGGTTGCCAATGTGACCGGCGTCGTCGATACCTCCGCTACCTAAAAGAAAAGGGCCCTATTGGGGCCCTTTGCAGTTGCACTTAGATGCGGTTCATCTGAGCGGCGACTTTGTTGTACCAGTCCTGCCACGTGGGCGGGCAGTACTTTTTGGCCGCATCCGGGGTAAGGGTGGAGCCGTAGTTGGCGCCCAGATAGGCAACGTGAGCGGAGATACCCTCGCTCCAGCTGCCAAAGCTGCGCCAACCGCCGCCACGTGCACTCCAGCCCCAGGCGTTGTAAGAATTGGCGCAATAAGCACCCTTGGTGCTCTCGATGCAGGCGATGGCGGGGGACCAACGGGGGTCGACACCGGTATTCCAAGCGGCGACGGCAAAGTTATAGCCCTGGCCTGCCATGGGGGAGCCGGCGAGATAATTGTCGATGCGGCCTGTCCACTCATTAATGAACGAATCGTAATCGGAGCTACCGGTATTGGCGTTGTTCACCGTGGTGTCGATGGTGGTGTTGGTGTTGGTGGCCTGGCTGCTGGAATTGCTGCCGCTTACGCCCTCGCCCGAGAGCTTCTCGGCGGCAGCGGCCTTATCGGCCTCAAGCTTGGCAAGCTCGGCGGCACTTTCCTGCTCGGCTTTTGCCTGCGCCTCGCTGCGGAGCTGCTGGGCCTGCGCCAGTGCATCCTCGGCGTTTTTCTGCTCTGCCTCAAGCTGAGACTTGGCCTGCTGGAGCTCAGCCTTGTTCTGCTCGAGTTCGGTTTGCATGTTATTGAGCTGTTCGATCTCGTCGACGCTCGAGCTCGTGATCTGGTTGGTGTATTTGCAGGTCGTGATGAACTCACCCAGGCTCTGCGCGTTGACCAGGAAGCTCACGATGGGATTGGTGCCCTTCTGATACTTGTACAGATCGCGCATGGCGGAGCTTGCCTTGGCCTGCTGCTCGGGAAGCTTAGCCTCGATTTCCTCGATGCTTGCCTCATTGGAGTCAATCTGCTTTTGCAGGTCATCGAGCTTGGTGCGGGCGTCGTTGTAGGCGCTCGTGGCGGCTTCGATCTTCTGCTGGGCTGCGGAAAGCTGGTCCTGCGTTGCCTGTGAGGCGGCATACGCCGCAACGGGGGAGAGCATCGGCGTGGCCGTCAGCGCAACGGCGAGCGCGGCGCTCGTGATGATACGAGCCGGCTTCGACGCAATGAGCGCTGCGGCGCGATGATTCGAATGCTGCATCCAGTCCCTCTGCAATCAATCGTAGGTTATGGTTCAAACGGTATTCTACTACTGCTTTCGACCTCAACTTGAACCTTAAAGGTTCCAAAGGGTCAAGTTGAACTTGAGGCTTTGGCTTTGACCTGCAGTTATGATGAATTGTTGAGAAACCATAGAGTTCAACTTTAACGTTACAGAGCCCTGTTTGAGAGGAGTTTTGGGATGTAAAAGCTATCTCAACATGGGGTTTTACAACTACAGGGTTCCTTCGAGACGAGCCTGCTCAATCTCTTCGAGGGCTTCGGCAGGGGTGAACGAACAGGTGCCATCGCCGAGTTTGACTACCTGGATATCGTCGCCGATATGGATCTCTCCGCCCTTTAGTACCACGCCAAAAATGCCCTCGTGCGGAAAGATGCAGTCGTCAGCGAGATAGTAGATAGCACAGCGTATGTGGCAGACCTTGCCGATTTGGCTGATTTCGACAAGCACCTTGCTGCCAAGCTTGAGCTGCGTGCCCAAGGGGAGCGAGAGTAGATTGATGCCCTGGGTGGTGAAGTTTTCTCCAAAGTCACCCTCGCGCACATCGAGTCCGCGAGCCTGCGCCGTCTGGATGGACTCTGCGGCCAAAAAGGAAACCTGACGGTGCCAATGCCCGGCGTGTGCGTCGGAGGCGAGGCCGAATTGCTCGATGACGGTGTCGTGCCCGTCGGCGACGGGTGACTTACGCGTGCCTTTGTGCTCCGACGTGTTGATTGAGACGATACGGGCAGGCCCGTTGTAAGCATCGTTTGCGGTGCGTAGGGGAGCTGCCGTCTGGGCACGATCTGCAAGTTCGCGCTTGGCGGCGTCAATGATGGGGTTGTTGATCGGATGAGCCTGGGGCACGGTGCACCTTTCGACGGGGCGGGCTACATGTTGAATCCTACAACAATGGTAGGTTCATTGCCCATTGTCATACAACGGTGAGCGCCGTCTTCGTGCTGGACGATTACGTCGATTGCCATAGATACGGTGGAGCTTTGGGCGCCGGCGGCTTGGCACGCTAGAATAAATCAGTTGCGCAAAGACCGCCCGTTGTGTGGGCAGTTCATGATAGGAAGTTTCCATGGCATTGCAGTTTACAGAGCGCGAGTTCATCCCCGTGCTGCTCGGTGGCGACATCAACGCCTACTCGGTGGCGCGCGCCTTCTACGAGGAGTACCAGGTCAAGAGTCTGGTCTTTGGCAAGTACCAGACGGGCCCTGCGTACCGCAGCCAGATTATCGACTACACGCCCAACGTGGATATCGATACCATGCCCGTGATGCTCAAAACCGTCAACGGCATTGCCCAAGCGCATGCCGACAAGACGATTGTCCTTGTGGGCTGTGGCGATAACTATGTTGCCCTCGTGGCTCAGGCCAAGGATGCCCATGAGTTGGCGGATAACATCGTCGCGCCTTACGCTCCCTATAGCATGCTTGAACAGTGTCAGAAGAAGGAGATCTTCTACGAGCTGTGCGAGAAGCATGGCGTGCCCTATCCGCACACGTTTACCTTTACCAAGGCGATGCTCAATGCCCAGGGTGAGGCGCCTGCCGAAGTGCTCGACCAGATCGATTTTCCTTACCCGATGATTCTGAAGCCTTCCGACGGCATCATGTGGTGGCAGCATGAGTTCGAGGGCCAGAAGAAGGCCTATGAGATTGCCGACCGCGCCGAGCTGGAACAGGTCATTCGCGATTCGTATGCCAGCGGCTACACCGACGACCTGATCTTGCAGGATCGCGTGCCCGGCAACGACGAGTACATGCGCGTGCTCACCAGCTATTCCGACCGCAACGGTAAGGTCCGCATGATGTGCCTGGGCCATGTGCTGCTCGAGGAGCATCAGCCCCACGGTGTCGGCAACCATGCCTGTATCATTACCGAGCCCAACGACGAGCTCATGGGCGGCGTGCGCAAGTTGCTCGAGGACCTTCACTTTGTGGGCTATTCCAACTTTGACGTAAAGTACGACGAGCGCGACGGCTCGTTTAAGTTCTTCGATTTCAACACGCGCCAAGGCCGCAGCAACTACTACGTTACCAACAGCGGCTTTAACGTTGCCAAGTATGTGGTGGACGAGTATGTGTTCAACCGTCCGTTTGAGCCGGAGTTTGTGACGGCTCAGGACGAGGCCCTGTGGATGGTCGTCCCCATGGGCGTCGTCGACAAGTACGTCAAGGATCCCGAGCTGCGCGCTAAGGTGCATCGCCTGGACAAGGAAGGCAAGGGCGCCGACCCTTCGTTTATGAAGGGCGACTTTGTCTTTAACCGCTGGCTGCGCATGTGGCACACCAAGCTGCGCCACTTTAAGCTGTTCAAGACGTATTACAAGTAGATGAGCGCGGCGCCCGTCCGGTTTGCATCGGGCGGGCGCGGGTATGATACGCGCAATTGCGCAAGCGTCACCAAGGAGGCGGCGATGGAAAAGCTGGGAGTTATCGGCGGCATGGGCGCCGAGGCCACGTCGTATTACTACGACCAGGTGGTGCGTCATACGGCTGCTGCCTGCGATCAGGAACATATCGACATGGTGGTACTCTCCAAGTCGACCATGCCCGACCGCACGTTGGCCATTAAGACCGGCGAGCATGCCAAGCTGCTGGCGACCATGAAAGAGTGTGCCCAGGCACTCGAGTCGCTGGGCTGTGCGCACATTGCCATTCCCTGCAACACGTCGCACTACTTCTACGACCAGATCCAGTCGTTTACGAAGGTGCCGATTATCCATATGCCGCGCGAGTCGGTTCGCTATGCCCTTGCGGGTGCGGTGATGGGGGAGTGCGAGTTCGACCCCAACCTGAGTATGCCGGCCGAGCCGGTGCACAAGATTGGCATCATGGGCACCGACGGAACCGTGGGCGCGGGCGTCTACGGCCGCGAATGTAAGGCTGCGGGTGTCGAGGTCGTCTATCCCAGCGAGAAACGTCAGAACGATGTGATGTCGCTTATCTACGATGATGTGAAGGCCGGACGTGAGCCCGATATGGATAAGTTCGACCGCGTGATGTGGGAGTTCGCCCGTAGCGGCTGCGACCGCGTCATTCTGGCCTGCACCGAGCTCTCGGTGCTGCAGAAGTACCGAGAGATGCCTGAGATCACCCTCGACGCCATGGATGTCCTGGTGCGTGAATCCATCATCCGTAGCGGCGCTCCCTACCGCCTCTAGCTTCCGACCTGTCAAAAAGGGACAGGTTAATTTTGGTAGGTTTTATCTGGTGAAACAGTAAAGGCCTCGGCTCGTTTGGTGCGAGCCGAGGCCTTTTGCGTTGGGCGGATGCTGTCGGTGGTGAACTAGAACAGAAAGCCGATGGCGATGAGGGCGATGCTGACGATGAGCACGGCGATGTCCAGGCCCTTGATGGGGTAGCGCTTGTACGAGCTGGCGCGCGTACGCAGATAGAAGCCGCGCTGTTCTGCCGCCAAGGCTGTGGCATCGGTCTTGCCCACGCTCGAGATGAGCAGTGGCACACACAGTGGCAGCATGAGCTTAAGCTTCTTGATGGGGTTCTTGGTGTCGTATTCGACGCCGCGTGCGGTCTGCGCCTCCATGATGGCGTTCATCTCCTGACCAAACACCGGCACAAAGCGCAGCGCCGTGGTAAAGGTGAAGGCATAGCGATACGGCACGTGCAGCACCTCGACGCAGGCGTTGGCAAGGTCGTTGAGCTTGGTCACCATGAGCATGAGGATGAGCGGTAACGCCACACCCAGCAGGCGCAGACAGGCCTTCGATCCCGTGATGAGACCCGTGTCGGTGATAAAGCCCCACACCACGTTGCCATCGCGCATAAAGGCCAGCTGGAGCACCAGCATGATAAGCGCGAGCGGAATCAGCAACTTGAGCAGCGAGAACAGACGGTCGACGACGCCGGCATAGGCACCCAGCGCAAGGGTGAGTGCCAAAAAGCCCAGCAGCGCCACGTAGGTGTCGGACAAGAAGATGCCGACGATGATGGCGGCGGCGAGGCCCAGTTTGACGACGGGATTCAGGCGATGCAGCAGCGTATCGCCCGGCATGTAGTCGATGACGTTAACCACGGTGGACCATCTCCTTGGCAATTCGAACGACATCGGTGACCTCGCTCACCTGCGCAAAAGCGGGCGAGACGGAAGATGCCAGACGGCGCGAGAGTTCAATAACCTGGGGAGGCTCCACGTAGGCACGCCGCATGAGATCGATGTTCGAGAATAGCTCGTGCGTGCGGCCGCGGTCGAGGATGCAGCCGTCGGCCATTACCACAATGCGCTCGGCAAAGTCGGAGACGACTTCCATGTCGTGGCAGACCATGATTACGGCGCAGCCGCGCTCGGCCATGGTGCGCACGGTTTCCATGACGGTCATGCACTCGCGGTAGTCAAGGCCGCTCGTGGGCTCGTCGAGCACGACGATTTTGGGCTCTACGACCACGACGGAGGCGAGTGCCACCATCTGGCGCTGGCCGCGCGACAGCGAGAAGGGCGCCTCGTCGGCAGGCAGGCCAAAGCGGTCGATGACGAGTTGAGCACGACGCAGAGCCTCGGTACGGTCGATGCCGGCAAGCTCCAGGCCAAAGGCGACCTCGTCGAGCACGGTGTCCTTGCAGATCTGGCGGTCGGGGTTTTGGAAGAGCGTTGCGACCTCGCGGGCGATACGGCTCGTGGGGACCGCGGCAGTATCCAGGCCCGTAACGCGCACGCTGCCCGAGGCGGGCTTAAGCAGGCCCGTGAGCAGCTTGGTGAGCGTGGTCTTGCCGGCACCGTTCTGGCCGACGATGCCCACGAGCTCGCCAGGATAGAGCGTCAGGCTAAGGTCGTGTACGGCGGCGCCGCCATTGGGATAGGCAAACTCAACATGGTCGAAGGTGAGCACGGGTTCGGCGTCCTTGGCATGAGGGCGCAACGACGGTGCATGCGGGGAACCGGTGGGCGCCTGGGCTTCGATGGCTGCGTGTGCGGGGTCGACGATGCCCGAAATCAGGCGTTCGGCCTCATCGACATCCAAGCAAGGGGTACCGCTTACCAGACCATCGGCCTCGAGGCTATTGAAGATACGCGTGACGCGAGGGCAGTCGACGCCGATGGCACGGAGCTCGTCGGTATGTGCGAAGACCTCGTGTGGCTCGCCCTGCAGCGCGATTTCGCCATGGTTGAGCACGAGCACGCGGTTGCAGTACTCCGAGAGCAGGGCGACCTTTTGCTCAACGACGACGATGGTGATTCCAAGTGCGCGGTTTGCCTCACGCAGCGTCTCGAAGACCAACGTGGAGCTGGCGGGGTCGAGTGCCGCGGTGGGCTCGTCGAGAACCAAGACGCGCGGGCGCATGGCGAGGATGGCGGCGATGGCTACCTTCTGCTTCTGTCCGCCCGAGAGGGTGGCGATCTCGCGGTCGCGCAGGTCGCTGATGCCGACGGTCTCGAGCGTTTCGCTCACGCGCTGCTCGATCTGATCGTGGGGAACGCCAAAGTTCTCGAGGCCAAAGAGTATCTCGTCCTCGACGACCGAAGCGACCATCTGCGTGTCGATATCCTGCAGCACACTGCCGACGATTTGCGACACGTCGGTGAGCGAGACTTCGCAGGTGTCGTGGCCGTCGACCATGACGGACCCGAAGAACGTGCCGGTGTAGTGGTGGGGCACGGCACCCGACAGGCAGGCGGCAAGCGTGGACTTGCCGGCGCCCGAGGGCCCGATGATGCCGATGAAATCTCCCTTGTTCACGCTGAGCGAGATGTGGCTGAGCGCCTGCTCGGTCTGCGTGCCATAGGAGAACGAGACATCGTCGACGTTGATGATCGTTTCCATGGATACCTTTCATAGTCATTGGGGACGTTCTTAAATGACTAGTCGTTTAAGAACGTCCCCAAAAGCTAGTCGTTTGGGACAGTCTTTGGTGGTGAAGCACGGAGACGGCTTTACGAGGGGCCCCGGGTTGGCGCGAAAGAGGAGCGAAGCGTACTTGGGCACGCGAGCGACGAATAAACGCCAAGATGGGGTGGCTCGTAAAGCCGAGCGGGTTAGTTGAGCTTCAGGGCCTTCTGGATGGGCAAGTAGAGGGCGCCGACCAGAATGGCGTTAAAGACGGCGGTCATGGCAACGACGGGCAGCATGGCGGCGGCGAGCTCGCCTACCACGCCGAGCATGGCCATCTTGATGACCATGAAGATGACGCCGGAGACAAAGGTGGTCAGGAAGGTTGCGACAATGGCGATGGCGGGCTTGATCTGACCGTTCTTGCCGGCGGCGTTGACGATGCCGGCCATGAGCATGGCGGCGATGCCCTCGGCGGCAAAATCGACAAACGGCGAGGTGGTGGTGATCTGGATCACGGCAGCCGAGATGAGGCCAATGACGAGCGCCTGACCGATGTTGGGGCGAACGACCAGGATGGTGAGGCAGAAGGCCGAGATGATGAACTCGGGGCTGATCATGCCCCCCGAGATGCCCGAGATTGCCTTGCCGACGGTGAAGTTGAAGATGAAGCCGGCGGCGAGCAGGATGGCGAGCAGGACGAGGGCGCGGACATCGAGTTTGCCGCGGTCGGCGGTCTGGACGGTGCGGGGCTGGGCGGCGGTGGTGTTCTGAGACATGGTGAAAATCCTTTCGGAAGGGGGAGTGCAAGAGAAAAGCGGAGGCGCGTGATGCGAATGCGATCGGGCTCGAGATAGAAAAAGGCCCCCGGTCGAAACCGGAGGCCTTCCAATCACCTAGAGCGCAAAAACAGGCATGAGAGACTCACTGTCGACCGATCGTATTCGCATCACGCCACCACCAGTTGTTGAGAGACGTCATCGTGTCCTTCATATTGGTGACTCCTTTCGTGATGCCATGGCGCGGTCGCACCTAGTTGCTGTTGCGCTGCACTATAGCACAGCGAAGTGTGTGCGGGGAAATCTTTTTTGAAAAGATTTCAGGCGGGTTTCCCGCCGGTCAAAAGAGCGGGCTGAGCGGGCGAGGCTGCCATTGCTGCCTCGCCCGCACAGCTAGGACATGAGGGCCTTAGGCCTTCTTGCGACGATAGATCACGTAGGCGCAGACACCGATGATGACGACGGCGCCAACGGCCATGGCGGCCATGTTGTTGCCCTCGGACTTCTCCTCAGTGATCTCTTCCTCTTCGGCCTCGGGCTCGGCTACGTCCTCATCGGAGAGCGCCTCGTCGGCGTAGGTGATGGACTTGACCAGGCGGTCGTTGTCGGCATCGTAGTCACTCGGGACGAACTCCTCGGAGAAATCGCCCTCCTGGAGGTAGTCGCGCATCTCCTCGAGCATGGCCTTGCACTTAACATAGGTGTTCTTGGTTGCAGCCTTGCCGGCCTTGTTGGCCAGGGCGGTGCGGGCTTCGGTGCCTTCTTCGGCCTGCATGGCCTCGTCGACGGTCAGGTTCTGCTCGATGAGTTCCTTCTGCAGGGCGTCGAGATAGGCGCGGACGCCGGTGGCGCAGTGGTCGCGGTTCTCATAGGCGAGCGTGTTGATGTCCATGAGGACGTAGTTGATGGAGTTCTTGGGCTCCTCGTTGTTCACGACGTCTTCCTCTTCGCAGTGATCGAAGGAGACATCCTGATCGCTGAAGTAGGGGCTGACCTCGGTGAGCAGTGCGGAGTAGAAGGGGATGGCGACGGAGAATTCGGCGTTGGAGAGCATCTCCCACTGAATGGTCGCGATCTCGGGGTCCATGCCCTGACGGATCTGGAAGGTGTGGATCTCGGTGTTGCGGTTGGAGCCGATGGCATAGGCGCCGTCGGTGTTGGCGTTGAGGCCGGCGACATTCTCGCCGCGAGCGGCGAAGGAACGAATCATCTCAAAGGTGTTCCAGTCGGACTTGCCGGGCTGGAAGAACAGCGGCTGCATCTCGTGGACCAGGGCGCCGGTCGTGGCGCGAGCCTCTTCGCGCTCGTCCTTGACGATCTCGTAGTCGGTGCCCTCGGCAAGCGGAGCCATGAAGTAATCACGACCCTGGATATAGCGCGACCACTGGTGCATACCGGCCTCGCTAATCTCCTCGCCGTAGGTCTTGGCGACGTCGAACTTGCCGTCGGTGTACTCGGCAAAGCCCTTCTCCTTAGGCATGGACTCGATGCCTTCGGAATGGAGACAGTTCTCGGTGTCATCGAGGTCGACGTTATAGGTGAGGTTGCCGATGTTGGGGTTGAGCGAGGCGATGTCATCGGCGAGCTTCATAGCAATCCACTGATGGCCGGAAAGCGCGGCGAACAACCAGGTCTCGGTGCTGTCGGCGATGATGATCTGGTCGTTGGAGCAGACGCCCTGCTCGTCGATCAGGCTGCCGATGAGCTCGACGCCCTCGCGGGCCGTGGCGCTCTCGCCCAGGATGACGCTGGCATAGCTGTATTCGCCAATGCCAGTCTCCTCGGTGATGGGGTCGGCCTCTTCGGCCTTCTCGTTATAGGAGGTGCTCAGCGTGGCAGAGCAGGAGACGCCCTTCTCGTTGATGCCTGCCTCGGAATATGCGTCGTAGCGATCTTCCCACTGCGAGGGGTTGTCGCGAACGAAGGTGTAGCGGTAGGTTGCGCCCTTGGACTTGTACTCAAAACCGGACTCGACCGAGGTGTACTCGTTGCCGTCCTTGTGTGCGGGCTCAATGCCAAAGTGCTTGACATAGCGCGGACCGAAGTCCTCGGAACGGCCGTAGTACGTGTTGCCGTCTGCCGTGAGCTTGCTGCCCATGTAGATCTGGGTGCAGGCGAGTGCCGAAGTCGGCATGGCCATGATGGCCGTTGCTCCAAACGCAAGGCCGCAGCCGAGCTTTTTGAGCGTGTTGACAGGATGAGTAAACCTCATAATCCCTCCCAACCGTTGAAACCCCGCGGAACCGTGCAGGATTTCAGCTAATAAATACATCTATTAGCCTATAGGAAGTCTCAATAGTATTCATCTATTTCGATGAAATACTCGATGAGCGTCCTAAAATATGCGATGAGCGGACAAGAATACTCATTATCTAGCTTTATTTAAATAAAGACGCCCTGCAATTACTGTACCTGAATAAAGCGCCTTGCACGGGGCACAAAGAAAAATCCCCCGCTGTCGTGCAAATGCATAAACAACAGGGGAGACGATAATTGGATGAATATCATACCAATGTGGAATTACTTCTTCCGGCGGTGGATCACGTTAATCGCATAGCCGACGAGCATGGCCAGAACAATGACGATAAAGCCGAGCAGGGGATTGTCGTTCATGGGGTCCTCCTATTTTCCGAGCGGGGAGAATTCGTCGACGATGAGGTCGAGGCATTGCGGAAGCGCGCGGGCTCCAAAGACGCCCGAATTGCTGGAGATAATCTCGCCATCGAACTGCATGCCCAGCGACGGGGTGCAGGTGATCTTGGCTTCCTTGGTCTGGATGATCTTGAACTGCGGGCGCCCGAGTACCTTGCCGGCGGGGTCAAGCGCAGCGGTGATCACAGTAGGCAGCAGCTGCACGGTGCGCACGGGTTCGATGACCGCAATGTCGACCATGCCATCGTTCATGCGGCAGTCGGGGAACAGGTTGATGTCGTTTTGGATGACCGAGGTGTTGCCGGCCATGCAGCAGATGCCATCGAGCTCCTCGACAATGCCGTCATGCTCAATCGTAAAATGCGCCACCGTGGGGTTGGGTGTGGCGAGCGCCGACAGGAAATAGGCGATCTCGCCGATGTCGTTTTTGGCGGGGGCGGCCTTCATCATGATCTCGGCGTCGAAGCCCGAGCCGGCGATGATGATAAAGCCGTGGCGCTTCTCGTTGCCGTTCTCGTCGAGCCAAAAGAGCTCGCCCATGTCCACTTTGACCGTGCGACCGGCGCGGCAAGCCTTGGCAAGCGCCGCTGCCTCGGGGGCATTGCCGATGTTGTTGAAGAACAGGCAGGCTGTGCCGGAGGGGAAGACGAGCGTGGGGACACCGCATCCGCGCATCTGGTCGAGCACGTTGGAGACGGTGCCGTCGCCGCCCGAAACGACCACGCGATCAAACTCGCGCACGTCTGCCACGGCGTCCTCGGGCTCCATGCCATCGCCGATAAAACGCATCACGACCTCGTCGCCGCCCTGCGCGAGGGCGTGCGTGAATGCGTAGATTTCATCTGAGCTGGGGCCCGATGCCGGGTTGTGGATGATAAGGCAGCGCATACTTACGTTCCCGTTCTGTGACTAACCGAGTATAGTTGTAAGGCAATGCCGATATCCTACCCGTGTTTTTCGGGCCTAACCTTATTCGATGGGTTGATATGTACATTTCCACACATCAGGCTCTACTCGACTTTTGCCAGCGCGCCCGTGAGTTCGACGCGATTGCCGTCGATACCGAGTTTTTGCGCGAGCGCACGTTCCATCCGCGCCTGTGCTTGGTTCAGATTGCCACCCCTGCCGAGAGCGTCGCGGTCGATCCTTTGGTGATCGACGACCTGTCGCCGCTTGCCGAGCTTATGGCCGACGAGAGCGTGACTAAGGTCTTCCACGCCTGCTCGCAGGATATGGAGGTCATGCTCCATACCGTGGGCGTGCTGCCGCGTCCCATTTTTGACACGCAGGTGGCCGCCGCCTTTTTGGGCGAGCGCCAGCAGATTTCCTACGGCGCGCTCGTGCAGACGTTTTGTGGCGTCTCATTGCCCAAGACCGAGTCGCTGACCGACTGGTCGCGCCGCCCGCTGACTGATAAGCAGGTCGAGTACGCGATCGATGACGTCAAGTACTTGATCGTCGCCTATACCGAGATGATGAGTCGCCTGCGCGAGCTGGGCCGGGTGGACTGGGTGCTCGACGAGTTGCGTCCGCTGGCCGACGAGTCGCACTACCGCGCCGACCGCCATGAGGCGTTTCGCAAGGTCAAGCGCATCAACTCGTGTAGCCGTCACCAGTTGGGCATCGCACGCGAGCTTGCCGCTTGGCGCGAGGACCGCGCCGAGCGCCGCAACATCCCGCGCAAGTGGGTCATGTCCGACGATACGCTGCTGGCCCTGGTTAAACGTAATCCCGTTCGTGTTGAGGAGTTCCGCAGCATTCGCGGTACCGACCAGCTGGGGGAGCGCGACGTGGACGGCGCGCTCATGGCCATTAAGCGCGGTGCGAGCTGCCCACACGATCGCCTGCCGCTCATGGTGCGCGGGCACCGTCAGATTTCGCCGGAGTTGGAGAGCGTGACGGACCTGATGTATGCGCTCATTCGCCTGGTTGCCGAGCGCTCGGGCGTGGCGACCTCGGTCATTGCCTCGCGCGATGACCTGGCCGACTATATTGAGCATCCCGAGCAGAGCCCCCTGCGCGAAGGCTGGCGCTTTGAGCTCGTGGGTTCGCGTCTGGACGATCTGCTTTCCGGCAATATGGGGCTCACCGTGAAGGACGGAAAGATTGAACTGTTATAGGGAAGCCTAGCCGGCTGAGTGGGTAGAATGCCTCCAACGTGTAACTCGATTCGGAGGAATTCGCATGCCTTATTACTATGGATACGGCTTTGGCATTGACCCGCTGTACCTGCTGGTTGTTCTTGTCTGCACGGTGCTTGGCCTTGCCGCGCAGAGCTATATCAACTCGACGTACAAGACGTGGTCCAAGGTTCGCTCGGACGGCGACACGGGTGCCACGGTCGCTCGTCGCATGCTCGATGCCAACGGTTGCAACGCCGTGGGTATCAAGGGCGTTGCCGGCGAGCTCACCGATCATTACAACCCGCAGGACAACAACCTGTATCTGTCGGATGCCAACCGTTCGGGCGGGTCGGTTGCAAGCGTTGCCGTGGCCTGTCACGAGGCGGGCCATGCTGCCCAGCGTCAAAGTGGTTATGCCATGATGAAGGTACGTACCGCTTTGGTTCCCGTCGTCAACTTTACCCAGAACACCTGGACGATCGTGCTGCTCATGGGCCTGTTCATGAACATCGCGGGGCTCACGACCCTCGCGCTGGTCTTCTTCTCGTTTAGCGTGCTGTTCCAGCTGGTTACGCTGCCGGTCGAGATCGATGCCAGCCGACGCGCCGTGGCGTATATCGAGCAGTCGGGCATGAGCTCCAAGCAGGTCAACGGTGCCAAGAAGGTCCTGACGGCGGCCGCGCTCACCTACGTGGCGGCGGCGCTCACCTCGATTATTCAGCTGCTCTACCTGATGGCTCGCTACAACAGAAACTCCAACCGATAACAAGTTGGCTTGACAGGCGCCGCGGAGATTCTTGTCCCCGCGGCGCTGTACTATGTGTTGGACTTGAATCTGCGCAGGGTCGAAGCCCTTGTGCTCGATGACGAAAGGGGGCTGCGTGGCAGGCTGGAATCTGACCGGCAATACCGTTTCCGCCGAGTTCGACGGATCGGACGAGCAGGAGCGCAAAGAGCTCAGCGTGAGCCAAGCGGTGGAGATCGCCGCCGGCGCGCTCGATGCCATTCCGCAGTTGAGCGTTTTGGGTGAGGTCACGGGTTTTCGTGGTCCCAATGCCCGAAGCGGCCACTGCTACTTCCAGATTAAGGACGACTCGGCGGCCGTCGACTGCATCATCTGGAAGGGCGCCTACCTTAAGCGCACCTTCGATCTGCGCGACGGCATGCAGGTAAGCTTTAAGGGCAGCTTCAATCTCTACAAGCCTACGGGTCGCATGAGCTTTGTCGCTCGCTCATTCTCGCTGGCGGGGGAGGGCCTGCTGCGTCAACAAGTGGCGCAACTGGCCGAAAAGCTCCGCCGCGAGGGCCTGATGGACGAAGCGCGCAAGCGCCGTATCCCGGTGTTCTGCTCACGCGTGGCGGTCGTCACCTCGCTTTCGGGCGCCGTGATCGACGACGTCAAGCGTACGCTGCGCCGTCGCAACCCGCTCGTCGAGCTTGTCTGCGTGGGCGCAAAGGTCCAGGGCGAGGGCGCGCCGGCAGAGCTTATTGAAGGCTTGCGCCGCGCCGCTGCCATTACGCCGGCGCCCGATTGCATTTTGCTTGTCCGTGGCGGCGGCTCCTTCGAGGACCTCATGACCTTTAACGACGAGGAGCTTGCCCGTGCGGTGGCGGCTTGCCCCGTGCCCGTGGTGACCGGCATTGGCCATGAGCCCGATACCTCGATCTGCGATATGGTGAGCGACCGTCGCGCCTCCACGCCAACGGCAGCGGCAGAATCGGTGGCGCCGGCTATGACGGAGCTGGCCGATGTGCTCGAGACACGCCATCAGCGTCTGGGTGCTGCGATGGCATCGATGATTGGGTCGGATCAGGTCGATCTGGAAATGCTCGACCAGCGCGGTCGTCGTGCCTGGGGCACCTATACGGCTCGTCTGGGCGACGCGCTCGATGCGGCCGCGTGCCGCCCGTGCCTCAACGATCCAACGTTTATGGTCGAGCGTCGCGAGTCTGAGCTTGCCTTGACGGCCGATCGTCTGTCCGGCGCCATAACGCGTTCGGTTGGGGCCTTCCGCTCCAACTTCGAGCGTCTGCCCGAGCGCTTGATCGCAAGCACCTCGGGGCTCGATGGCAAGCGCCATGCGCTCACGCTTGCGAGCTCCCGTCTGGAGCATCAGGGGCGCACGATGCTCAGCAAGCCCGCGTCCGACCTGGGCCGAGCTGCCGCGTCGCTCGATGCCTTGTCGCCGCTCAAGGTGCTTGCCCGCGGTTACTCCATCGCGTACAGCGAGGACGGTGTGGCTACGAGTGCCAAGACCTTTAAGCCCGGCGACGCCATTCGCGTGCGCATGGCAGACGGCAACGTGGCGGCAACGGTCGATACGGTCGAGTAAGCCGCGTTTCATAGCGATAAACCTTTAGGAAAGGAAACAGATATGGCAGAGAAGACCCCGGTCGAGCAGCTTACGTACAAGCAGGCCTCGCAGGAGCTGGAGCTCATCATCCGCAGCCTGGAGTCGGGCGATATGGAGCTCGAGGAGTCGCTCGAGAGCTACACCCGCGGCGTCGAGCTCCTCAAGAGCCTGCGTACCCGCTTGTCCGATGCCGAGCAGAAGGTTTCGGTGCTCCTGAAGGACGTCGACGGCAACGACGTGCTCGCCGACGGCGAGGCCGCCAACACCGACGACAACCTCTCGTTCTAACCATCCCGACCAAATATAATTACCCTGGTCTGTAAGAAAGGAACCAGCTATGTGTGATTGCATCTTCTGCAAAATTGCCAACCACGAGATCCCCTCGACCGTTGTCTATGAGGACGACCAGGTCATCGCGTTCGACGACCTCAACCCCCAGGCGCCGGTTCACACGCTCGTGATCCCCAAGAAGCACTACAGCGACATCGCCGACAACGTGCCTGCCGAGACCATGGGCGCCATGGCTCACGCCATCCAGGAGGTCGCCAAGGCCAAGGGTCTGGAGGACGGTTTCCGCGTCATCTCCAACAAGGGCGTTAATGCTGGTCAGACCGTCATGCACTTCCACATGCACGTCCTCGGCGGCAAGAACCTGGGCGAGAACCTCATCTGAGGGCGCTTCTTCCTTGCAATGAAACGGAAGCTCAAACACCGATAACTTATATATCAACGCAATAAACCCGAGCGCGAGGGCGTTTGGGTTTATTATTGAAGCGTATGTAACCTGGCGGCGCCACACCGCCTGTTAGTAGGGAGACACATGAACGTTCTGGTCGTCAACGCAGGATCTTCGACCCTTAAGTATCAGGTCATCGATACCAAGTCCCACAAGGTGTCCGCAAAGGGCTCCTGCGAGCGCGTCTGCTTTACCGGCGGTACCTTCACCCACGCTGCCAACGGTTCCAAGAAGGTGACCGAGAACATCGAGTTCCCCGACCACAAGGTCGCCATCGAGGTCGTTCTGAAGGACCTCGAGGCCAACGGCGTCAAGATCGAGGGCATCGGCCACCGTATCGTTCAGGGCGGCTGGTACTTTGGCGACTCCTCCCTCGTCGACGAGGGCGTTCTCGCCAAGATCCGCGAGGTCGCCCCGCTGGCGCCGCTGCACAACAACCCCGAGGCCAACGTTATCGAGTACTGCCTGGAGCAGTATCCCGACCTGCCCAACGTCACGGTCTACGACACCGCTTTCCACTTCAACATGCCCGAGGTTGCCAAGACTTACGCCCTGCCCAAGGACGTCTGCGACAAGCTGCACATCCGTAAGTACGGCGCCCACGGCACTAGCTACCGTTACATCTCCAAGAAGGTCGCCGAGATGACCAACGGCGAGGCCCGCAAGGTCGTCGTTTGCCATATCGGCTCCGGCGCTTCCCTGTGCGCTATCGAGGACGGCAAGTGCATGGACACCACCATGGGTCTCACCCCGCTCGACGGCGTCATGATGGGCACCCGCTGCGGCTCCATCGACCCGGCCACCGTCTGCTACCTGCAGCGCGAGGGCGGCTACACCTTCGATGAGGTCGACGAGATGATGAACAAGAAGTCCGGCCTTTTGGCTGTGACCGGTGGCAAGACCAACGACTGCCGCAACGTCGAGGAGCTCGCCGCTGCCGGCGACCCCGAGGCTCAGCTCGCCTTCGACATGTTTGTCTACAAGATTGCCGCCAAGGCTGCCGAGATGGCTACTTCCATGTGCGGCATGGACACGCTGGTCTTCACCGCCGGCATCGGCGAGCACGCTCCGGCTGTCCGCGCTGGCGTGGCCGACCGTCTGGCCTTTATGGGCGTCAAGATGGACCATGCCCGCAACGCCCTGCGCGGCGACGGCGCTTGGTGCCTGTCCGCCAAGGATTCCAAGGTCAAGATTTTCGTCATCCCCACGGACGAGGAGTTCATGATCGCTTCCGACGTCGAGCGCATCGTCAACGGCAAATAATTGCAAGAGGGGAGGGGCTGGACGACCGAGCGCCGTTTGGCCCCTCTTTTGTGCTCGTTGGGCGATATGCTTGATAGCTAGTTATCAAGTTGTGATAACTTCTTATTAAAATGCGGCCGCCTTAAGGGGTCTGCGTCGACCGTATTGCACTGCAAAGGAGTCTCATGAACGTACTTGTTGTCAACGCCGGCAGCTCAAGCCTTAAATATCAGCTTTTGGATACCGATACCCGCGAGGTTTTCGCCAAGGGCAACTGCGAACGTATCGGTTCGGACATGGGCATCTTTGGCCACTCCGAGAACGGTGGCGCCAAGCAGACCGAGGAGGTCCCTTTCCCCGATCATCGCTCTGCTATCGCTCGTGTGCTCGAGGAGCTCGAGAAGACCGACTTTACGATTGATGGTATTGGGCATCGTATCGTTCAGGGCGGCTGGCACTTCGATGATTCCGCAGTTGTCGACGACGAGGTTATGGCCAAGATTCTTGAGGTGGCACCACTTGCCCCGCTGCACAACTACGGCGAGGCCGCGGCGATTGAGTACTGCCGTGAGAAGTATCCGGAGCTGCCCAACGTGGCGGTCTTCGATACCTCGTTCCATATGACCATGCCCGAGGTCGCCTATACCTACGCGCTGCCCAAGGACGTGTGCGACAAGTACCACGTGCGCAAGTACGGCGCACACGGTACGAGCCACCGCTACGAGTGGATGATGGCCAAGGAGATCCTGGGCTCGCGCTGCCACCGTCTGCTTTCGTGCCATCTGGGCAACGGCGCTTCGCTCGCCGCCATCGAGGACGGCGTGTGCCGCGATACCACGATGGGCCTCACGCCGCTCGACGGCCTGATGATGGGTACCCGTTGCGGCTCCATCGACCCGGCTACCGTGTGCTACCTGCAGCGCGAGGGCGGCTACAGCTATCAGGAAGTCGATGACATGATGAACAAGCAGTCTGGTCTGCTTGCCATCTCGGGCATCTCCAACGACGCCCGCGACATCCGCACGCGCGCCTCCGAGGGCGACGAGCGCTGCCTGCTCGCCTTCGATATGTTCGCCTATAAGGCCATGCAGCAGGCCGGTTCCATGATCGCTTCCATGGCGGGCGTGGACACCATTACCTTTACCGCCGGCATCGGCGAGAACGACTGGTCGATCCGCAAGGCCTTCTGCGACTGCTTTGAGTGGCTGGGCGTGCGCATCGACAACAACAAGAACCGCGAGGCCGTGGGCAACGGCCCACAGGTCATCAGCGCCGCCGGCTCTTCCGTCACGGTTATGGTCATCCCCACCGACGAGGAATACATGATCGCCCACGACGTCGAGCGCCTGACCAAGAACAACTAACGCGCGCATTTGCAAGTAAACGAAAGGCCTCCAGAGCAACAGCTCCGGAGGCCTTTTTGCTAGCAGGTGGAAATTCCTGTCCCGAGGGGATATGTCCGCTACTCAGCCATCTGAGCCTGGACGGCGGTGATGGCCACGACACCCACGATGTCGTCAGCAGAGCAGCCGCGCGACAGATCGTTGACCGGCTTGGCGATGCCCTGCAGGATGGGGCCGTAGGCGTCGGCGCCGGCGAAGCGCTGGACCAGCTTGTAGCCGATGTTGCCGGCCTCGAGGTCGGGGAACACGAGCACGTTGGCCTTGCCGGCAACGGAGGAGCCGGGAGCCTTGAGCTGGGCGACGGTGGGGACAATAGCGGCATCGAGCTGCAGGTCGCCGTCGATGGCGAGCTCGGGAGCCTTCTCCTTGCAGAACTTCACAGCCTCCTGGACCTTCTTGGCGACCTCGCCGCCAGCGGAGCCCATGGTGGAGTAGGAGAGCATGGCCACGTGCGGCTCAACGTTGCCCATGAAGGTGGACCAGGAGTGAGCGGAGGCGATGGCGATCTCGGAGAGCTCGTCGGAGGACGGGTTGATGTTGAGGCCGCAGTCGGCGAAGATCAGCGTGCCGTCAGTGCCGAACTGCGGGGTGTCGGTGCACATCACGAAGAAGGCCGAGACCAGCTTGGTGCCCGGGGCGGTCTTGAGGATCTGAAGCGCGGGGCGCAGGGTGTCGGCGGTGGAGTGGCAGGCGCCGGAGACCAGGCCGTCGGCATCGCCCATCTTGACCATCATGGTGCCAAAGTAGGTGGCGTCCATCACCTGGGCGCGAGCCTGCTCGATGGTAACGCCCTTCTTGGCGCGGAGCTCGGCAAACTTCTGCGCGTACTCCTCGTGCTTCTCGGCATTGCGCGGGTCGATGACGGTAGCGCCGGGAACGTTGATCTCGTCGGGGTTGCCCAGGATGACGATCTTTGCCAGGCCCTCCTCGATGATTTTGGTGGCCGCGACGATAGTGCGCGGATCCTCGCCCTCGGGCAGGACGATCGTCTTAAGGTCGGCCTTGGCGGCAGACTTCATACGGTTTAGGAAATCGCTCATGTTACTCCTTACAAGCGTTTCGCTAAGCTCCAGGCACCCGGCTGTTCACGAATAAACCCGCTGCTAGCGGGTTTACCTTTCAATTATGTACGCCGCGGTGCTTGAGCTTTCCTTGTGTGGCAAGCTCATTATAGGACGCATTAGCGCTATAATCGCTCTGATAAATATGTCTCGAAGAATGTTCGAGAAAAGCCCAGCTAACGAGCCCGTGGCTTTTGACAAGGAGTATCGATGCAGATTACCTCAGGCCTGCCTGAAGGCTTTAACGCCGGCGCGTACGACATGATTGTCGTCGGTGCTGGATATGCCGGTGCCGTTTGCGCCCGCCGTCTTGCCGAGACCATCGGCTATCGTGTTGCCGTTTTGGAGCGCCGTAGCCACATTGCGGGCAATGCCTATGACTGCACTGACGAGGCCGGAATCCTGATCCACGAGTACGGTCCGCATATCTATCACACTTTTAACGAGCGCGTGCACAATTTCCTGTCGCGCTTTACCAAGTGGACGGATTATCAGCACAAGGTGCTCGCCAACATCAACGGTACCCTTATGCCCGTGCCCTTCAACCATGCGAGTCTCAAGCTCGCCTTTGGTGACGAGCGCGGCGAGGAGCTGTATCAGAAGCTTGTGGAGACCTTTGGCAAGGATGTCAAGGTGCCCATTATGGAGCTGCGTAAGAAGAACGACCCGGATCTTGCCGAGGTCGCCGATTACGTCTACGAGAACGTCTTTTTGCATTACACCATGAAGCAGTGGGGCCAGACGCCCGATCAGATCGATCCCTCGATCACCGGCCGCGTTCCCGTCTTTGTGGGCGATGATGACCGCTACTTCCCGCAAGCTCCCTTCCAGGGCATGCCGCAGGAGGGCTACACGGCGCTCTTTGAGCACATGCTCGACCACGACCTGATCGACGTGTTCTGCGACGTGGACGCCCGTGACCTCTTTGAAATCGACGAGACTACCGTCAAGATCGACGGCAAGGTCTATGGTGGCGAGATCGTCTACACCGGTCCGCTCGATGAGCTGTTCAATCTCGATCTGGGCGCGCTACCGTACCGCACGCTCGACATGAAGTTCGAGACGCTCGATATGGACCAGTTCCAGCCCGTGGGCACCGTCAACTACACCACGAGCGAGGACTACACGCGCATTACCGAGTTCAAGAACATGACCGGTCAGATCCTGCCCGGCAAGACCACCATCATGAAGGAGTATTCCAAGGCCTATACGCCCGGCTCGGGCGAGACGCCGTACTACGCCATTCTTGAGCCCGAGAACCGTGAGCTCTATGAGCGCTATCTTGAGCGCGTCCAGAACCTGACGAACTTCCACCCGGTGGGTCGTCTGGCCGAGTATCGTTACTACGATATGGACGCTGTGACCAATTCCGCCCTCGATCTTTCGGATGAGATTATCGCCTGCCATGCATAAAGTCATAACATTCGGTATTCCCTCGTATAACGCCGCCAAGGACATGGACCATTGCATCACCTCCATCTTGGAGGGGAGCAATTACGCCACCGATATCGAGATTATCGTAGTGGACGACGGCTCCAAGGACGAGACGGCCGATAAGGCCGACGAGTGGGAGGCACGTTATCCCGGTATCATTCGCGCGGTGCACCAGGAGAACGGCGGCCACGGTATTGCCGTCCTTTCGGGTCTGCGCGAGGCACAGGGCACCTACTACAAGGTCGTCGACTCGGATGACTGGCTCGATGCTGCGGCTCTTTCGACTATGCTGTCGATTCTGCGTGGCTTTGAAGAGCGTGACCAGCGCGTTGACCTGTTTATCTCGAACTACGTGTACGAGAAGGTTTACGAGGGCACGCATACCGCTATTGGCTACAAATTTGCCCTGCCGCGCAAAAAGATCTTTTCCTGGGATCAGATCGGTCATTTCCGCCTGGACCAGAACCTACTCATGCACAGCCTGTGCTATCGCACGGATGTGCTGCGCGAGTCCAACCTTCCCATGCCGCCGCACACGTTCTATGTGGACAACATCTACGCCTACGTGCCGCTGCCGCGTTGCAAGACCATGTACTACGCCGACATCGACCTCTATCGCTACTTTATCGGTCGCGAGGGCCAGAGTGTCAACGAGGCCACGATGGTCAAGCGTCTGGACCAGCAGTTCCGTGTGACGCGCATCATGATGGAGTCGTACCACCTGTACAGCGATGTTGAGTCGTCGCGTCTGCGCTCGTACATGATGGGCTATTTCACCATGATGATGGCGATCTGCTCGGTGCTCACCAAGCTTTCCGAGGAAGATTGCGCCGACGAGCGCCTAAAGACGCTGTGGAATGATTTGAAGGCCTACGACGAGCGCATGTATCGTCGTGCCCGCTACGGCGTGGTCGGGTTCTTCACCAATCTGCGCGGACGGGCCGGAGACAAAACCACACTCGGCCTATACCGTCTTGCCTCAAAGATCTTCAAATTCAATTAGCTGCCGAGTAATCGCTGCTGATAGGTTGACTGGGCCCCTTGGCCTTTAGTTTGCTACTGCGAACAGTCCTGCTCGCACGGAAAGCACATTAAGTGCTTTCCGGCTCGTGCGGAACTTGTATCAAACTAAAGGCCAAGGGGCCTCTGCTATAAGAATCGATTGTCAGGTTATTTGAATTTGAAGATCTTCGACGCGCGGTACACAGGGGCCTGGGCTGAAAAAATATTAGTTGGTAGTCGGTCGGAGGCGGGCGGGCATTACGTTTGTCGCGAGTTCCGCATGCAAAGAAGGCCACTTAATGTGGCCTTCGTCTTGCATAGGACTGTAGAGCAGCAAACGTAATGCCCGCCCGCCTCCGACCGACGGTCGAGTGAGATTACTTCGCAGCACCTGGGATTCCGTGGGAGGTTTTGGCGGTTTTGGCTCCGTTTACGATGGCGGTTTCCAGGGCCCTTACGGCGAGCATGCCCAGCAGGTCTAGGGGAACGGCGGCGCTTGCCTGGGCGCCCAGTTTGCCGCTGGCGAGGGTGTAGATGGTGTCGCCGTCGTTGGTGGTGTGTGTGGGGCGGATGGCGTGTGCGTAGGCGTCTGCGGCCATCTGGGAGACCTTGGTGGCTTGTGCCTTAGTGAGTTCCACGTTGGTGACGATGCAGCTGATGGTGGTGTTGGTGCGGTCGAGCGGCATCTGCATGGATCCGGCGGCGGCAAAGGCTGCGAGTTCCATGTCGACGATCTGGTCGCTATCGGCTGCGGCGCGCATGCCGGCGACCCACTCGCCGGTGAAGGGGTCGACAACGTTGCCGCAGGCGTTGACCGAGACCACGGCGCCCACCTTGATGGGGCCGAGTGCCACGGCGGCAGCTCCAAGGCCGGCCTTCATGCAGGTGGCAGGCCCCATGAGCTTACCCACGGTAGCGCCCGTGCCGGCGCCTACGTTGCCCTGTTCGAGCTTGGTGGGGGTGTGGTCGAGTGCTTCGCGCACGGCGGCGATGCCGGCCTCAATGTCGGGGCGCACGGTGGGGTTACCAAAGGCGAGGTCGAAGATACAGCTGGAGCACACGATAGGCACCTGCGTGGGGCCGACGGGAAGGCCGATGCCGCGGCTCTCAAGCTCGCGAGCGACGCCGCTTGCAGCCTCGAGGCCAAAGGCCGATCCACCCGAAAGGCAGACGGCGTGGACCTTGTCGACGGTGTTCTCGGGTCGCAGCAGGTCGGTTTCGCGCGATGCTGGAGCACCGCCGCGAACGTCAACGCCGCCGGTGGCGCCCTCGGGTGCCACGATTACGGTGCAACCGGTGCCGGCCTCCTCGTCCGTATAGTTGCCATAGCAAAAGCCATCGACATCGCAGACGTCAATGGCCTCGAGCAGTGTATCCATGTTTAACTCCTATCGGTTTTCCGCCGCGCCTTGTGCCCGGTCGGGATCCGTACGGTACGCCAAAATTGTAGGCGCCGGGGGATACCCAGCGCCAGATGCAATTACGAGAGTTTTTGAATCGCGCGCGCGACGCGGGCGATGGGTAGGCCCACCACGTTATAGAAGTCGCCCGAAATATCGTGCACGAGCATGCGTCCTCCTGTGCCCTGAATGCCGTAGGCGCCGGCCTTGTCCATGGGCTCACCCGAGGCGACGTAGTGCTCGATCTGCTCGTCGGTGAGCTCGTAGAACGTCACGTCGGTCACATCGACAAAGGACAGGCTTTCGGCGGCATGCGGGGCGGCCGTATCGCCTGCCTTAACGATGCAGACGCCGGTTGCGACCTGGTGCGTGCGGCCCGAAAGCTCACGGAGCATAGTGCGCGCCTCGTCCTCGGTTGCCGGCTTGCCCAGAATCTTGCCGTCAAAGGTGACGATGGTGTCGGCCGCGACCGTCAGCTCATTGGGCTCGGCATACTCGGCAGCAACGGCAGCCGCCTTGGCGCGTGCCAAGCGCTCGACAAGCGTGAGCGGGGCCTCGCCATCAAAGGGCGTTTCGTCGATATCCGCGGGAATCACGCGAATGTTGTAGCCTGCCTCGCGCATCAGCTCTATGCGGCGCGGCGATTGCGAAGCCAAAATCATAGTTGGATGCCCTCGGCGACCTTCTCGACGGCCTTGTCGCCGGCGAGCGTGCGCAGCAGCTCCAATGCAAAGGGGAGGGACTGTGCCATGCCGCTGGCAGTGATGATGTTGCCGTCTTGCGTGACCTTCTCGCCGGTATAGGCGCCTTCGGGGAAGCTTTTCTCAAAGCCAGGGAAGCACGTGGCATGGCGCCCCTCGAGCAGGTCGAGCTCGCCCAGGATAAACGGGGCGGCGCAGATGGCGGCGACGTGCTTGGTTGCGGCGAACTCGCAGACCACGTCGCAGACGCGCTGATCTGCGCGCAGGTTGGTGGCACCGGGCAGGCCGCCGGGCAGCACGACGCAGTCGTACTCGTCAAAGTTGATCTCATCAAAGAGCGCATCGCAGGTCACGGGGATCTGCAGCGAGCTTACGACCTCGCGCGTGGGCATGATCGAGACGAGCGTGGCACGCACGCCGCCGCGACGCATGACATCGACCATGGTCAAGCATTCAATAGTTTCAAAGCCATCGGCGGCGAGAACGGCAACGCTGGGCATGAGGGTTCCTTTCATAGGCGGCATACAATTAGCCGTCTTATACCCCGAAGACCTCCGCTTGCCACGCTCGATTTCCCAATGATTTTCTGAGCAATGATTAAGCGGCTAGTTGCGCCTAAGGTGGACGACGGTCTCGCAGTGGAAGGTTTGTGGGAACAGGTCGACTGGCGTGATCTTTACGGGGGAGAAGGTGCCTTCTTCGACAAAGCGTTTGAGATCGCGCGCCAGGGTGGCCGGGTCGCAGCTCACGTAGGCGACATCGCGGGCACTCGTGTTGGCGATAAGGCCGATCGCCTCGGGGGCGAGGCCTGCGCGCGGCGGGTCGACCACCAAGATGTCGGCATCCTGGTCGGGGAACTCGCGCACCGCGTCTCCGCCGATGACGTCGACGTTATCAAGCTTGTTGATTTCCAGGTTACGGCGTAGATCGCGCACGGCGGGGCCGTAGGCCTCGACGGCAGCGACAAAGTCGCAGCGGCGGGCGAGCGGCAGGGTAAAGGTGCCGGCACCGCAGTACAGGTCCACGGCAAGCTCGTCTTCCTGCGGGTCGAGCGCTTCCATGACAAGATCGATCAAAATCTCGGCACCCTTGGTGTTGACCTGGAAAAAAGACGGGGCAGACAAGCGCATCTGATCCTCGGCGATATTCTCGGTCCATGAGCCCTCTCCGGCGAGCATTTCGACCTTGGAGACACGGCGGGCCTTCTTTTCGCCCTTGCTCATCACGCGTACGATGCTCGTAGGATGAGCGGCGTCCGCCAGCACGCGGGAGACCTGCGAGCGCGGAAAAGAGCCTGTGGGCGTCCAGAGTGCGACCTCGAGTGCCTTGGTGCGGCGCGATGCGCGAATGCCCACGCGTTCGAGCCCCAAGTCATGGCTGCCGCTTAGATAGTTGAGTGCGCCGACGACCGATTTGAGTGCCTTCGGGAAGCGCTTATCGAACAGCGGGCACGCATCGACGGTCACGATTTTGCTGGGGTCGACACCGTGCATGCCAAGGCGCACGCGACCGTTGACGACGGTCGGTTCGAGCTCGATTTTATTGCGGTAGCCCCAGTCGTCCTTGGTGTGGCAGATGGGCTGTACCAACTCATCTGCCAGCTCAGGAGCGAACTTGCCGATGCGCTCGAGCGTGGAGCGCAGGTTTTGCTCCTTGGCGGCGAGCTGTGCCGTGCGTGAGAGATTGCCCCACGAGCAGCCGCCGCAGATGCCCACGAAGGGGCAGGGAGGCTGAATGCGATTGGGGCTTGGCTCCAGAATCTCGGTGGTGCGGGCACGCATGAATGACTTGCCGTCCTGTACGACCTCGGTCTCGACGGTGTCGCCTGCCACGGCACCCTGCACAAAGACGGCCTTGCCGTTGTCGGCGTGCGCCAGCCCGTCGGCGCCGTAGGTCATCGATTCTATAGTGAGCTTCATATTCCTGCCTGTCATTCGCGTTGTTGTTCGCACCATGGTAGCAGGGAAAAGCGCCCCGCATCCGAGGCTTTCCTCAAATGCGGGGCGCTTCTACAAACTGCTTCTACAAACGACTATTTCGTCTTGCCGGTAATGAGCGTCTTAAGACCCAGGCCGATCAGGCCCAGGCCTATGCGCACGCGACCGGGGCGATGGCGCTCGATGGCCTTGGTCTTGCCGGCGGGCTTATCGCGACGGGTGCTCGTCTCGGATACGGGCTTGGTGACCTGCGGCTCGGGCTGAGGTGCAGGTGCAGGCTCGGGCTCAATGACAGTCGCCTGGACCTTCTGAACCTCGGGTGTGGTCGGCTGCGGCTTAGGAGCAGGGGTGGGCTTTGCCTCGGCGGCGGGCTCCGGAGTCGCGGTAGCGGGCTCGGGCGCTTTCTCCACGGCGGTCTCTGCGGCAGCCTCGGGCTCATTCACCGGGGGAGCGGCAACCGCTTCCGGTTTGGCAGCTGCCCCGTGTTCAACCTCGGCCTGAATGGCCTCCTCGGCCACACGTTCCTTCTCCTGCGCACGCTGCTGCGCGGCGGCCTCGGCATTGCGATAGGCACGCTCCAGTAGAGCTTCCTGCGAGTTGAAGGGTTTCTCACCCTCTGCACGCTCCACGGGGACCCAGGTGCCGTCGCTCGTGAGGCTGCGGGCCTTCACGTTGTCCCGCAGCTGCATGCCCATGTACTCGTGCACTAGGGCGCGGCAGGTGGGGTCGAGCACGGGGAAGGCGATCTCCACGCGGTGCTCGGTGTTGCGCGTCATCATGTCTGCCGAGCTCAGGTAAATCATGTCCGAGTCCACGCCGAAAGCATAGACGCGCGCGTGCTCCAAAAAGCGTCCGACGATGGAGCGGACATGCACGTTCTCGGTCTTGCCCGGAACACCGGGCTTGAGGCACGAGATGCCTCGGATGATCATGTCTACGCGCACGCCGGCACACGATGCCTCGGCGATCTTGTCGATAACCTCGCGGTCGGTCAGCGAGTTGAGCTTAAAGAACACGCGGGCGGGCTCGCCGGCAAGGGCGCGCTGGATCTCGCGGTCAAGCCCGCGCATGATGAGCGGTTTCAGTCCGACGGGCGCCACACCCAGGAAGCGGTAGTCGCCGCGCAGGTTGCCCAGCGACAGGTTGCGGAAGAACAGGTTGGCGTCCTCGCCGATGCCGGGATGGGCTGTCATGAGCATAAAGTCGCTGTAGAGTTTGGCCGTCTTCTCGTTAAAGTTGCCGGTGCCCAAAAGTGTGAGGCGCGTTAGCGCCATGCCCTCGCGATAGGTGAGCTGGCAGATCTTTGAGTGGCATTTAAAGCCCTCGGAACCATAGATGACGGTGCAGCCGGCCTCTTCCAGGCGCTCGGCCCACTCGATGTTGTTCTGCTCGTCAAAGCGTGCGCGGAGCTCCATGAGCACCGTGACCTCTTTGCCGTTCTCGGCAGCATCGATCAGCGACTCGCATAGGCGGCTCTGCTTGGCCACGCGGTAGAGCGTGATGCGCAACGAGATGCACTCGGGGTCGTAGGCTGCTTCGTGCACCAGGTCCAAGAACGGGTTCATGGCCTCGTAAGGGTAGAAGAGCAGCTTGTCGTGCTGCAGCACCTGCTCGCGGATGGAGCGGGTCATGTCGATGGTGGGATTGGGCTGCGGCTTAAACGGCGTAAAGAGCAGCTCGTTGCGCAGGTGCTCGGGAATCTTGCCCTCAATGCCAAAGACGTAGCCCAGGTTGAGCGGGATATCGCAGGTAAAGACCGAGCGACGCGAAAGCTCGAGCGCCTTGCGGATAGTCTTGAGCGTCGCCTTCTCGAGCGATCCCGAGACCGCGAGCACTACCGGCTGCAGGCGCAGGCGCTTCTTGAGAATGCGCTTCATGTGCTGGCGGTAGTCCTCTTCCTCCTCGACGCCCTCGCCGTCCGGATCGATGTCAGCGTTGCGGGTGACGCGGATCAGCGCACGATCCAGCGGCTTATAGGAGCCAAAGCAGCTGTCCAGGCAGGCGAGGATGACGTCCTCGAGCAAGATGTAGGAGTAGGTGCCGGTGGGCGAGGGGATCTCGACCACGCGGTTCATCGAGGCGGGAATCTCGATAAGGCCCAGCAGGCTCTCCTCGTCGGTGGCACCGTCCAGACCACAGGCCAGATAGAGCGCGCCATTGCGCAGGTTGGGGAAGGGGTGGCGAGGATCGATGACCAGCGGCGAGATGACCGGTGACACGTAGGCCTGGAAGTAGCGGGTTACAAAGGTGCGCTCCTCGGGCGTAAGCGAATCGATGCGGGCGCGGTGAACGCCCAAGGTGTCGAGCTTGCCCTCGATGCTCTTAAAGATGGACTCCCAACGGGTAAGGAGCCCGGGCATTTCGGCCATGACAGCATCGACCTGTTCGGAGGCGGTCATATTGCTCTTGTTGTCGACAGGTTGTTTTTTGAGCTCCGCCAGATCGGACAGGCCGCCCACGCGCACCATAAGGAACTCGTCGAGGTTGGACTCGAAGATCGAGACGAACTTTAGTCGCTCGAATAACGGAACGGTTTCGTCGAAGGCTTCGTCGAGCACGCGGTTGTCAAAGCGTAGCCAGCTGAGCTCTCGGTTTTGCGTGTACGAGAAGTCGCGCGGCGGTTTGCGCAGCTTTGCGGCGGCTTGCTTCTTTTCGATTTTGCTCGGCATATGCATCTGTCCGTTCAGTCCCCACAAGGGACGGTAGCCTAACACTAATCACTATTGTCTCAATTTAGTCGACCGCTGGCACGGACGTATCGCGTGAACGGTATCTTTACCTACTTCTTACGCTGACAAGTCATAGGACTGACGTCCTGCTCGTCTGCAAGCGGTCTATATCCTCACTCAACTGGTACGTAAGTGTGAATAAGAATGATGGATAGCTGAATATCATTGAATGCAGGCGGAAACGTAAACAAACATCATTTATATACATAAAACCGATTTAGCTATGCAATTCTGAATCAAAAGTTTAGAGATGCAATTGCAAATAGTTTTTAGGAAAAAAGAGCGTTTACCTTAGAAAAGTTACTTTAGAACGCCGAAGTACATCATGGGGGAATCACATGCGATATACCGTTCATCGCACTTTGTTGACCGTTCGGGGGCGAGGTGGAATTGCGGGTGGAATTTGGATATAACTAGAGCTGTCAGCAAGCAGCGTCCGCTATGGAAGGGCGCTGAGAGATTCGGCCGAAAGGCCCGAAAGAAAGGTAGGAGGCCATGACGAAAGGTCTGCACGTGCCTTCCGAGATCGGCAAGCTCAGGAAGGTCTGCCTGCACCGTCCCGGCGACGAGCTCCTCAACCTGCCGCCCGACGAGCTCGAGCGACTCCTGTTCGACGACGTCCCGTTCCTGGAGGTCGCGCAGCAGGAGCACGACACCTTCGCCCAGATCCTGAGGGACCAGGGCGTGGAGGTCCTCTATCTCGAGAACCTCGTCGCCGAGGTGTTCGACCAGGTCCCCGGCGCCCGCGCCGAGTTCACCGACCAGTACATCGCCGAGGCCGGCATCCGCGGCCAGCGCATGCCGCAGATCGTCCGCGAGAAGCTGGACTCCATCGAGGACAACCTCGAGTTCGTCAAGAAGACCATGGCCGGCATGACCAAGTCCGAGATCGACATGCCCCTCACGGCGTCCACGACCCTCGACTCCCTGGTCAACTCCGAGTCCGAGTCCGACCTGATCATCGACCCGATGCCCAACCTCTACTTCACCCGCGACCCGTTCGCGGTCGTCGGCGAGGGCGTCAACCTCAACCGCATGTACTCGGTCACCCGCAACCGCGAGACCCTGTACGGCAAGTACGTCTTCAAGTACCACCCCGACTACAAGGACGTCTCGCTGTACTTCCGCCGCGACTGCCAGTTCCACACCGAGGGCGGCGACGTGCTGAACATCAACGAGAAGACCCTCGCCGTCGGCATCTCCCAGCGCACCCAGGCCGCCGCGATCGACGTCATGGCCCAGAACATCTTCTGGAACTCCGACTCCAAGGTCGAGCGCATCCTGGCCTTCGACATCCCGGTCTCGCGCGCCTTCATGCACCTCGACACGGTCTTCACCCAGATCGACGTCGATAAGTTCACGATCCACCCCGCCATCATGGGCACCCTGCGCGTCTACGAGCTGACCGCCGGCAAGAACCCGGGCGACGTGAACATCCGCCTGATCGAGGACACCCTCGAGCACGTCCTGGAGGACGCCACCGGCGTCGACCAGGTCAAGCTGATCCCCTGCGGCGGCGGCGACCCGATCGCGGCCTCCCGCGAGCAGTGGAACGACGGCTCCAACACCCTGTGCGTCGAGCCCGGCAAGATCTGCGTCTACGCCCGCAACACCGTCACCAACGACGTGCTGTACAAGGAGGGCCTGGACCTTCTCGTCGTGCCCTCCGCCGAGCTCTCCCGCGGCCGCGGCGGCCCGCGCTGCATGAGCATGCCCTTCTGGCGCGAGGACCTCTAAG
>DAWDYI010000025.1:0-32769 GCA_052344885.1 Collinsella aerofaciens
CTGGTGATCTCCGCCTTGAGAGGGCGGCGTCCTAAACCGCTAGACGAACGGGCCACATGACATCTGCACTGCCGTGCTGCGAAGAAATATATTACGGGACAAAAAACGTCAGCGCAAGAAGAAATTCCAAATTGCCGAAAAATTGTCGGCAGGTTATGGAACACGCAGGTAAACTTGGTAGCTAATTCAAGTTGAGCTGGACCAAAAGAGCTTCGCGCTCGTTGGGAATGTTGTCTTCGATCACGGCGTCGAGGGCGGAGTTGAGAAGCTGACCCAGTTCCGGCCCGGGCTTGACTCCGGCACGGATCAGGTCGCCGCCATTGATGGCGAGCATCTTGAGCGTATAGGGCTCCCCTGCCTTCAGCAGCTTGTGCGCCATCGCGCGCATCTCCTCAATCGTCTCAACGTAATAGAAGCACGACGGGGCCTTGCCAAGTGTGTCGGCACGCTTAAGGTCCATGAGCTCGTCAATCAGGCGGGCCGTGTCGACGCCCTCACCCGAAAGCGCGCGCATCATATTGAGCAGACAAGTGCGCTCGGGGCGCAGCGGCTTGTCGTGATATTTGATGAGCAGGCACACGTCACGCACCAAGTCGTGCGAGAGCGCCAGGCGATCCATAATGATGCGCGCCTTCTTGGCGCCGAGCTCTGGATGACCGTAGAAGTGTCCGCTACCGGCATGGTCGACCGTGAAACAGTCGGGCTTGGACACATCGTGCAAAAACGCCGCCCACATAAGGCTCGACGAGGGCGCGACGCCGTCGCACAGTGCCAGCTCCCCTGCCACCGTAAGCACGCGGGCGATATGCTCGTAGACGTTAAACGCATGATAGACGCTGCGTTGATCAAACCCGCGACCCGCTGCCAACTCGGGCACGGCGGCGCAGATGAGCTCGGGATAGCGGAGCATCGCGTCTCCCCCATGACCGGTCGAAAGGATGCCCTCAAGCTCAATGCCCACACGCTCGCGCGCCACGGCATCGAGCAGCGGCGCGCGCTCGGCAAGCGCACGCTTGGTCCCGGGCTCAATCATAAAGTCCAGACGGCAGGCAAAGCGCACAGCACGCAGCATGCGCAGGGCGTCCTCGTTAAAGCGACGCTTGGGATCGCCGACAGCGCGAATCAGCTTGCGCTCCAAGTCACCCTGGCCGTCGTAGCGGTCGACAAGCCCGCGCTCGGGATGCCAGGCCATGGCATTGACGGTAAAGTCGCGGCGCGCCAGATCGTCCTCGAGCGAGGCGGCACGCTCCACACTCTGGGGATGGCGACCATCGGTGTAAAAGCCATCCAGACGGTACGTGGTGACCTCGATACGCTCGCCATCGGAAATAGCCGTGATTCCGCCAAATTTAATGCCCGACTCCACAACCGCGATGCCGGCGGCCTCGAGCGCCGCTTTGGACTCCTGCCACAGGCCGCTACAGCACATATCAACATCGTGGCTGGGGTACCCCATCAGGGCGTCGCGCACCCAACCGCCCACGTACCAAGCCTCAAGACCAGCCGCCTCAAGCGCGCGCAGGACGCGCAGGGACGCATCGGACGGTTGAGTACCGTTGAGCGAAACATTGCACATGCCTATGGCCTCCTGCGACTATCAAATTGGCTATCGATTGCGTCTGCAAGAAGTCTAGCAAGAAACAGCCTCCACTGCACACGCAAGTCCGATAAACAAAAACGCATCCGTCCTAGTCTAAGACGGATGCGAAATAATCAAACTATTCAGACAAGGTGCCGGAACTAGCAGACCTGGCGAACCTCGATGTGCTTCTTATATTCGTCCACCTTGGCAAAATCACCCAGACCGGGGCACTCGACCACGTTGGCGCCAGTGGCCATCGAAAGGCGCAGGGCGTCCCCGACGCGCTCGGGGGCGTCGTGCCACACGGACAGGAAGGCAGCGAGCGAGGAATCGCCGGCGCACACCGTCGACAGCAGCTTGACGTCGAAGGTGCGGTTGGCAAACCAGATATGCTCGCCGTTGGAGAAGTACGCACCGGCGCCACCAAGGGTCAGCAGCACGTTCTTGGCGCCCTTGGCGTGCAGCTCGGCCATAGCGCCCTTGACGGACTCGTCGTCGCCACCGCTCACCTTGATGCCAAAGATGTCAAGCAGCTCGTCGTCATTGGGCTTGATCAGCAGTGGCTCCAGAGCAATGAGGTCTGCCAGCTGATGGCTCGAGATGTCGAGGACGAACTCGGCCCCCTTGGCCTTGACACGGCGCAGGACCTCGGCCAAGAAGCCCTCGGAAGTGTTGGGAGGCAGCGAGCCGCTGATGACCAGGCAGGTCATGTCATCGAGCGAATCGATAAGTTCAAACATCTCCTGCTCGTTGGCCTCATTGATGGCGGCACCGGCATTGACCATGTTGTACTCGGTGTCGGGACCGGCGTTGAGGAACACATTGACGCGCGTAATACCGTCGGTCCACACGGGCTTGACGGGCACGCCCAGGGCCTCGGCGCCCTTAACGATAAACTCACCCGAGAAGCCGGCGAAGAAACCCAGGATCGTGGTGTCGACACCATAGTGGTCAAGCGTAAACGAGACGTTGAGGCCTTTGCCGTTGGGCGTGTAGACGGCATTGCGGGTACGCGTGACGGTATTGGCAGTAAGGCCGTCGCAGGCGATGTTGTAATCAATGGCGGGATTAGCAGTGAGCGTGTAAATCATGAATGTTCCTTTCACGAAGCAACGTGTTAATGAAAGTATATTCCACGCATCGGTAAAAGGCTAGGACAACTCGGTGAACGGTGTGGAAGCGATGAAGTACGGCAGGACACCTCTCCCCCATGGCGGAACAAAAAAGGCGCCCCGGCCGAAACCGGGGCGCCGCATGCGCACGAATATGTCGCGTTTCGATTACTGACGATCGAGCTTGCGGACAGCAACGCGCTTGCTGTACTCGTCGACGTGACCGAAGTCACCAATGCCGACGGACTCGGCAACGTTGGCGCCGGTGGCCATAGCGAGCTTCATGGCCTCCTCGACGTTGTCGCGATCCCTGTACCACTTGTGCAGGAACGCAGCGAGGGTGCAGTCGCCGGCGCAGACGGAAGAGACCAGCTTGATGTTGAACTCACGCTTGGCGTACCAGATGTCCTCGCCGTTGGAGAAGTAAGCGTCGCCGCGGCTACCACGGGTGAGCAGCACGTTCTGAACGCCGGCGTCGTGAGCCATCTTCATGGCAACGCGGACCTCGTCGTCGGTGTCGACCGGCACGCCGAAGATGGCCTTCATCTCGTGATGGTTCGGCTTGATGAGCAGCGGCTTCTTGTGAGCGAGCTCCTTGAGCTTGTCGGAGGACAGGTCCAAGACGACATCGGCGCCACGAGCCTGAGCGTGCTCCATGACCTTAGCCAGGAAGTCAGGCGTAGCTTTGGGAGGCACGGAGCCGGAAACGATCAGGCACTCGAGATCGCCCGCGGTGTCCAGGATGTTATAGAGCTCCTCCTGGTGCTGCGGCGTGATCGGAGCACCCGGGTTCAGGATGCCGTACTCGTGCTGGCCATCGTTGACATAGGTGTTAATGCGCGTGATACCGTCGGTCCAGACCGGGCGGCAGAGGCAACCCAGGTTCATGACCTCCTCGACGATGAACTTGCCCGTGAAGCCGGCGAAGAAGCCGAGCGCGACGGTGTCGACGCCCATCTTCTTAAAGGCGAAGGACACGTCGAGGCCCTTGCCGTTAGCCGTGTAGCTGGCCGAGCCGGTGCGGACGTTCTCGTCGGGCTCGAGCGGAGAGCTCGAAACCGTCATGTCGACAGCCGGGTTAGCGGTTAGCGTGTAGAACATTTACAGTACCCCCTGTATATGTGAGGGCCGCGTGGCCGGCCCATTCCAACCACGCGGTTACCTCTGATACCAAATTAGCGAGCTGCGGACTCGAGCAGTGCCTTGACCTCGGCGGCGGTGTTGCAGGCGAGCGCCTTCTCGGCGAGCTCGTCGCACTCGGCCTTGGTCCACTGACTGATGGTCTTGCGGGCGCGCAGGATCGACGGAGCGCTCATCGAGAACTCCTCCAGGCCCCAGCTGATCAGCAGCGGCTCGAGCAGCGGATCGGCAGCGGCCTCGCCGCACATACCGACCATGATGCCGGCCTTCACGCCGCTCTCGATGATGTTCTTGAGCGAGCGGAGCACGGCGGGATAGTACACCTGGTACAGGTTGGAGATGGTGTCGTTGCCACGGTCGGCGCACATGGTGTAGCCGATCAGGTCGTTGGTGCCGATGGAGAAGAAGTCGGCAACCTCGGCAAGACGGTCTGCGAGCAGTGAAGCGGCGGGCGTCTCGACCATGATGCCGACCTCGATGTTCTCGTTGAACTTGCGACCCTCTTCGGTCAGCTCGGCCTTGCACTGCTCGACGAGCTCCTTGACAGCCAAGACCTCCTCGACGCAGGTGACGAGCGGGATCATAATCTTGACGTCACCGAAGGCGCTAGCGCGCAGCAGAGCGCGGAGCTGGACCTTGTACTGGTCGGGATTGGCCAGGCAGTAACGCACGGCGCGGAAGCCCATGAAGGGGTTGTCTTCCTTGACCATATGCAGATACGGAATCTCCTTGTCGCCACCCACATCGAGCGTACGGATGATGACCGGAGCACCCTTGAGCGCGCTGGCGACCTTACGGTAGGCGTTGAACTGCTCCTCCTCGGAAGGAAGCTCGGAAGAGTCCATGAACAGGAACTCGGAGCGGAACAGACCGATGGCCTCGGCATCGTGATCGAGCGCGTTGGGCACGTCATCAGGGTTACCGATGTTGCAGGCGATGATCTTTTTGATGCCATCGGCAGTCACGGACGGCTTGCCACGGAAGGCCTCGAGGGCTGCCTTCTCGGCAGCGAAGGCCTCGGCCTTGGCGGTGTAGGCAGCGAGCGTCTCCTCGTCGGGATCGGCCTCAACGATACCCTTGCCACCGTCGACTACAACGGTCATACCGTTGCGCAGCGCGGTGCAGCTGTTGGAAACCGAAAGGACAGCCGGGATCTCGAGGGCACGCGCGATGATCGCGGAGTGCGACGTGCGGCCACCGGTCTCGGTGACGATACCGGCAACGTGGGCCTTATCGATCGTGGCGGTCATGGACGGCGTGAGGTCATGCACGACAACCACGGTGTTCTCGGGCAGGACGGAGAGGTCGACGACCTCCTTGCCCAGCAGCTCGGCCAGAATACCGGTGCGGATGTCGGCGATGTCGGCCGCGCGCAGACGGAACATCTCGTCGTCCATGGACAGGAACATGTTCTCGAACATGGTCGAGGTGTCCATGAGCGCCTGCTCGGCGCAGGTACCGCCGTCAATGGCGGCGTTGATGGCGTCGGTCATACCCGGATCCTGAGCCAGGACAATATGTCCGCTCATGATCTCGGCCTCGGCCTCGCCCACCGTCTCCTTCATGTGGTCGGCCTGAGCCTGGGTCTTCTCGCAAAAGACCGAAAGAGCGGACTGATAGCGCTCCTTCTCTGCTGCCGAATCAGCAACCTCGTGCGGCTCAAACGTCAAGTCGGGATCGACGGCGACCATGACGGTGCCGATACCGATGCCCTCGGAAGCGTTGACTCCCTGATACATTCCCATTCCTCTCTCCGTGTCATGTGATAAAGCGTTTTGCCATATCCATGACAAAAGAGCGCAGCTACCTTGCAACAGGTCACTGCGCCCCCAAATATGAACTTAGTTGTTCAACATGCGACCCGTTTGAGTTCTACTCGCCAAGACCGCTCTTGATAAGCTCGATGGCAGCAGCCAGAGCCTCGGCCTCGTCAGCGCCGTCGCACTTTACCTCGACCTCGGTGCCGCAGGGGATACCAGCAGCCATGAGGGCCATCGGGGACTTACCGTTGACCTCCTTCTCGGGGGTGACGACAGTCACGTCGCAGGCGTACTTGCCCATGGTGGAGGCGAAGAGGCCGGCCGGACGCATGTGAAGACCCTGCGGATTGACGAGGGTAGCCTTCTCAGAAACCATAATTGACTCCTTTTTTGTGTTTAACCCCTGTCATGCATGCGGCAGGAGTCAGATTCACGACGTTGTTTATATTAACTCACATCAAACTGTTTTTCATTATGTTTCGCACGAATTGTTGGACAGATGTCGTATCCCTGCGCTCGCCCGCCGGGCGGGACGATTAAGTTTGCTGCTCTACAGTCCTGCGCAAGACGGAAAGCACATTAAGTGCTTTCCTTTGCGTGCGGAACTCGCGACAAACTTAATCGCCCCGTCCGGCGGGCGAGCCGCAGAAACTCGGTCGGTCCAGAGCGATATCGTGCGAACGGAATTCTGGCTGATGATCTGTTCGCGACAAAGACTCGATAGGTAGCCCCCTCTATGCCCTTTTATAAGTTGCGGTGAAATAGGGACTGAATTTGGGGTTGAATCGTTTAAACAGTCCCTATTTCACCGCAACTTATTTGGGGATGAAAAAGGCGGAGGCCCTGGAGAGGGACTCCGCCTTATATACAGGGGGCGATGGTATTCGCGTGTTGCGGGATTAGACCAGGCGGGCGTTGATCGTCTTGGCGATCTTGGCGGCGTCGGTGGAACCCTTGACGGTGGCACGGAAGTCCTCGTCCATGAGCGCCTCGGCGACCTTGGACAGGATCTTAAGGTGCGTGGTGCCGGCCTGGGCACCCGGGATGAGCAGCGCGATGGCCACGTTGACGGGAGCACCGTCCATGGTGTCCCAACCGGTCACACCGGACTCGTCCTTGACGACGATGACGGCAGCCTCGGTAATGGCGTCGGACTTGGCATGCGGGATGGCGAAGCCCTCCATCATGCCCGTGGTGCCCTCGGCCTCGCGGGCCAGGAAGGCGTTCATCACGGCGTCGGCGTCGCTGGCGATACCGGCCTTGACAGCCTGGTTGGAAACGAAGCTCAGAGCCTCGTCACGAGAAGCGAAGTCCTCGGCGACAAAGACATTCTCGACCTTCACGAAGTCGGCAGCCTCGGCCTTGGGGGCCTCGACGGCAGCGGCCTTGGGGGCCTCAACGGACTTGGCTACAGGAGCGGCCTTCTGATTCTTCTCGAAGTCGTACTTCTTGAAGGCCACGAACAGGATACCACCGACCACAGCGCCGATGAGGATCGCGAGGACCCACAGCGGACCGTTCTCGACAACGGGCAGGACCAGGAAGCCGCCGTGAGGCGCCGGATCGTGAACGTTGAAGAAGATGGTCAAGATGGAAGCGATGGAAGAACCGAGCATCATGATGGGCATGACGGGCCAGATGTTCTTGGTCATGAACGGAATGGCGCCCTCGGTGATGTGGGTGCAACCAAGGATGAGGTTGACGATACCGGCGTCATGATCCTCCTGGCTGAAGTACTTCTTGCCGACAACGACGGCGAAGGTGGTGATCAGCGGCGGAACGATGCAAGCGGCGGAGACGGCAGCCATGAAGTTGGTGCCGAAGTTGTAGGTCTCGGTGCCGACGCCAGCTTCGAGAGCGGTACCGAGCAGGAAGGTACCAGTAGCGTAAGCAGCCTTGTTGACCGGGCCGCCCATATCAAAGGCGCACATGCAGCCGATGGCCAGGCCAAGGATCACCGGACCGGAGTTACCGAGGCTCTGCAGGAAATCCATCATACCCTGGTTAATGGCAGCCATGGGGCCGGAAATACCGAGCATGACCAGGCCGACGATGGCGGTAGAGCACAGCGGATACAGGAAGATTGCCTTCAGGCCATTAAGGCTCGCGGGAATTTTAGAGAAAACCTTCTCGAGCAGCAGGATGACATAGCCGGCGAGGAAGCCGCCGACGATGCCGCCCAGGAAGCCGAAGCCCACGCCGGCGCCACCGGCGTCGATCATGCCGGTCTCGGCGTTAACAGGCAGGCCCTGGATGGCAATCATACCGGCAACGAAACCGGGGACGAGCGCCGGGCGCTTGCCGATGGATTCGGCGATGTAGGCGGAAAGCACCGGAACCATAAGGTTCATGGCGATGCCGCCGATGATCTTGAGCATCGCAGCAAAGCTGTTGTAGTCGGCAGCCGTCGAATCAAAGGACGTGATGCCCCACAGGAACGAAATGGCGGTCAGAACACCACCGGCAACGACGAAGACCAGCATGTGGCTGACGCCGTTCATGAGGTGCTTGTAGATGACGTGGCCGATGGACTCCTTCTCCTCGACCTCGTCCTCGACATCGGCGGCAGCGGCAACCGTGTCGTCGCCCTTGGCGGCGAGCGCGCGGTCGATCAGCTTACCAGCAGCCTCGACAGACAGGGCCTTGGAAACACCAACGGAAACCATGGGCTTACCGGCGAAACGCTCAGCCTGGACATCCTTATCGGCTGCGACGACGACGGCCTTGGCACCGGCGATCTCGCTCTTGGTGAGCTCGTTCTCGACACCGACCTGGCCATGAGTCTCGACCTTAATGGTCAGACCGCGCTCGGCAGCTGCCTTCTCCAGCGCCTCCTTCGCCATGAAGGTGTGCGCAATGCCGGTCGGGCAACCGGTCGCGGCGATGATGTCAAACTTAGCCATGTGTCCCTCCTTCTTGAGTACAGCGCCCTCGGGCGCTCCCCTACACGCGCTTCGATGCGCGTTTTTCCACAACTGAAAGATACCAACCTACCGTCCGCGTGAGAAGAGACAAGGCGCAATTCTCCGGTGAAAGGTTCTTTCATAACCGTAAACGGCAAGTGAAAGTTTACCATCAACACTTGAAACGGCAAGGTGTATCTTGTAATTGAAAATGCCCGTATACTATGGCATTGCAAATCAAGTTAGATTTTCAGGCCAACCAGGAGCCATCCATGACCGATAGTAGCAAAAGCGCACTTTCCCTCATTAGTACCCACCAGGGATACAGCGAGTCCGAGCAGCGCATTGTCGACTATATATTGGAGCACCAGTCCGAGGCGCCACGCCTCACGGCGGCTCAGCTCTCGCGCGCTGCCGCCACGTCCGAGGCGACCGTTTCGCGTTTCTGCCGCAAGCTGGGCTTTGGCAGCTTCCGCAGCTTTCAGTTTTCGTTGGCGCGCGACTTAGAGAGTCAGCGCAACGAGGGCCTGACCGACGAGGTCTCGCTCGACAACATGGAGCAGAGCCTTAAAAATATCCTCGCCGCCAAGGTGAGTGAGCTTAATGCGACCATCGACGGCATTGATCACGACACGTTGGCCGCAGTTGTACACGCGCTTAAGAACGCCGGCGTTATTGAGTTTGCGGCCGTAGGCAACACCAACGCCGTCGCGCTCGACGCGACGTTCAAGTTCTCGCAGCTGGGCCTGCGCTGCATGGCGAGCACCATTAGCGAGACATCAATCGGCTTTGCGCTCACGTTACGCCCGGGTGACGTCATCGTGCTAATCTCAAACTCTGGCAAATCGCGCCGACTGAATCGCATGGCAAAAGCGGCTCGCAACTGCGGCGCAACCGTAGTCGTCATCAGCAGCGATAGCAAGTCTCCACTTGCGCGCCTCGCCGACTACACCTTTAATACCGTCAATCACGAAGCGCTGCTGACAACGGGTGACTTCGCATTCTCCAAGATGAGCGCCACGATGATCATAGAGGTCATCTACAACTTCCTGCTGCCCGAAATCGAGGACGCCCGAGAGCATATCAGCTACTACGAAGAGCTCATCCAACCGGATAAGGTCGTGGAGTAAAACGCGAAGTGGGACAAAAAATTCAGTCTATTTTGTCCCACCAACACCGCTGATACGACCTAACCTCGAGCTTCTTCAAGCATCTGCTTGGCATGCGCCAAGCTCGCCTCCGATTGATCGCCGCTCAACATGCGGGCGATCTCGGCGGTACGCGCTTCGCCGGTTACCTCGTCCAAATGCGTCTGGGGAACATCGCCCGGTTCCTTACTGACAACATAATGTTTGTCGGCCATGACCGCAACCTGCGCAAGGTGCGTTACGACGATGACCTGATGAGTAGCGGCAAGATCGGCCAGCACACCAGCAAGAGCACGAGCCGTAGAGCCGCCGACACCGGCATCGACCTCGTCAAACACCAGCGTATCGACACCGTCCGCGTTACCGAGGACAACCTTACTTGCCAACATGACGCGGCTGAGCTCGCCGCCCGACGCAATGCGGCGCAGGGGACGTGGAGTCAAACCGGCACCGCTGCGGTATAGCAGCTCGTAGCTCGAAGGACCAACGGGCGTCCACTCAGCACGGGGAAGATCACGCGACTCCCAGACGAGCTCGGCGCCGCCCATCTCCAGGCGAGCCATCTGGCGGCAAACCTCGTGGCAGAAGCGCGGGGCCGCCATATTGCGAGCGCGCTTAAGTGCCTTGGCAGCGGCAAACAACTCGTGCTCGGCGCTCCCGAGTGCCTCACGCGCCTTTCTGATCTGTTCATCGCCATCATCGACCAGGGACAGCAGCTCTTGCGAGCGATCGCGCATGGCAAAAACATCGTCCATGGTGGGACCCCACTGACGCAGCAGGCCCTTGAGGTCGGAATACCGCTCGCGCATGCGAGCGAGCTCGCGCGGATCGAAGGCGACGCCATCGCGATAGGCACGAAGTTCGTTCGCGCAATCCTCAAGGGAGATACAGGCATCCGAAAGCAAATCGGCAATGTCGCCAAGTTTGCGATCGACGGAAGCCATACGGGAAAGTTCTGCCACGGCGCTGTTCACGGCATCGAGCGCTCCCCCTTCAGAGGCAAGCGATGCATGGGCATCATTAGCTGTGGCAACCAGCACCTCGGCATGTTCGGAGCGCGGCAGCAGTTCCTCGAGTTCCTCATACTCGCCCGGTTTGGGGTCGACCTCGCCGATGCGCTCGAGCGCAAAGCGCGCTTCCTCGACGCGGCTCCCCTGCGCACGCGAGGTCTCTTCGACACGTCGAACCTCCTTAGCGGCAGCGCGCGAAGCCTTAAAGCAGGCGCGGTAGTGCTCGAGCGCCTCGAGTGCAGGGCGCCCTGCCCAGGCATCGACCATCGCAACATGATGCGCCGGATCGAGCAAGCGCTGGTGCTCGTGTTGGCCGCACAGATCCATCATCACGCCAACGCGCTCCGAAAGCTCGCGCACACTGGCGATGCGTCCGTCAATCTTCACGCGGCTGCGGCCCTCGGCAGAAAGACTGCGCTGCACGATGAAGCCCTCCGTGTCGTGCGGGCCGTCAAACAGGCGCGCCTCGACGCTCGCCAGCGCCTCGCCCTCGCGCACCATAGACGAATCCGCGCGCTCACCCAAAATAAGCTTGAGGGCCGAGAGCAGCGCGGTCTTGCCGGCACCGGTCTCGCCGGTCAGGACAGTCAGGCCGGCACTCGGCAGCAGCGTCGCCTCGCGAATGAGCGCAATGTTAGAAACCTGCAGCTCATCGATCATGACGGACTCCGTAGAATACGCGGCTCACCGAGTTATAGAAGCTCTCGGGGCCGTAATCCAGCAGCAACACATCTCCGGGCCCGCGGCGCACCGCCACGCTCTCAACGGTGCCATCGCAGGTAATAAACTGTCCATCGATAGCAATCGCTGGAACGCTCGGACGATCATCAGACATAAAGATCTCGACGACATCACTCGGCGAAGTCAAGAAGGCACGGGCCTGAATGGTGTGCGGCGCAATGGGTACGCAGACCATGCCCGTATAGTCGGGGCTCACGATGGGGCCACCGGCACTGAGCGCGTAACCCGTAGAACCAGTCGCCGTGGACACGACCACGCCGTCGCCACGCAGGCGATCGATATGGTGGCCGGACACCGTGATGTCAAACTCGACCATATCGGACAGAGGGCCGCGCGTGAGCGCCATGTCATTGAGGGCGAACGTGCGCACGACATCCTTCGTGCCATCGTCACGCACGGACACGATATCCGCGGCGATGGTAGCGCGACGGCTCACATGCAGCTCGCCGGACAGGGCGTCGCTCACAACCTGCAAAATGTCGCGCTCCTCGGGACTCGCGGCCGTCAAAAAGCCCAGGTGACCATAGGAAAGACCGAGGATAGGAATCTCGCGATGGTTGAGGATGCGGGCAGCGCGCAGCAACGTACCGTCACCGCCGAGCGTAATGACCAGATCGGAGCCGTCAATATCAGGCGTGCTCTGAATCTTCGATCGCTGGTCGGCAGCCCATGCGACCTCATAGCCCTGGCGCGTCAGCCAAAGCTCGAGCATCAGGCCGCTCTCGACCGCCTCTTGCTTGTAGTAATTGGGAACCAGAAAGACCTTCATAGCGTTGCAGCTTTCTCGCTCAAAACCGATACCTGGGATTGCAGCACGTCTTGCGAGCGGTCGCCAGATTCAAATCTCGTGCCGTACAGGAAAAACTCAACGTTGCCCTTGGCACCATGAATGGGCGACACGCACACATCGACCGGGAACAGGCCCTTGGCAGCAAAGAGCTCAACCGCCGCCACGAGCGTATCGCGGCGCACGGCGGGATCGGTCACAATGCCGCCCTCGCCCACCAGCGCCGCCGGAGCTTCAAACTGCGGCTTTACGAGCGTGCAGAATGCACCCGTAGGCGCCAGGCACGCCAGTACCGCATCGATAATGTTCGCGATGCTGGTAAAAGAGACATCACACACAGCCAGGTCGATGGCGCCGGCATAGCCAAGCTCAGGCAGCTGCGTCACGTTTGTGCGCTCATGCAGCGTCACGCGATCGTCCTGACGCAACGACCAATCGAACTGGGCGCGACCCACGTCCACAGAGACAACAGTCGCAGCTCCGCGCTTGAGCAGGCAATCGGTAAAACCGCCGGTAGAGCAGCCCACATCCAAACAGGCAAGGCCCGTCGGATTGATGCCAAACGCATCAAGCGCGCCTTCGAGCTTAAGACCGCCGCGTCCAACATAGGGAATACGCCCCTTCACGTGCAGCGGCAGCCCCGGCATCACCTTAAGACCCGGCGAAGTCAAGCGCTCGCCGCCACTCGAGACCAAGCCGGCCATAAGAGTGCGAAGGGCATCCGCGCGATCGGCGCAGATGCCCTGTGAAATCAGTTCGTCATCAAGACGCACGCGTTTCATGAATGCCATCAACCATTCGTATCCGGAGATGCGGCCTAGCTATCCTGGGATTCGTTTGCCGCATCCTCATCGTATTCCTGTTCGAGCTTATCGGCCTCACGCGGCGTCAGCTCAAACTTGTCGACCATATCGACCGCGCGGGAGCCCAGCTCAATCGCCTCGTCAAACAGATCGAGCGAACGCTCCAAGGACGTATCCTTGGAGCGAACGGTAGCGATGATCTGGTCCAGGCGGTCCGAGATCTCGTCGAAGTTGCGGACGGAACCCTCTGGCATGGCTACTCCTCGACGGTACCGGTCTCGGCCTCGGCGACCTCAGCGTCCTCGTCGAGAACGCCGGCCTCGGCCTGAGCAACCGCAACCTTTGTGGCCGCCTCGGCAGCCTGCGCCTCCTCGCGAGCGCGATCCTCGGCCAGCAGTTCCTGGTACAGGTCCTCGCCCGGCAACTCCTCGCTGCGCGCGATCTTGCCCAGCACGCCGTTGACGAACGACGCGGACTGATCGGTGCCATAGGCCTTGGCAAGCTCGACAGCCTCATTGATCACGATGGCGTCCGAGACCTCCTCGTCGGTGAGGAAACGCATCTCGTAAACGGCGATACGCAGCAGATTGCGGTCGGCGCCGGGCATGCGCATAAGATCCCAGTTCTTGGCAACGGAGCGCAGAGCGCAGTCGATGCGGTCGATATGCTCGTAGGCACCGCGGCACAGCTCCAGCGCATAGGGGTCGAGGGGACCCTTCGAGATCAGGAAATCACCCTCGAGGACGCGCTCAAGCGGGCTGTCCGTGGCCTCGGCCTGGAACAGCAGCTGCAGCGCCTGACTGCGGGCAAGCGTACGCCCGCGATAAACCTTAAGGCTCAAAGGTTACTCCTTGGGGAAAACGAGGCCGTCGATGCAAACGTCAACGCGCTCGACCTCGACGCCCACCTGGGCATCGATGGCGGCGACCACGGCGGCGCGAACGGCCTCGGCGAGTTTCTTGAACGGATAGCCAAAGAACACCACGACACGCACGGTGAGTGCGAGCTTGTCGCCGACGACCTCGGCCTCGACCGCCGGCTCGGAAGCCGGGACCTTGGACGAGAGCATCATGGAGACAAGGTTGGTGGCAAGGTCCTTGACGCCAACGGAGGCGATGCCCTCGACATCGGACACGGCGCGCGAGACGATGGCGGTCAGAACATCGGGCGAAATGCCGATGCCGTCAATCTTGATTTCCTGGGGCATGAGTCCTCCTAGAAGATTTGGTTGCTAGACGCGGGAGACGAACTTGCCGTCGCGGGTGTCAACCTTGATGACCTCGCCCTCGTTGAGGTACATGGGGACCTGGATGACAGCGCCGGTGTCGATCGTGGCCGGCTTGGTGGAACCCTGGACGGTGTCGCCCTTAAAGCCCGGGTCGGTTTGGACGATGGTGGTCTCGATGAACATCGGCGGGGTCACGCCCATGAGCTCATCGTCGGCGAAGAGCAGCTGGCAGACGTCGTTCTCGCGCAGCCACTTGGAGTTCTCGCCCACCATGTCCTCGGGAACGGGAACCTGCTCATAGGACTCGTTGTCCATGAAGATATAGTCGGTGCCATCGTTGTAGAGGTACTGGAACTCACGGGTAGTGAGCATGACGCTCTCGAACTTGGTGCCGGCGTTGCAGGTGTTCTCGACGACGCGGCCGCTCTTGATGTCGCGGGTCTTGTAGCGCACAAACGCGCCGCCCTTGCCCGGCTTGACATGCTGGAACTCGACGATGGTGTAGACCTTGTCCTTGATGCGGAGACCGAGGCCGTTCTTGAAGTCGGCGGTAGAAATGGTAGGCATAGCGACCTTTCTTGTTATGGGCAGAACGCACAAGCGTCCAAATTACATACGACCGAAATTATACACTTGCAGACGGCGCCTGCAGCGAGCGCATAAAAAGAGAACGCGGGGCGTCCGAATTGCTCCGGACGCCCCGCCCCAAAAATCTATCGAAATGGGCTAGCAATCGATGACGTGCAGGTCGTGCGGGGCCTTGGTGAAGGGCTCATATCCGTTCTCGGTGACGACGCCGTAGTCCTCCAGGCGCACGCCGCCCACACCGGGCAGGTAGACGCCGGGCTCCATGGTAATAACCGAGCCGACCTCAATGATGTTCTTGCTACGGTTGAAGTTGGGCAGCTCGTGGATGTCGATGCCCACGCCGTGGCCCAGACCATGGTTGTAGTAATCGCCATAGCCGGCATCGCCGATGATCTTCTTGGAAAGCTTGAAAATGTCGTTGCCCTCGACGCCCGGATGGATGGCGGCGACGCACTCCTCGTGCGTACGGCGCACGAGCGCGTACAGGTCGAGCTGCTCCTGCGTGGGCTCGCCCATAACAACAGTGCGCGTCATGTCGGAGCGGTAATCGCAGTAGCCCGCGCCGTAATCCATGAGGACAAAGTCGCCCTTCTCGATCACGCGGTCGCTCGGCACGGCATGCGGGTTGGCGGTGTTGGGACCGCTCGCCACGATGGAGCCGAAGGCAAGGCTGTCGGCGCCGTTGGCGAACATAAAATTCTCGAGCTCGTTGCGAACCTGCTTCTCGGTCATACCAGGCTTAATAAACCCGAGCATGTGCTGGAAGGCGGCATCGGTGATCGACTGCGCATGGCGCATGAGCTCGATCTCCTCGGCGTCCTTGATGGCGCGCATCTTGCGGATGTCGTCGTGCATCAGCGGCAGCATGCAGGCGACGGAGCGGTCCTCCAGGCCGCGCTGAATGCCCTGGTAGAAATTAATCTGCATATCGTCTTCGACAGCGCAGACACGGCACTTGTTGGCTGCGATCTTACCGGCGACCCAACCGGGGATGGTGCCCTCGTCCATGTCGTAGACCCAGGGGCTGCCAGCGGGCGTGTTCTCCTCAAAGCTGTTGAGGTAGCGCGAGTCGGTGTGGAACAGGCACTGGTCGGCCGTAATAAACGCAGCGTGCGGGAACTCGAAGGTGTAGTCGAAGACGCCCTTCACGCCCGTGAGCCAACGAAGATTGGCCTCGTCGCGTACCACGATAGCGTCATAGCCGCGCTCGACCATCAGGGCACGGACACGTTCGATACGACCGGCAGGACCGGCAGCAAACTCAGACATGCAGATTCCTTTCTTATTGTCTCTATAAAGACGGGACGGGTCTCAACCGAACGTCGGAATCGCATGCGATCCGCAACCGATTGGAAACCCGTCCCTCAACATGATACGAAAGACGATGGATGTCAATAAATCTTAGAGAAGTTCTTTGCGAGAAGCCAAGTAGGCGTGAGCATGGCGCTCAAGAACCTCGTCCTCAACGCTCGTTAGACGAATGGCGCCGAGTGCCGCGGGCAGCGGCAACATGCTGCGGTTCGAGCGAGCGAACTGCTGCTTGCGGAACTCCTCGATATATACGGCAGGCTCCAGATCGAAGGCAAGTTCCTCGATACCAAAGTCCTCCAGGCAGTCATCGACCTCAAAGACGTAATCGATATCGAAGTCGCAGGCATCATGTGCTAGGCGCGCCTCAAAGCGCATGCCCTCGGATAACAGCTGATAGGCAGGAACCTGCGAAGCAGCATCGCCCAAGCAAGCGCGCAGAGTACGCTCCCCCGTCTTGCCAAAATCGAGCGCATGGCGGGCGCTCGGGTTCGTGGCCATCAGTACGTCCTTACGGGCAGTCTGAGACCATTGAACTGCATTGACGAGCGCGACCTCCTCGCCCGCGAGAATCTCGGGAACGGTCTCAGTAAACTGATTCCAGCGGGACTTGCTGCTCGAAAGCATGGTACCAACAAGTACCACATAGCCGAGCTTGAGGTACTCGGGGTCCGCCTCGCGAACAAGGTCGAGGTCACACACGACCAAGCCCGGCTCAGGACGGAACGCGATAGCGGGAAGCGCATTGGCCGACGAAGCGACGAGCGGCTTCATGGTCGTCGCGACCGTGAGCATGGCGTCGAAGGTCGTCGGCAGCAACGCGCACTCGGTGCGGCCGCACCACTGATTGGCACACCAGCTAACAACCGAGCAGGTTGCGGCATCGCCAACGGCGACAACCAGATCGTCACAGGTAATGCCGTTGGCAGACAAGGCGCCAAAGATAGCATCGGCATCGGCCAGCGTGGCACCAGCAGGCGAAACCTCAAGGGAGAACTGCGACACGGCAAAACCGGCGTCGACCAGCGCATGCTCGACGACCTCATCAAAACGTTCTGACGAGGCGGAGTTCCAAACCACCATCGCGCGCTTAGGCTTGCCCACAGCCGAGGCAAACATACGCGACAGCTCATCGAACGCGCCCAATCCGACACGGACATCGACGCTGCGGTTTTGGAAATTGATCAGTTGGCGGCGAATCATAGCAGTCCACGCTCCAAAAGCATCTCGGCACAAAGGTAGGAAACGTCCTCGAAGGACTTGTTGCGAATATCAAGGGTAATATCGGCGGCCTGGCGATACAGCGGACGGCGATGCTCAAACAAGCGCGCGGCATGCTCGGGCGAGCGGAAATCGGGGCGCGTGTCGGACCGACGAATCTGGCGAATCGAATCCTCAAAGTCGCCCTCGAGGTACACGCACGTACCCATTTCGTGCATCAGCTCAATATTCACCGGCGTCTCGACGATACCGCCACCGCACGAAACCAACAGACTGCGCTCGCTTTGGAGCGAACGGAGCGCCGAGGTCTCGAGCTCGCGAAAACGATCCTCACCCTCGGTCTCAAAAATCTCGGTTACCGACTTGCCGCAACGGCGGACGACTAGGCGGTCGGTATCGATAAAACGCCGCTTGAACATAGTGCCGACGTTGCGCGCGAGCGTCGATTTGCCCGCGCCCAAAAAGCCGATAAAGAAGATATGGTCGCAGCCGTGTTTGGTGTGCTGGGACATGACGAGACCTATTCCTCGCAGGGAAGGTCGCGCAGGGCCCGGCGCTCAAAGATACGGAAGATCTGCGTATACCACAGGTCCTGCGTGGCCTGCGGCTTTACCAGGATGGTATCGACGCCGGCGAAGTTGCCGCTCCACACGTCCGTGTAGAGCTGATCACCGATCAGCACCGCCTCGTCGGCCGTGGCGCCGAGGCGCTTAAGACCCGCCTTGAGGGCAAACGGTGCCGGCTTCATGGCGTGGCTGATGGCCTCGAGTCCCAGCTCGCGTGCTGATGCCATGACCTGGTCGCGATGCCAGTTGTTGGACACCATGCACAGCTTAAAGCCTTTGGCGCGGGCGGTATCGAGCCAAGCGGAAACCGCGGCGGGAACCTGCTCGGTGTCGCGCGGCACCAGGGTGTTATCGCGATCGAGCAGAATGGCGCGTTTGCCGTCGGCCCACAGGGTATTAAGGTCGATGCGATCGACCGAGGCAACGTAACGTTTGGGGCTAAAAATCCTCATGCTAATTCCAAGACTGTTGATGCTCTTCGTAGGTTTGCGAGAAGTACTCCTCGTCCTGCGTAATGTAGAAATACAGGTCATCGGAGTCGGTCGGCTCAAGCGTGGCCTTGAGTGCCTCGAGCGACGGAGAGCAGATGGGCGTGGGTGGCAGACCCTCATGCTTATAGGTGTTATACGGACTATCGCTCTGCAGGTCGTCGGCGGTAACCTCGCCACCGGTGACATACATCATAGTCGCATCGCTATTGAGATAGCGCAGACCGTCGAGCTTGCCGGCAAGGCGGTTGTAGAAAACCGAGGCCACATGCGCACGTTGATCGGCGTTGAGGCCCTCGCGCTCAACGATAGAGGCCAAGTTGACGATGTCGTAGTCGGACATCTCCACACCGTAGCGTTCCTTGATCTTGGCTTCGCAGCTCGCAAAGTCAAGCGACTTGTACTCGGTCTTAAACTGATCGAGCATAGCGCGAATCACGTCATCGGCCGTCGGCGAATCGCCCAGCGAATAGGTCTTGGGGAACAAGAAACCCTCGAGCGAATCGTTGGCGGCGCCCTTAAGGAAGCTATAGTCGTCCACGTAGTTGGAGGCCTTGGCCTGGTTGAGGAAGTCTTCCTTAGAGATGCTGTCGTAGGCCTGGGCCACACGGTCGGCGACTTGATCGACCGTCAGGCCCTCAGGGATAGTCAGCGTATTGGAGCCCGCGTTGGGGCCTTCCATGAGCTGCTGAACAACCTTGGTCGCATCCATGAGTGTGGTGAACGAATAATCACCAGGCTTGAGCGACATATCGGCGTTGAGCTTTTTCACCGCCGCATAGTAATCCTTGGGATTTTCTACGATATGGTTCTCGGAGAGAATCGAAGCGATGCTGTCACCCGAGGCACCATCGGGAATCGTGATAGTAACCTGCTGGCCTGCAACGACTTTCGCACCCTCACCGCCAAAGAAGCCCTTGACGGCTGGCACGACAAAGAAAACGATCGCGACAAGCGCAAGCACGGCAACAACGCCACCGATAATCATAGGCACCGGGGAGCTTTTCTTTTGAGCACCGCGACGAGCATGCGTGTTGTAGCTCGAGCGGGTCGCCGGAGCAACGCCATGCGAACCACGAGCGTGATGCGAATGCAATTGGGGGGCCTGCGTTCGCTGGGTAGGTGCCTGCTGCTTAAAGCGGGTGCCGCCTGCAGGCTGGGCCGTACGAGCAGTGGGCTGCTGAACCGCGTGAGAAGCCGAATGCTGAACCGAACGAGCAGAAGGCTGCTGACCCGTCCGTTGAACAGGTTGGGCCGAACGAGAGAAGGACTGCGCCGGGCGCGCGGCAGGCTGAGCTGCGCGCTGCGTCGGCTGTGCCGGACGCTGGCCAGGCTGGGCAGGGCGCGACGCCGGCTGCTGTGTACGATTCGGCTGGCGCGGATCGGAAGCACTAGGCATGCGAAACCTCCTCGTTTTTACGATCGAGCCACGTCTGCAAAAACAGGCTGGCGGCAATCATGTCGATCTTGCCCCTCATCTGCTTTTCGTTGAGTCCCTGCTCGCGCAGGATACGCTTGGCCTCTTGCGAGGACAGACGCTCGTCCTCAAACTCCAACGGAAGATCGAGCTCGTCGGCAATCTTTTGCGCCACAGCGGCAACGCGCACGGCCTGAGGGCCGGGCTCACCGGCCATGGTCAGGGGACGTCCGCTTACCAGGATGTCGGGCTCATAGTCCTCAACCAGGTAGCGGAACGTCTTGGCCATACCGGTGACCTCGGCAGCCGGAAGCACCTTGACAGGCATCGCCATCTTGCCATCACGGCTCGAGACGGCGATGCCAATCCTGGTCTCCCCTATGTCCAGCGCGAGCGCAACCACAGCGACTTCTTAGATTCTTAGGCGCCGAGCGCGGTCTTGGCGGCCGCGAGGGCATCGGCGATGCCGGCAGCATTCTTGCCACCGGCCTGGGCCATGTTGGGACGACCGCCACCGCGACCGTCGACCAGACCCGCGATCTGCTTGATCACGTTACCGGCGTGGAAACCGGCCTTGACGGCGTCATCGGAGCCGGCAGCGAGCAGGGCCGGAGTGCCCTTCTCAGTCACGCTGGCGACGACACAAGCGACAGGGCCGGCGACCTTCTGGTGCACGGTATCCCAAACGTTGCGCAGGTCAGCGGCCTCGAGACCCTGAAGCTCAGCAACAACAAGCTTGTAGCCATTCAGCTCGACAGCACCCTCGATGGCGCTGGAGATCGCATCGGAGGAGCCACCAGTGAGCGCCTTCTTGAGCTTGTTGGACGTCTCGCGCAGCTCGGCCTGCAGGTTCTCCACGCGGGCGGGAACCTCGTCGACGCGGCACTTGAGCGCAGCGGCGGCGGCGTCAACGAGCGCCAGGCGGTCGGCCATGTAGTCGAGGGCACCCTTAGAGGTCACGGCCTCGATACGGCGGACATTGGAGCCCGTGGAGGACTCGGAAATGATCTTGAACAGGCCAATCTCGGCGGTATTGGCGGCATGAGTGCCACCACAGAGCTCGCGGGAGAACGGCTGGTCCTCGGCGCCCACGGAGACGACGCGAACAACATCGCCGTACTTCTCTCCAAACAGAGCGACAGCGCCGGCAGCCTTAGCCTCGTCAATGCCCATGACACGGGTCACAACCGGCTTGGAAGCGAAGATCTGCTGGTTGACCAGGTCCTCGACAGCCTTGAGCTGCTCGGAGGACAGGGCCTCGAAGTGCGTGAAGTCAAAGCGCAGGTGCTCGGGCGTCACCAGCGAACCGGCCTGGGAGACATGCTCGCCCAGGACCTGCTTAAGGGCGGCGTCGAGCAGGTGGGTGGCGGTGTGGTTGCGGCGCAGGAAACCACGGCGCTCGGCGTCGAGCGCGGCGGTCACGGTAGCACCGACGGTCAGCGTGCCCTCGGCAACGTGGGCGACGTGAGCATACAGGCCGTTGTGGTTCTTGGTATCGGAAACGGTCAGCGAAACGCCCTCGGCGGAAAGCTCGCCGGCGTCACCCTGCTGGCCGCCCATCTCGGCGTAGAACGGGGTGCGGTCGAGCACGACCTCGACGTTCTCGCCGGCGGCAGCGGACTCGACGGACTCGCCGTTGCGCACGATGGCGACAACCTTGGCGCCCTCGATCACATCGTTGTCATAGCCGTCGAACTCGGTCGCAGCGACCTTGTCGGAAAGCTCAACCCACACGTCGTTGAAGCTGCCCCAGGCGTCGCCCTTGGCATTGGCGCGGGCGCGGGCCTTCTGGTCCTCCATGCAGGCAGTGAAGCCGTCCATGTCGACGTCGTGGCCAGCGGTGCCGGCGATCTCGACGGTTAGGTCGATGGGGAAACCAAAGGTGTCGTGCAGCTTAAAGGCAACATCGCCCGGAAGCACAGCGCCCTCGGCAAGCGCTGCCAGTGCCTCATCCAGGTAGACGCGGCCGTTGTCGAGCGTCGTGGAGAAGCGCTCCTCCTCGGAGGCAACGATACCCTTGACGAGCGCGACGTTCTTGAGCAACTCGGGATAGGCCTCGCCCATCTGAGCGTTGACCTCGTCGATGAACTTGGTCAGGAAGGCACCCTCGATACCCAGCAGGCGACCGTGGAACACGGCACGGCGGAGCAGACGGCGAAGGACGTACTCGCGACCCTCGTTACCGGGGAGGATGCCGTCGGAAATCATAAAGTCGACGGCACGGGAGTGATCGGCGATGATGCGCAGCGAGCGGCTGACGCCGGAGTAGTCATCGGCGTCATAGGTCTTGCCGCTGATCTTCTCACCGAGCTTGATGAGGTGCTGCATCAGATCGCCGTCGTAGTTGGCGGTCTTATGCTGCATGATGGCGGCCATGCGCTCCAGGCCCATACCCGTATCGAGGTTGCGATGCGGCAGCTCCGGCATGGAGCCGTCCTCCTGGCGGTCGTACTGGGTAAAGACGAGGTTCCAGAACTCCAGGAAGCGGTCGCAGTCGCAGCCAGGCTTGCAGTCGGGGCTGCCGCAGCCGACCTCCTCGCCCATATCAAAGTAGATCTCAGAGCACGGACCGCAGGGGCCGGTGGGGCCAGCGGCCCAGAAGTTGTCGTCCTCGCCCAGGCGAGAGATGTGATCCTCGGCAACGCCCAGGGAGCGCCACACATCGTGGGTCTCGTCGTCCTCGGTAAAGACGGTGAAGTACAGGCGGTCGAGCGGCAGTTTGAACTCCTTGGTAATGAGCTCAAAGGCCCAAGCGCAGGCCTGCTGCTTGGAGACGCCGCCAAAGGAGAAGTCGCCGAGCATCTCGAAGAAGGACAGGTGACGGCCGTCCTCGCCGATGCAATCGATGTCGTTGGTGCGGACGCACTTCTGGCAGGAGATAGCGCCGATCTCCTTCATGGTCTTCTTGCCCTGGTAGTACTCCTTAAACTGGTTCATGCCGGCGTTGGCAAGCAGCAGCGAAGGATCGTCGGGGACGAGGGACGAAGAAGGATAGAGCTTAAGACCGCGCTCCTCAAAGAAGTTGAGGAACTTGGAGCGGATCTCGGCCGTAGTCATTGACGGGTAGTCAGCACTCATAGAGGGAATCTCCTCGGTTTCACATCGAAACAGTTCAAACGTAACGATATTACCATCCCACCGCGCAAGTGCAAAAAAGAGGGCCGGCACAATGCCGGCCCTTCAGCGAAATTGCATGTTAGCGCGTATGAATATTAATCCGAATTACCCCGCTAGTTGTCATCATCGTCCAAGGAGCCGTCGATGCCGGTATTGGTATCGTCGTCCGAGTTGGAATCATCCTCTTTGGCAAAGGGGTTCTTGAAGAAGCCCGTGGCATCAGGCTGCAGACCAGAGAGCTTAATCCAGGGATTATCGAGCTCGGGCTTGGGCATGGCCTTGGCCTCGGGCGCAGTCTCGTTGCCGATGAGCTCGAACTCGTAGATGAAAGTGTCGTCGCCGAGCGCGTCGTAGGCGGCGACCGGATTGCCATCGGCATCGCGGTACGGTGTGCCCTTAAACACGGCGCCGTCATAGGCCACAAGCTGGCGGCCGGTCTCATTCTCAAAATAGTACACGAAGATACCCTTGAGGGCCGCACACAGCGGGATGGCAATAATCATGCCGATGGGACCCATGAGTGCCGAGCCAATAACGAGCGCCGTGAGGCTCATGATGGGATGCACCTGCACCGAGCTCTGCATGACCTTAGGCGAAATCACGTTATCGGTGACGTTTTGCGCCACCATCGTCACGATGAGCGTCCATAACGCCAACATGGGACTGAACATGAAGCCGAGAACCGTGGCGATTGCTGCGCTCACCCAGGGACCGACGACCGGAACCAAATGCATGATGCCGGTAAAGATAGCCATGAGCGCCGCATACGGATGACCGATGATCATAAAACCGATAAAGGCGAGGAAACCACCGCAGATGGACGTCACGACCATACCGCGCATGTAGCCACCGACAGAGCGAGAAAGGATGGCGACCATAAAGCGGTACGAGGTCTCCTTCTCCTGACCGATGATGGTGCAGACCTCGTGGTGCATGCGAGGGTAGTCGCAGGCCATCCAGTACGCAAGCACCAGACCAAGGAAGATCACGAACAACTGCGAGGCCGTATTAGTGATGAGCGGGAACACACCGCGGCCAAGCTCGGCAGCGATCTGAGACACATACTTCGATGCCACGGCAACTAGCGACGAAAGATTATCGTTCAAATACTCCTTGAGCGGCGTGTTGTTGAGCGTCTTGGCATGCGAGATCATCTCATTGAGGTCGCCACCCGCAACACGAAGCTGCTCGGGCAGGCGGCTCAGGACTTCCATGATCTGACCAAAGAGAATCGGCGACAAGATGCAAACGACAACGACGAGCACGGCAACAACAACAATAAGCGCGACAAGCGAACCGATGCCGCGATTCACGCCATGGTGCTCGAGCCAGTTGGTGATCGGGGACATCACAAAGGCAATGATGGAACCAACGGCGAGAAACTCGATAACCGGGGCCAGGATGCCCATAAGGTTAAAGATGACAGCGGCGATGACAATGCAGCCGACAACAGCCCAAATGCGAAGCGTCAGAATGCGGGTGTCGCGCAGCACGCGATCGGTTTGTTGGGGGTGCTCACTCATGAACGAATCATCACTCCGTCAGGGTCGATCTTGTCCTGAATCTTCTTAAGCGTGCGGCGAAGCAGACGCGAAACCTGCACCTGAGAAATACCCAGCTTCTTGGCGATCTCGATCTGGGTCATGCCCTTCACAAAGCGCAGCTCGATCACCTCGCGCTCGCGCGGCGAGAAATCACGGATGGCTTCCTCGATCACTAGGCGGTCATCGGTAAAGTCGAGCTCGTTGTCGTCGTCGGCGTAACGGTCGAGAATCGAAGGGGCATCGTCGGAATCGGACGCACCAGGAGCCTCGATGGGCACCGAGGTATAGGCCGAAGACGATTCCATAGCCTCGAGGACCTCATCGACAGTCACATCTAGATACTCAGCGATCTCCTCAACCTTGGGCGAACGCTGCAGCTCGTTGGTAAGTTTGTCAGTAGCCTGGTTGACCTTGGCCGAGAGCTCCTGCAGACGACGCGGTACGCGCACACTCCAGCCCTTGTCGCGAAAATGGCGTTTGATCTCGCCCAGGATAGTGGGTGTCGCAAACGTCGTGAACTCGAGTCCGCGCTCGGGATCAAAACGGTCGATAGCCTTGAGCAAGCCCAGATAGCCGACCTGCATGAGGTCGTCGAGCGGCTCGCCGCGATTCTTAAATTTGTTGGCAAGAAACCTTACCAGGTTCATATGGGACATGACGAGCTGCTCACGGGCGTCCGGATCACCGGTCTCCTTGTAACGACGAAACAGCTCGCGGGTTTTCTCCTTGTCCCAAGCGGTCTTGCCGCTCCGGGAACGTTCGGTCATATTAGATATCCGCCTTGAGGTCGAGGGAAAGCGTCAGGGGCGCCGTAGTCTTTTCGTAGGAGTCGCACACGCTCGCGAGGATGAGCTCGGCATACACCGCAGCCTGGTCGTCTTCATCGACCGTAGCCTGGTCGCCAAAGGTAATAGTCATGCCAACGTGGGTCTCATCGACATCGAATTTGATGGTGATGTCATCGCAGTCGACCGCGGTGCAACCAAAGATGAAAGCCTCCTCAGCAGCCATGCGGATGTCCTCGATGCGATCGACAGACATAGAGCACAGGGCACCAACGTTGGCTGCCGTCATGCGCACAAGGCGAGCGAGACGCGGGTCACCGGCAACGGTCAGCGTGATAGGGCAGGTTGCTTCGCTACTCATCGCAGGACTCCTCAGAGGTCTCGGCGGGCGTATAGGTGTAATACTGAGCCGGCTTGGATACAGACTTCTGACCATCATCGTCGCCCGCGGCGGCCTCGTCCTCGCCAATTAGGACGCGCTCGGTAGGCTGCTCGGCCTCCGCAGCGGCAGCGGCGAGCTTGCGATCGGCGTCGGCTGCAGGAGCCTTCACCTTATTGAAGAGCTTCTGCACAGCACCGGCGGCAGAGTCGGTCACGCTCGACACAGCATTGCTGGCCTCGGCCATGCTGCCCGTAACCTCGGAAATGTCGCGAACCACGGCTTCGACCTCTACGAGATTGGAGGTAAGGGCATCAACTGCCGTCTTGCTCGACTTAAGCAGCGGCTCCATCTGGGCAAGCGCCGGCGTAAGCTCATCGACAGCGCCATCGAGCTTTGCCACCACAGGCTGAGCCTCGGCGATGGTGTTGTTGAGGTCGTTCACGGTCTTATCGAGCGAGTCGACAACATTGCGGGTCTTGCGCAGGGTAAGCGCGAGCTCAGCGATGGCCCACACGCCGGCAACGGCGAGCAGCAGCAGGGCGATTTGAATGGGACTCATACAAGCCTCCCGGAAGAATCGAAATACAGACGGTCTCCATGGTACCCCAAAGGGGACCGAACATGCCAAGAGCAGCAACGTGGGACAAAATTATCAGCAGCTACCTCGGTGCATTCCCGCTGCGGTCTCGTTCGCTTTGCTCTACGCGCCACTCTTCCCAGCCGCGCCCGGCAGGCTGCCAAAATGCACCGCGTTCCAAGCCTTCGGGCAAATAGCGCTGATCGACCCAGCCTTCGGGATAATCATGTGGATACTTATACACACCGTATTCATCGCTGCCCGGGCGATGGCGATCGCGCAGATAACTCGGCACCTCGCGAAGCCCACTAGAATGGATATCGGCCAGCGCCGCATCGATCGAAGCCTCACACGCGTTGGATTTTGGCGCCAAGCACACATAGAGTGCAGCCTGAGCCAGGTTAATGCGGCACTCGGGATAGCCAATGACCTCGGCAGACTTAAACGCGGCATGCGCCACCAAAAGCGCCTGCGGGTCGGCGTTGCCAACATCCTCAGAAGCGTGAATCATAATGCGGCGAGCGATAAACTTAGGATCCTCCCCAGCATCGATCATGCGCGCGAGCCAATAGATCGTGGCATCGGGGTCACTACCGCGCATGGACTTGATGAACGCACTGATGATGTCGTAGTGCATGTCGCCGTTTTTGTCATACGTAAAGCCGCGACGCGGGTTGGCAATCTTCACGTCATCCACGGTGATGGGATAGCGCTCCCCCGCCGCAGGCGCTGGCGTTCCCTCGGTATCGGGACGCGTGACGGCAATCTCGCTCGCAAGCTCGAGCGTCGTGAGCGCCGAGCGAGCGTCACCCGCTGCCAGCGTGCAAATGGTCTTGACCGTATCCTCATCGGCCGAGAACTTTCCGTTCAAGCCCTGTGGTGCCTCGAGCGCACGCTCAATAAGCGTGGCGATATCCTCATCCTTCAGATGTTCAAGCCCCACCACGCGCCCGCGCGACAACAGTGCCGAGTTGACCTCAAAGTACGGGTTCTCTGTCGTAGCGCCAATCATAATGACGGTACGGTTCTCAACTGCATGCAGCAGGGCATCCTGCTGCGACTTAGAGAAGCGGTGAATCTCATCGATGAATAGAATGGTGCGGCGGTCGTACGTATTCAGGCGCGTCTTGGCCTCATCAATCACACGACGCAGGTCCTTCACGGTACCCGTGACGGCGCTGACCTCAACAAACTCGCTCTTGGTATGGTTGGCGATAATGTGGGCCAGCGTCGTCTTGCCCGTACCGGCAGGCCCGTACAGAATCACGCTCGAAAGCACGTCGTGCTCGATCGCGGCACGCAGCCATGAACCCTTACCGACGGCCTTTTGCTGGCCCACGTACTCGTCGAGCGAATTGGGGCGCATGCGCACCGCAAGCGGCGCATTTTTAAAGGAACGCTCGCGCGTCGAAGCAGAAAAAAGGTCGTCCATAGCCATCCCGTGTATCAATCAAAAACGTTTTCCACTAACAGTATACCGAATTAATACGAACTACCGTTCGTTAATATAGGTACGGTGCGGAAACTCCAGACCAGGGAACAGCTTGCTCGTCAGCTCGCAGAAATAACCGTCCGTCATGCTCGCGATATAATCCACCACGGCTTGATCCTTGTCGTCCTGCCAGGCATAGGTGCGATCATAGTAGGAAAGCTGCTGCTCAATGCGCGAAATATGGTGCTTAAGGATGTAAGAGGACTCGTCGCCACTGTTTAGATCCCGCAGGCAACGGTCGTAGAGCTTTACGAACGCCTCGCGCAGCTCCGCCTCGGAATCGCCTTCGATACCGCCCTTGCTATAGATCTTCTCGTAGTTCTCGCGCTTGGCTCGGCGAATTTCCTCAAACAGGTCCTCGCTCATCTCGATGCGCGGCCTACCATAGCTGTGCTCAACGATATCGATGGAGGCATGCGTGAGGATCCAACTGTTGTAGGCACCGCCCCGGCCATCATCAAAGGCGTCGGGCGAAAGCAGGCCCGCCGCGATCGCATCCTGACGGTCACGACCGACGTAGGCAAGAATATCCGAGATGCGAACGACGCAGCCCTCGAGCGTCATGGGACGCAGATGCTCAATTGCGCTATAGCCCGTGGCAATGCAATCCTCAACCGTCTGGTCAAACTGGTCAAAGGAGCCCATGTCCGAGAGCTCAAACACACGCTGCTCGTACTCGCCGTTATGGCATAGCACGCCGTCGAGCGTCTGGAGCGACACGTTGCGGCCGTACAGTGTGTCGAGCACGCGGACCGACTGCACGTTATGGAAAAAATAACGCCCCGTACGCTCATGATAGATATCGTTGAGGAAACGCTCGCCGGCATGGCCGAAAGGCGTGTGTCCCAAGTCGTGACCCAGGCCAATCGCCTCGATCAGATCGCAATTGAGCCCCAGGGCGCGACCGATATCGCGCGCAATGCGGGAGACGAGCTGCACGTGCAAACCGCGGCGTGACAGATCGTCATTGCTACGGAAGCTAAAGACCTGCGTTTTGCCTGCATAACGGGTGTACGCCGGAAGATGAAGTATCTTTTCGGTATCGCGCATAAACGCCGGACGCATAAGCGTGCCTTTGTCGGCGGCGCGATCAATACGACGAATGACCTGATCGTCGTTGCAACGATACGGGTTGACATAGCCCGAAGCACGATCGGCGGCAATGCGCTCGACAAGTTCGGGCGACAACGCCGAGGGAATACGGTCCATGCGCGCCTTAATGACGGCCGTTTCTTGATTAGTTGCCATGGCATGCTCCTTAAGAAGGATGCGCAATCGGTTACAAAGTGCAGCCCACGACCTCGATTATGGCAAAAATCGGCACTAAAAACGGGAGCAATGGCAGGGAGCGCGATTTTGTGAAGAGGCAGGAGAGGGCCAGGGCCAGGAGTGCGACGGCAAATGCCACGATGCCACCCATAGGGTCGAGCGTGCAAAGCGCGAAGAGCGCCTTGGCATCCCCCATGCCGATGCCCGGGGCGTGGCGAAGGCGCCGCCAGAGCGACTCAGTGAGCACAAGGGCAAGGTAGACGATGACCGCAAGACCGGCGTGGTCAAGCGCTGTGTTCAAACCGAGGTCGAGCCAAACGCCCGCCAACGCCGCCACGGCACATGCGCCGGCAAGCCCATTGGGAAACCGTCGCTCTCGGGCATCAATTGCCACGCCGGCAAAGATGCAAATCCAAAACGGGATATAGGCCATCGGACTCCTCCTCGAGCTGCATCGCAAAAGCAAAAACCACCACAAAGGTGCCTGTCCCCTTTGCGGTGGTTTTGGTGGTGGTTATTTGGCGCCTTGCATGACCTCGTCAAGGGTAACGTTGACGGCGTGCTGCGTCGGCACCCAGTCGACCTTCAGGAACAGCGCGGCCACCGTGATGGGGATATAGCTGAACATAAAGATCGGGAAGGTAAACAGGTTAGTCACCAGGCGCCACTTTTGCGCGCAGTGAATATGCTTGTACTCAAAGATAGTCGTGAGCAGCGCCAGGATAAAGAACGTCTGATACATCATGGCGAAGGTCATAATGAGCGAAGCGGCGCACGCCTGCATCTCGACTTCGGTTGCCAAGAAACCATGCGAAAGGCCACCCACAATCAAGAACGTCGCATTAGCGAGCATCGAGATCAGCGATAGCAGCATACCCGGGGCGATCGTCATGAACATGTCGTAGGCGGCAAAGCGATGATAGCGGAACATCGACTTGACCAGATGCTTACCGTAGGTAAAGAACACCTGGTAAAAGCCCTTGGTCCAGCGCATACGCTGCTTCCAGGATGCCTTGAACGTCACGGGTTGCTCGTCAAAGAACTCCGCCGGCGCATAGCCAATGCGAATACCGTGAATAGCGCAGAACGTAGTGAACTGAATGTCCTCGGTCAGCGTGTGGAACTGCCAACCGTGCATGCCCTCGATAACGCTTGACGAGATAAGGTAACCCGAACCCGAAACAGCGCAGGACGTCTTACAGATATTGCGCGCGTTGTTGAGGAAGCGCGCCTCGCGTAGATACCACGTGGCATTAGCAGCCGAGATCCACGAGCTGCCGAAGTTCTTGGAATTGCGATAGCTCGTGACCACATGGAAGCCCTGGTCAAAGGCATCGTTCATCTTGGACACGTAATCGCGGGAGATAACGTTGTCGGCATCGAAGATAAAGTAGCCCTCAAACGTGTCGGGATACTCGTTGAGAATGCGATCGAAACCAAAGTCCATGACCCAGCTCTTGCCCTTTCGGGCCAGGTCATTGCGCTCGTAAACAATGGCACCGGCCTCGCGTGCGAGCTGAGCGGTGTTGTCGGTGCAGGCGTCGGCAACGACAAAGACCTCGATAAGCTCGGACGGATAGTCCTGGTCCTTGATGGAGCGTACGAGATTGGCAATTACGGCTTCCTCGTTATGCGCCGCGATAAAAAAGGCATAGCGATGGAGTTTTTTGGCCTTGGGAGGCGCGACCTCGCCACGAAGAGCGCCAATGACAAAGAAGACCACCTGGTACAGAAAGCAGACCGTGAGCAGCGTGACGACAATCTGGTTGAAGATCACGATGGGTGTGTTGGTTTGTAAAAAGGCGAGCATGCAGGCTCCAAGCAACGTGTAACGTAAACAATCGTATATCTTACCGCAGGCTTACCGAGTTCAAGAAACCACCTAATACTGGCTAGGCTTCGAGAAGACCGAGCTGCGGAACGATTTCATCTCCAACGGCCGTGCGACCGAGCGAGCGCGGAGCCAGATCGTCGAGAACCGCAGCGAGATCCCACGGCAACTCGTCACGGCACTCAATGCGCTTCCCCGTTACGGGATGATCGAACGCAACGCGCCAAGAATGCAGGAACTGCCTGGTCAGGCCCTGATCGGCACGCGCATCGCACTTGCCGTAGAGCGGATCGCCCACGCAGGCGTGGTTGATATGGCGCATATGCACGCGAATCTGATGTGTGCGGCCCGTAAACAGGTGGCACTCAACGAGCGTATAGCCGTCGTCAAAACGCGTGGAATCAAAGCGCTCGAGGACCTTAAAGGTCGTAATGGCCTGACGGGCAAAGGGGTCATCCGAAACCGCCATCTTCACGCGGTCGCGCGTGGAACGGGCAATACCGGTGTTGATAGTGCCCTCGTCCATGGCGATGTGACCGTGAACGAGCGTGATATAGCGACGGTCGAGCGTGCGCGTGCGGATGAGATTCTGAAGCGCGCGCTGGGTGTCGTCGTCTTTTGCCGCGAGCATAAGGCCCGAGGTATCGCGATCCAGGCGATGCACGATGCCGGGGCGGTCCTCACCCTGCACAGTACCAAGATGATCGATGCCGCAGTGGTAGACCAGAGCGTTCGCAAGGGTGCCGCTCTCGTGGCCATGGGCGGGATGGCACACCAGGCCCCGCTGCTTGGAGAGCACGATAAGGTAGTCGTCCTCGTAGCGGATATCGAGGGGAATGGCCTCGGGAATCACGTCGGTCGGGTCGTGCGGCTCGGGCAAGTCGACCGAGATGCGATCGCCGGCGCGTACGGCGTACTTTTTAGAGAGACAAGTCTCACCGTTGACGGCAACGGCGCCTCCCTCGATCAGATGCGCGCAGGCAGAGCGCGTGGGACAGCCATCGTTGGCGCCCAAATAGGCGTCAAGACGCTGACCAGCGGAATCGCCGGCAACAAGAATATGGATGTCGGCCATTAACGCTCATTCCTTTCGCGAATCTTGCGGGCACGCTCCCCACGCTGCTTGGCTTTGCGCTTAGCGCGGGCCTCATCACGGGCATTGAGCTCGGCAGTCGCATCAACCTCGCGGGCCGCGGGACTCAAGAACATGTAGCCGAAGAGGGCGAGCACAACGCCCACGGTAATGCCGATATCGGCCACATTGAAGACGGGAAAGTCGATGAAGGTGGTGGCAATAAAATCGGTCACGAAGCCAAAGGCCAAACGATCGATAGCGTTGCCGATAGCACCGCCCGCAACCATCGCCATGCCCACAACCTCAAGATGGGCGAGCTGGGGTGCACGAACGAGGTACACGGCAATAGCGATAATGACCGCCAACGCCAGCACGGCAAACGCGATGCCATGCCCCTCGCCCATGCTAAAGGCGGCTCCGATATTGCGGACAAATAGAAAGTCGATCACACCGGGGATAACAGTCACATGCAAAGCGTCGCCCACGGCACGAACCGCAAGCTTGGTCAGCTGGTCAACAAGCAGCACAACCAGCGCCACCCCACCAGCAACACCTAACCGCCAGCGCAAAGGCGGCGTCATATCCCCAGCACGACCCAAATCAATCCCCTACCCTCAAGAACATCGAATTACATTTAACGCAAGTAATCATCTTATAGTGACAAACGCCAAACCCGCAGCATATTCACCAACGCTAGCGAAATAACCAGCTAAAAACGAAAGCGACATTCCGAATAACGGAATGTCGCTTAATAGCTTTCGACTAAAAACGCAAGTCGAAAGAAAGCCTCTAGCTCCAGCAATGGAAACGCCGCGTTATCGTCACCAACAGCGAAAACGTCCCTAAGCGAGCAAGGTGACGTGAAAGAGGAGGGAAGCGTACTTTGGTACGCGAC
>DAWDYI010000026.1:0-32736 GCA_052344885.1 Collinsella aerofaciens
CCCGCACATGTTCGGATGAATGTGGGAGGTGTTCGGATAAAGTCGATAATCAAGGCCTCGTCGTATCAAGGCTAGAAATGTTCTAAAAATACTTGCATTATGTTATTGAGAATATATACTAATAAGTAAGTACACCAGCAGTCACGTTCGAGAGGAGAACATCATGGCTGAGGAGAAGAAGACGTATAAGTTTGTGTGCACCGTTTGCGGTTACGAGGTTGAGGTCGACACGCCCGAGCTGCCCGAGGACTACGTGTGCCCGGTGTGCGGCGTCGGTCCCGATCAGTTTGAGCTCGTCGAGGAGTAACTCGCAGGCACACGGCGATTAGCCATACAGAGCTCTGTCCAAGGGCCCCGGTCGAATTCTCGGCCGGGGCCCTTTTCTTCCGCCCCCAAGGGATCACGGCTGCTGTTAGCTGATCCTGTCTGTCGTGAGTCCGGCCGACCGTTTGTCTCAATCTGTAACATCTAGCAGTGAAAACGGGGTCTACGTGTTACAGATTGAGACAAACGGAGCTGTCCCTCGGAATGATCTCGATCTGTAACATCTAGACATCAAAAGCGGGTTTAGATGTTACAGATCGAGACGTTTGACTGGGTGGACATGCGGCCTCGTTACATCCCTGTCAACAACACGACATCGAGAATCGTCACGATGACGCCGATCCCTACGAGCAGCGCGTTGAGCGGGCGCGAGTTGGCGTATTTGCCCATAACGCGGGGCGAACTGGTGAGTCGTATGAGCACAAAGACCGTAATCGGCAGTTGAAGCGACAGCAGCGCCTGACTCCAAATGAGACCCTCAAAAGGATTCGGGACGACCAAGCACGCCGCCACTGCGCCGACGAAACAAGCCGCCACACCGATCGAGGAATGTCGGTCGTGGATGTCGTATTCCTCGTCGAACATGCCCGCGGTGATGGTGCCCGCCGCCATGCCCGCCGTCACACTACTCGAGAGGCCCGCAAACAGCAGCGCCACGGCAAAGATGGTCGAGCTTGCCGGGCCCAAGATGGGGGAGAGCGTGGCCGCTGCGACGGCGAGGTCGTCTACGACAATGCTGTGCGCAAAGAAGGTCGTTGCGGCCAGGATGACCATGGCCGAGTTGATTGCCCAGCCCACGCCCATCGAAAAGAGCGTGTCGAAGAGCTCATAGCGCAGACGTTCCTCGATAACTTGCTCGCCTTGGCCTTCGAAGTGCATGGATTGGATGACCTCGGAGTGCAGGAAGAGGTTGTGGGGCATAACGACCGCTCCTAGGACACTTACGATAATCGCGGCCGAGCTGGTGGGCATGCTGGGTGTGATCCAGCTTGCGGCGGCCTGCGGCCAGTCGACCTTGACCAGCGCAAGCTCGGCCAAAAACGAGAGTCCTACCACGCCTACGAAGGCGATAATCCATCGCTCGGCGCGCTTGTAGGAGCTCGTCATGAGCATCGCCATCGATACTGCCGCCACGATGACGCAGCCCGCGCGCACGGGCAGCCCAAAGAGCATCTGGAGCGCGATCGCACCGCCCAGGACTTCGGCCATGGCGGTGGCGATGGTCGCGAGATAGGCACTGCCGAGCACCGCTTGCCCAACGAAGCGGGGGAGGTAACGTGTCGTGGCCTCGGCAAGACAGGCGCCCGTGGCGATACCCAGGTGTGCCGCGTTGTGCTGCAGCACAATGAGCATAATCGTGGACAGCGTGACGATCCACAGCAGCGCGTAGCCAAACTGCGAGCCCGCGGCCATATTGGAGGCCCAGTTGCCCGGATCGATAAAGCCGACGGTGACGAGCAGCCCGGGGCCGATATGCCGCGCAATGTCCAGGCCTCCGTGACCACCGGTGCGTCGGGAGCCAAAATGATGTTTGAGATGGTTGAGCATGGTGCGCTCCTGCGCGCCGTTTGTTTGACGCCGTAAAGGATACCCGTTTTAGGCTAAAAAGTTAACTAAGACTAACAAAATTGCTGTATTTGAATGGATGGTGAAAAGGGGCTGCCGAAATGTCTTGATCTGTAACAACTAGGGATGGAAATTGGGTCTAGGTGTTACAGACCAAGACAAGAAGAAATGGTCCTATGGAAAATCTCGATCTGTAACAGCTAGTCATCGAAATTGGGTTTTCCTGTTACAGATTGAGATGTTTGAAGCGGTGAGCTTACGGGCCGAACCTGGGGCCCTTGTTGTCGCCCTTGAAGTCGGCGATACCCACTCGTAGGACGTGCGTTACGCGATTGTTTCGAAACGGGCGGGAAACACAACGGACCGGCGATGCTCCTAGTATGCCTATTCAACTGACTGTCTAAATATCTAGGGGAGGATCGCGATGCAGGCAGATTCCGCTCAGCAGCAGGGCCTTTATCGCCCCGAATTCGACCACGATGCATGTGGCATCGGCGCGCTCGCCGATATCAACGGTGAGCGCTATCACCAGATTCTGGACGATGCACTGTCCATTCTGGTCAACTTGGAGCACCGCGGCGGCACGGGACTCGAGAAGAACACCGGCGACGGCGCTGGCATCCTGTTCCAGGTTCCGCATCACTTTTTCCGTAAAGAGGCCCAAAAGTGCGGCCAGATTCTGCCGGCAGAGGGCGACTATGGCGTGGCCATGCTGTTCTTCCCGCAGGACGACAAGGGCGTAGAGGATGCCCGTCGCGTGTTCGAGGAGGGCTGCGCCGAGGCCGGCGTGCCACTGCTCTTTTGGCGCGAGGTGCCGGTCGACCCGCACGACCTGGGCGAGACGGCCCGCGCCTGCATGCCCACCATCCTGCAGGCCTTCCTGGGCCGTCCGGACGACACACCTGCCGGCGATGCCTTTGAGCGCCGCCTGTATGTGTGCCGCCGCACCATCGAAAAGAAGGCCGACGCCGAGTTCGCCCTGCGCGACAAGATCTTCTACGTGTGCTCCATGAGCTCGCGCACCATCGTTTACAAGGGCATGCTTGTGGCCACGCAGATGCGCCGCTTTTTCATCGACCTCAACGATGCCGCCGTCAAGACGGCCGTGGCGCTCGTCCACTCGCGCTACTCTACCAACACCACGCCCAGCTGGGAGCGCGCGCACCCCAACCGCTTTATCATCCACAACGGCGAGATCAACACCCTCAAGGGCAACGTCAACTGGATTCGCGCCCGCGAGCCCAACCTGTACAGCCCCGTGCTGCAACATGATCTTGAGCGCGTGATGCCCATCATCAACCGCGAGGGTTCCGACTCCGCGATTCTGGACAATGTGCTTGAGTTCCTGGTCATGAACGGTCGTCCACTCACGCGTGCCGCGTCCATGTTGCTGCCCGAGCCGTGGGACCACAACGACAACCTGAGTGAGGACCGCCGCGCCTACGACGCTTACCAGTCCATGCTCATGGAGCCGTGGGATGGCCCGGCGGCTATTGCCTTTACCGACGGCCGTACCCTGGGTGCCGCCCTCGACCGTAACGGCCTGCGTCCCGCCCGCTACTATGTGACGCGCGACGGTCGCTTTATGCTGGCAAGCGAGGTGGGCACCATCGAGGTGAGCCCCGAGAACATCCTGACGAGCGGCTGCCTGGGGCCGGGCCAGATGCTCGAGGTCGACTTTGCCCGCGGCCGCGTCATCTACAACGATGAGCTTCGCGCCCGTTACGCCAAGGAAAAGCCCTACCGTGATTGGATTGCCGAGGAGACGCTGACCGTCGACGCGCTCGATAAGCCTGCCGCGGCGACGCCGGCCGAGGACGCCGAGGTGCCCGCCGCCGTGCGCATGGCCAAGCTCGGCTACCACTGGGATGATGTTGACGAGGTCGTGCGCCCCATGGCCCAGCAGGGCAAGGCCCCGCTCGCCTCGATGGGCATCGACGCGCCGCTGGCCTGCCTGTCCAAGAAGACACGCTCCTTCTACGACTATTTCTATCAGCTGTTCGCTCAGGTCACGAACCCGCCCATCGACGCCCTTCGCGAGCATATGGTCACTTCGACCACGCTCTACCTGGGCAACCACGGCAACCTGCTCGAGGACTCCCGTACGGCCTGCCAGCTGGTGCGCCTGGAGCGCCCGTTGCTCAACGAGGAGGAGTTCGAGCGTATCTGCGCCATCGACCGCGTGGGCTTTAAGACCCGCCGTTTCCGTGCCGTGTACCGCCGCGATGCCGGCGAGGGCGCGCTGCAGGCTGCGCTCAAGCAGCTTGCAGAGGACGTTGAGGCTGCGGTCCGCGACGGCGTGAACATCGTGGTGTTGAGCGATCGTGCCGCTGCGGGCGAGGTGCCCGTGCCGTCGCTGCTCGCCGTGGGCTGCGTACACAATCACCTGATCCGCGCCGGCGTGCGTACCTTTGCCGACATCGTGGTGGAGTGCGGTGACGCCGTGTCCCCGCACGACTTTGCAGCACTGGTGGGCTACTCCGCGAGCGGCATCTATCCGTACAACGCACACGCGTGCATCCGCGATCTGGCGGCGCGCGGCGACCTGGACGTGACGGCCGAGCAGGGCATCGCCAACTACAACAAGGCTGCGACCGCCGGCATCGTCTCCATCATGTCCAAGATGGGCATCTCTACGGTGCAGAGCTACCATTCGGCGCAGATCTTCGAGGCCGTGGGCTTTACGCCGGAGTTCGTCAACGCGTACTTCGCCGGCACGGTGAGCCGTGTGGGCGGTATGGGTGTCGAGGACGTTGAGCGCGAGCAAAACGAGCGCTACGACGCCGCACTCGCTATCCTTAAGAGCCCGGCTCCCGATCAGCTGCCCACGCTGGGTCTGACCAAGTGGCGTCCGCTCGGCGGCGAGGATCACCTTATCGATCCGCAGACTGTCTACCTGTTGCAAACCGCCTGCCGTGAGGACAGCTACGACACCTTTAAGGAGTACAGCGCCCGTCTGCATCGCACCGGCCGTGCCGTGCGCCTGCGCGACCTGCTGGACTTTGATGCCAGCGGCCGCACTCCGGTGGCACTCGACGAGGTCGAGTCCGCACTCAACATCGTCCGCCGCTTTAACACCGGCGCCATGTCATATGGCTCCATCAGCAAAGAGGCACACGAGTGCATGGCCATCGCCATGAACCGCCTGCACGGCCGTTCCAACTCCGGCGAGGGCGGCGAGGATCCGCGTCGCGAGACCCCGCTGGCTAACGGAGACTCCAAGAACTCCGCCATCAAGCAGGTAGCAAGTGCGCGCTTTGGCGTGACGAGCCGCTATCTGTGCAGCGCCTTCGAGATTCAGATCAAGATGGCCCAGGGCGCCAAGCCCGGCGAGGGTGGCCACCTGCCCGGCAAGAAGGTCTACCCCTGGATCGCCGAGGTCCGTCAGTCTACGCCCGGCATCGGCCTGATTTCGCCTCCGCCGCACCACGACATCTACTCCATCGAGGACCTGGCTGAGCTGATCTTCGATCTTAAGAACGCCAACCCCGGTGCGCGCGTGTCGGTCAAGCTGGTCAGCGAGGCCGGCGTCGGCACCATCGCCACCGGTGTGGCCAAAGGTGCTGCCGATAAGATTTTGATCAGCGGTCACAATGGCGGCTCGGGTGCCGCTGCGCGCGACTCTATCTGGCATGCGGGTCTGCCGCTGGAGCTTGGCCTTGCCGAGGCCCAGCAGACGCTGCTGCAAAACGGCCTGCGCTCACGCGTGGTGCTCGAGGCTGACGGCAAGCTCATGGACGGCACCGATGTTGCCGTCGCCTGCTTGCTGGGCGCCGAGGAGTTTGGCTTTGCGACCATGCCGCTCATCTCCATGGGCTGCCTCATGCAGCGCGACTGCCAGCAGGACACCTGCCCGGCCGGCATCGCCACGCAGAACTGCCGCCTGCGTCGCGGCTTCCGCGGTAAGCCCGAGCACGTCGAGCACTTTATGCTCTTTGTGGCCGAGCAGCTGCGCGAGGTCATGGCGAGCCTGGGCTTCCGCACCGTCGACGAGATGGTCGGCCATCCCGAGTGCTTGCGCCAGATCGAGGTCCCGGGCAACCGCAAGGCCAATCTGCTCGACCTGTCGCCCGTGCTGGCGAGCGCGACCTGCGAGTTCGGTGCCCATATTCCGGGCGCCGACGGTCGCCACTTCCTGCCGCAGATGGCCGCGGACAGCGAGCTCAACAAGACGCTCGACTCCACGTTGTTTGTGCCCTACACGGCCGATGCCCGTGCACACTTGCGTCCGATTCGCTTCCGCGCCGACATCGCCAACGTCAACCGCTGCGTGGGTACCATCCTGGGCAACGCGGTGACCAAGGCGCATCCCGAGGGGCTTCCCGCCGGCTCCATCACCATCGATTGCGATGGTTCGGCCGGTCAGAGCTTTGGCGCCTTCCTGCCGCGCGGCATTACGCTTAACGTGTGCGGCGACGCTAACGACTACTTTGGCAAGGGCCTTTCGGGCGGCGAGGTGTCGGTGCGCCCCAACCCGCATGCGACCTACAAGTTCGACGAGAACATCATCGTGGGCAACGTTGCGTTCTTTGGTGCCACGAGCGGCCGCGGCTTCATTAACGGTCTTGCCGGCCAGCGTTTTGCCGTGCGCAATTCCGGTGCCACCGTGGTGGTCGAGGGCTGCGGCAACCATGGCTGCGAGTACATGACGGGCGGTCTGGCGCTCATCCTGGGCGAGGTCGGGCAGAACTTTGCCGCCGGTATGACGGGCGGCGTGGCCTATGTCTTTGACCAATACGGCACGCTCGACGCCCGCGTGAACCACGAGAGCGTTGAGCTCAAGGCCCCGACGGCCGGCGAGCTGGCGCAGATTCGCGAGCTCATCCAGGAGCACGTGGACGCGACGCAGAGCCCGCGCGGCATTAAGTTGCTGTACAGCTTTGAGACGATGAGCAAGCACTTTGTGAAGGTCATTCCGACCGAGTACGAGCGCGTGTTGGCGATTGTCGCCGCGGGCGAGGCTGCCGGCAAGACGCATGCACAGGCCGAGGAGTTGGCGTTTGACATCGTGACCGTTCGCGCGAGTGCCGCGGATGTCGCTCGCTTTGATGTTGCGGGCGGTGCCGGTGTTGGCGCTGTGACCGCCGCTGCCAGCTCTGTTGCTTCGACCAAGAAGGAGGCGTAAGTGCCATGGGTAAGCCCGGTGCTTTTCTTGATATCGATCGCGTGACCCACGAGCTGCGCCCCGTGGAGGAGCGCAGCCATGATTTCGATCCGCTGTACGTGGAGCTCGATGACGATGCACGTCGCGCCCAGGCGAGCCGCTGCATGATGTGCGGCGTGGCGTTTTGCCAGATGGGCGCAAGCTTTGGTAAGGCGCGCCCGAGCGGCTGCCCGCTGCACAACCTGATTCCCGAGTGGAATGAGCTGGTGTACCGCGGCCGCTGGGACGAGGCTGCCGAGCGTCTGTCGCTCACCTCGCCCATGCCCGAGTTCACGAGTCGCGTGTGCCCGGCGCTGTGCGAGGCCGCGTGCAACCTGGGTTCGGTCGATGGCCAGCCCACGACGATCCATGACAACGAGCGTGCGATCAGCGACCATGAGTGGGCAAATGGCGGTCCGCGTCGCTTTGAGCCGGCAGGGGAGGGCGCACCCACGGTGGCCGTGGTGGGCTCCGGTCCTGCTGGCCTGGTGGCTGCATGGGAGCTTGCGCGTCGTGGCGCCCGCGTGACGGTGTTTGAGCGCGACGACCGTCCGGGCGGTCTGCTCATGTACGGCATTCCCAACATGAAGCTCGAGAAGTCCGTGGTCGAGCGTCGCGTGGCGCTCATGCGCGAGCTGGGTATCGTCTTTGAGCTGGGCGCTGACGTTACGAACCCTGCGGTGGCGGCCAAGCTCGATGACTTTGATGCCGTCGTGGTGGCTGCCGGCGCCCGTGCACCCCGCGGTCTTTCGGCTGTGAACGTGGATGCTCCGGGCGTGGTGTACGCGGTGGACTACCTGACGGCTTCGACCGTCTCGGTACTCGATGGCGGTGAGCCCGCGGTGAACGCGCGCGGCCTGGACGTTGTGGTCATTGGCGGCGGCGATACCGGCAACGACTGCGTGGGTACCGCGGTGCGCCAGGGTGCGCGCAGCGTGCGCCAGTTTGAGTTCTTGCCGGCTGCGCCCGATAAGCGTGCGGTGAGCAACCCCTGGCCGCAGTGGCCCAACGTTAAGAAGACCGACTACGGCCAGCAGGAGGCTATCGCTGCCATGGGTGGCGAGATGCGCGCCTGGGGCGTGGATACGCTCGAGGTACTGCTGGACAAGAAAGGCACGGCCGCGGGTCTGCGCGTGGTCGATCTGGACTGGTCGGCCGGCAAGCCGGAGCGCATCGCAGGCTCCGAGCACGAGGTGCCGGCGCAGCTGGTGCTCATCGCCTGCGGCTTTACGGGTCCCGAGCACAGCGTGTTCGATGCGGTGAGCGTGCCTGTTGCCACCTCTGGTCGTCCGCTGCCGGTGATGGCTGCCGAGGGCTCGCACCTCGCGGCTCGCACGGAGGGTGTCGCCGCGGATGCCGCGCCGGTGTATGTGGCGGGTGATGCCCGCAACGGCAGCTCGCTCGTTGTGAATGCCATGGCCGATGCCCTGGCCTGCGCAACCGAAGTCGCCGAGGCGCTGGAGCTGTAAGGTAGTCATTTAAGAACGTCCCCAACGACTAGTCATTTTTTTGTCTAGTCGTTGGGGACACTCTTCGCGGGGCGCCTGTTCGTTTGTCGACGTACGGGTGTTCATTTGTCGACTTCTTGGGCTGTGGTCACCTGTTGTTTCTGTGGTGGCCGCGGGCATCTGGCTCAAAAGGGCGGGTTGGCTGTCAATGCCTACCTGCGGTTTCTTTGCGGTGCGCTCATTCGGTCAAGTGTCCCGTCAAGTGTTTGGTTAGCATCTGGTTTGCAGCCGAAGGCCTATTTTGCCCGCGCTTGCCTCGGTTGCCCGCCCTCCTCGTAAGCTCAAATTGAGGTCCATCAGTTTGAGGAGGATGCCATGACTGACCAAGTTTTTGACCGAGCACAGCTGGCCGAAGCCGTCGGCAACGATATTGCCGACATGGCTCACTTTTGGATGCTGCGGAAGTTTCAATTCCTGGAGCCGGCGCGCGAGCAGTTCGAGATCATCGTCAATCCGTGGCTTAGCTATTGCGAGGAACCTTCTCAAAACGAAATCATGGCCTACAACATGGCGTTTACCGATTGGCTGCTGTTTGAGCGCCCCTATTGCCACGGCAAGACGCTGTTGGAGCTGTATGTGGATGAGCCGCCAGCGTCAATTTCTCCTGCTTCGCTCGGGCGACTTAAGCAGGTGCGTGACACGCAGTATTTCTCGCGCTTTGGCATTTTGGACAAGGATCCTGCGAACGGCATGGCTGCGCTGAAGGACACGCGCACCGACCGTCGCTTTGACGTCTACGACCCACATATCGTGCAAAAGGAGCACTGGAACGATGGTGCGATTGCGGTGCGACTCGCGTGCGTCGACGATGTCTGGCTGACGGCGGGGCAGCTCTACCTGTATGACATCGCGCGCCTGAGCGACACGGCGATCGACGGGCCGGGCGCGGTGCATCCCGAGGACCTCGAGGACGGTTTCGACACCTCGTGCATCAGCTTCTTTTTGCGCCTGGTCCGCGACATCATGGGCGCCCAGGGGCGGTATGTGAAGTCGCTCAATATTTACGAGCAGGAATGGGAGTAGGGGGTGGGCGGTTGTCGCCTGCCTTGCCTTCTGCCTTTATGTCTCGATCTGTAACATTTGGCTGCTAAAACCCGGTCTACCTGTTACGGATCGAGATATTTCCCGGATGTCGCTGGGGTGGGACTGCAGCGCATTCCGTTCCCCGCATCTCCTCCTTTCTCCGTTAACCGATATGTCCGCAGCAACCCTGTTGCGCTGGGTGATAATGGACAAATGTTCAAGTTAATCGTGAGGGAGGAGCTCGATATGGCGACTGCCGATCATCCCACGTTGTTTATCAATGCGACCGTCTTGGATGGCTCGGAGCATATGGAGCCGCAGCCCGATATGGCCGTGACCGTTGAGCGCGGTGTCATCACATGGATGGGGCCGAGTGCTGTGGCGCAGGCGCCTGCAGGTGCCGAGGTCATCGACCTGGCGGGGGCGTATCTCATGCCGGGTCTCATCAATATGCACGTGCATCTGTGCGGCTCGGGCAAGCCGGTTTCGGCGGGCGATGCGGGTGCGCTGATGAAGAAGCTCGATAATCCGGTGGGCCGCGCCATCGTGCGCCATATCCTCAAGGGCAGCGCTCAGCAGCAGCTGGCAAGCGGCGTGACCACGGTGCGCGGCGCGGGCGACCCGCTGTTCGCCGATATCGCCGTGCGCAACGCTATCGACGCCGGCAAGTATCAGGGTCCGCGCCTGGTAGCGCCGGGAACGGGTGTCACGGTGCCGGGTGGTCACGGCGCGGGGCTGTTCGCGCAGGTCGCCAATACCCCCGGCGAGGCGGCCGAACAGGTGCGCGATCTGTATGCGCGCGGTGCCGACGTCATCAAGCTGTTCGTGACGGGTGGCGTGTTCGATGCGACCGAAGTAGGCGAGCCGGGCGTGCTGCGCATGCCGGTCGAGGTTGCCGCCGCGGCGTGCAAGGCGGCGCACGAGGTTGGCCTTCCGGTCATGGCCCATGTCGAGAGCACCGAAGGTGTGAAGGCTGCGCTTCAGGCCGGCGTCGACACAATCGAGCACGGCGCTCCGATGACGCCTGAGATTCTGGAGCTGTACCGCGACGCCGCGGGAACACAGCTCGAGGGACGCGTGCCGAGCGTGACCTGCACGATCAGTCCGGCACTGCCGTTTGTGTTGCTCGATCCGGAAAAGACCCATTCGACCGATACGCAAAAGAAGAACGGCGACATCGTGTGCTCGGGCATTATCGAGAGTGCTCGTGCGGCGCTGGAAGCCGGTATCAAGGTGGGCCTGGGCACGGACTCGAGCTGCCCGTTCGTGACGCAGTACGACATGTGGCGCGAGGTGGCCTACTTTGCCAAGTACGTTGGCGTGAGCAATGCCTTTGCGCTGCACACGGCCACACAGGTCAATGCCGAGCTGCTGGGTCTGGGCGGTGAGACCGGTACGATCGAGTGCGGCAAGGCGGCCGACATTTTGGTGACGCGCGAGAGCCCTCTGGATGACCTGCGCGCTCTGCGTGAGCCGATGCATGTGATGTGCCGCGGTGACCTGGTGCGCAAGCTGAAGGTCAAGCGCATCCCCGAGGTCGACACCGAGCTCGATGCGATTATGGCCATGCCGGCAGAGGCCCTGGCAGAGGAGCTCGCTCGCGACGGCGTAGCGTAAGCGCTGGTGCGACGGCTTCATCGAATGATGTCGACCCATGCAAAAAGCCGAGGTCTCAACACGAGGCCTCGGCTTTTATTTTGTCCTATGGTGTAGCGGCTAGGAGCGCGTTTCCATCTTGGCGTGGCACTTGGGGCAGGTGACGCGGATCTTGCCCTTGCCCTTGGGAACAGAGAGCATCTGGCCGCAGTTGGGGCACTTGAGGTATGCCGTGGTTTTGCGGCCCTTCCACATCTTCTTGGCCGTACGCTTGGCACGCTCAAAGTCTTCCTTACTGGTGCCGGTCGCGCGCGAGGCGTTGGCAGCCGCAGTCCCGCCGCCCAAGCTGGCGACGAACTTGCCGAGGCCGGGGACGTTTGCGGTCGCCGCGACAAAGGCATCGTTCTCCTTGCGACGCGCGTCGATGTTTTTGGACAGGCCACGCAGCACGCCAAGTACGATCACGGCGATGGCGATCCAGCTGAGCCACTGGATACGGGCCATCGAACCGATCATCGCGATGATAATGCCTGCGAAGCCCATCACGATGGTGAGCTCGTCGGCGCCGTTGCGACCCTTCATAAAGTCATTCATGCGAATTGCCTTTCGTTCGATATGCTGCACGCCTTTATACCCCTTTTGGTGCATTGGGGACAGGTTAATCTGCACCAAGGTGGTGCAAACGTACCTGTTCCCCTTGCACCAATTACTTGGCGAGCTTGTCGACGACGCGTTCGATCTCGGCGAGCTTGGCAGCTTTGAGCTCCTCGTCGCCCGATTCGATGGCCGAGGCGACGCAGCCCTCGATGTGTGCCTTCAACACATCGGCGTTGATGCGGGCGATGAGCGCCTGCGTTGCCATGAGCTGCGTGGAGATGTCGACGCAGTAACGGTCCTCCTCCACCATCCGCAGGATGCCGTCGATTTGCCCGCGTGCCGTCTTGAGCATGCGGGTCACCGATTTATGGTCTGCCATCATGGCGGGTCCTCATTTCTGGTCGATCTTCCGGATGCCCCCGTCAGTTGCGGTGAAATACGGACTGTTTAAAGGCCTAGGGCGGCTCAACAGTCCGTATTTCACCGCAACTTCTGAGGATTGAGTAGGCGGCGCCTGCTACGCGGCGGTCACGGACAGGGCGTGGAACTTCTCGCCCGCGCCCTCGACGGCGGCGGCGAGCTGCTCGGCGGTCACGGTGTCGGCGCACTCTACCTGGACGGTCTGGGCCTCGTGATCGGCGTCGGCATCGGTCACGCCTGCCACGTTGAGCAGCGCCGTCTCGACAGTGGCGTCGCAGTGGCCGCACATGAGGCCGGAAGTCTTGATTGTGTAACGCATGGGTATTCCTCTCTGTTGTGTCGGCTTTCCCAGGCACCCGACCTTGACCTTCAAGCCGTCGCTCGCGTACCAAAGTACGCGTCGCTCCTCTTTCAGGTCAATCTCGGGCACCTGGAAAACCCGTTCTAAATGGACGTAATGGTGAGCCTATTTTGCCACTTTAGGCTTAAAGGATTTCAGGCGCAGCGCATTGCTTACGACGCACACGCTCGACAGGCTCATGGCCGCAGCGCCAAACATCGGCGAGAGCTGCCAGCCGGTGAGCGGGAAGAACGCGCCCGCCGCCAGCGGAATGCCGATGCCGTTGTAGAACAGTGCCCAGAACAGGTCCTGCTTGATGTTGCGGATCGTGGCGCGCGAAAGCTCGATGGCGCGGGCGACGTCCATGAGGTCGCTGCGCATGAGCACCACGTCGGCACCCTCCTTGGCGATATCGGCGCCGGTACCGATGGCAAGGCCCACATCGGCGCGCGCTAGGGCGGGGGAGTCGTTGATGCCGTCGCCCACCATGGCGACCTTGCCGCCCGCATCCTGCAGTTCGCGCACGTGGCGTTCCTTGTCGGCGGGAAGAACGTCGGCGATAACCTGCTCGCTGGTGAGTTCCACGCGGCGGGCGATGGCCTCGGCCGTCACGTGGTTGTCGCCGGTGAGCATACGCACATCGACGCCGAGCTTGCGCAATGCGGCAATGGCGGCAGCGCTCGTCTCTTTGACCTCGTCGGCCACGGCGATGGTGCCGACAAGCTCACCGTTCTTGGCAAAGAACAGCGGCGTTTTGCCCTCGGTGGCAAATTGCTCGGCAAGGTCCGTAGGCACGGCGGCGCCCAGCTCGCCCATGAAGCGCATATTGCCGGCTGCGATGACATTCTGCCCCTCGCGTGCCGTAACGCCACGACCGGGCACGGCAGCAAAGTCCTCGACCATGCGCGCGACGATTCCGCGCGACTCGCACTCGGCCATAATCGCTTCGGCCAGCGGGTGCTCGCTCGAGCGCTCCAGCGCGGCGGCCAGCTTGAGCAGCGCCTTTTCGCTCATGGCGGGCGAGCCGTCGGCGCGCGCGGCAACCACGATATCGGTCACGGCCGGTTTGCCGCGGGTGACGGTGCCGGTCTTATCGAGTACCACGGTGCCCACGTTGCGCAGATTCTCCAGCACCTCGGCGCTCTTAAACAGAATGCCCATCTCGGCGCCCTTGCCGGTGCCAACCATAATGGCGACGGGCGTGGCCAGACCCAGCGCGCACGGGCAGCTGATCACCAACACGGCCACGGCGGAGGTGAGTGCCTCGTTTATGCTGCCGGTCAGTGCCATCCACACCGCAAAGGTCACGGCCGAAATCACGAACACCACGGGCACAAACACGCCGGCGACCTTGTCGGCCAGGCGGGCGATGGGCGCCTTGGTGGCGTTGGCGTCCTCGACGAGCTGGATGATCTTGGCGAGCGACGTGTCGGCGCCCACGCGCGTGGCACGGAAGGTAAACGATCCGGTGCGGTTGACGGTTGCGGCGTTGACGGTGTCGCCGGCGGTCTTTTCCACGGGGATGGACTCGCCGGTGAGCGCACTCTCGTCGACGGCCGAGCCGCCCTCGAGCACCACGCCGTCGACGGGGATAGACTCGCCGGGGCGCACGCGCAGCACCTGGCCGGGTAGGATGCTGTCGACGTCGACGGTGGTCTCGGTGCCGTCGTCGGCAACGACGGTCGCGGTCTTGGGTGCTAGGTCGATGAGTGCCTCGATAGCGCCGCCGGTTTTGGACTTGCTGCGCGTCTCGAGATATTTGCCCACGGTGACGAGCGACAGGATGGTGCCGGCGCTCTCAAAATACAGGTTGTCCATGCCTGTCATCATAGCCTCGTGAACCTGCCCGGCGGCCAGCTGGTCGGCCATGATAAACATGGCGTAGAGCGACCAGGCAATGGAAGCGGTGGCACCGACGGCGATGAGGGCGTCCATGGTGGGCGCGCCGTGCACGAGTGATTTGAAGCCGTTGATAAAGTACGCGTCGTTGATGTAGACGATGGGGATGAGCAGGACAAGCTCGGTGAGGGCGAGCGTCATGCTGTGGATATGGTCCGTGAAGATGCCGGGCAGCGGCCAGCCGAGCATGTGTCCCATGCCTATGTAGAACAGCGGGATAAGAAAGATGATTGAGATGATGAGTCGGGTGCGCATAGCGGAGGCAGTGGCCTCTAGCTTTTTGGTGGGCGACTCCATATGGGTGGCTCCGGATCTGGCTTGCGCGTTGCCGCTTGAGTTGGCGGCATCGGTGCCCGTGCTGACGGGCGAGGCCGAATAGCCCGCGCGGTCGACGGCGGTGCAGATATCGTCGGGGGAGACCTGCGCGGGGTCGTAGTCCACCAGCATGGAGCCGGCGAGCAGATTGACCGCGACGCTTTGGACGCCGTCGAGCTTGCTCACGGCGCGGTCCACGTGCGCCTGGCAAGCGGCGCATGTCATGCCGCCCACGTCGAACTTATCTTGAGCCATGGCTTCTCCTTTCTGTGGCGTAGTGTTGGAATTGTTAACCTGCCGATACTATACACCCATACCCCCTGGGGGTGTCCAGTACAGAAAGAAATGTATGACATTTCGATACAGATGAGGGTGGCTGCTCAATCGTTGGCAGCCCCTGTCAAACATCTCAACCTGTAACATCTAACAGGGAAAATGACCTCTAACTGTTACAAATCGAGATTTTGTTTTGCGTGGCTGAGTTCTGTCTTGATCCGTAACGGTTCGGCCGGTTTTTGCTGAGCAGCTGTTGCAGATTGAGACAATCGGCCCAGACCCGCCCCGTCCGCCCCGTCATCTGTGGTTTACGTGGGGGCATGCGAAGCGCGGGTATACTAACCGGCGGCGAATCTGCTCCATCGCTTAGAGCTGCTGCGTCTGGACGGCGCGTGATAGGGTTGCCAAAGCGATCGCCAGCGTGCTGAGCAACGTCCTCTCTGTGCGCACCCGTTTTTGTATGTATTAGCGCACTACCAAGCACGCTCGCGCGGCCGCATGCCGTGCCCATAACGCGTGCAGATAAGGAACAACAACATATGCGTAATTCTGTATCCGACGTCACGGACGCCGAGATTCTGGACGAGGCCCGCGAGGCCATGGCCCAGGCTGCCTTCGATGCTGCCGACGAGGCCAGCGCCGCCGAGACCGTCGAGTCCGCGACCGAGAACCTGCCCGCCTTTGACGAGCTGGGACTTTCGGACGAGATGCTTCGTGCCATCGAGAACCTAGGCTACACGGCGCCCACGCCTGTCCAGGCCGGCTCGATCCCCGTGGTGCTTGAGGGCCGTGACCTGCTTGCCGCCGCTCAGACCGGCACCGGCAAGACGGCCGCCTTCTTGCTGCCGACCATGAACAACCTGGAGCACATCGCTCCGCCCAAGCCCGTGCGCGAGCGTGGCGGCCGCAACCGCCGTCGCGGTGCCAAGAAGCCCGAGGGCAACGGCCGCGGCCCCGTGATGCTCGTCATCACCCCCACGCGCGAGCTTGCCCAGCAGATCGATGAGGTCGCCGGCAAGATTGCCGACGTCACCGGCCATGTCGCCGTGACCGTCGTGGGCGGCGTGAGCTACAAGCCCCAGACCGCGGCGCTCAAGTACGGCTGCGACATTCTGGTCGCCACGCCGGGCCGTCTGGTCGATCTGATCGAGCAGGGCGCCTGCCACCTGGACGAGGTCAAGGTGCTGGTGCTGGACGAGGCCGACCGCATGCTCGACATGGGCTTTTTGCCCGCCGTCCGCCGCATTGTGCGCGAGACGCCGGCCGAGCGCCAGACGCTGCTGTTCTCGGCCACGCTCGACGAGGAGGCCGTGGGCGAGATCACCGACCTGGTGAGCGACCCGGCCCGCGTGGAGATCGCGCCCGCCACGTCGACCGCCGACACCGTCGACCAGTTTGTGTTCCCGGTGTCCATCGAGGCCAAGAACAACCTGCTGCCCGAGTTCCTCAAAAAGGAGGGCCCGGAGCGCACCATCGTCTTTATGCGCACCAAGCACCGCGCCGACAGCTGCTGCCGTCGTCTGGAGCGCAAGGGCATCAAGGCCGCCGCAATCCACGGCAACCGCAGCCAGGCCCAGCGCGAACGCGCGCTTTCGGCTTTCCGCGACGGCACCGTCGACGTGCTGGTGGCAACCGACGTCCTCGCCCGCGGCATCGACATTAGCGATGTGCGCTATGTCGTGAACTTTGACGTGCCGGCCGAGCCGACCGACTACATCCACCGCATCGGCCGCACGGGCCGCGCCGGCGAGCTGGGCTGGGCCATTACGTTTGTGACCGAGCAGGACGTCGATGAGTTCTACGAGATCGAGAAGCTCATGGACAAGACGGCCGACATTTATGACGCCGGCGACCTGCATGTGGGCCCCAATCCGCCCGCGGTTGACCCCGAGCGCGATCCTGCGGCCTTTAAGGTGAAGAAGAAGACCAAGCGCGGCAAGTCCAAGAGCAAGAAGAAGCTCGAGCAGGCACGTCGCGACGGCAAGCGCAACGGCGACGATTACGGCGATGTGGCCGGTCGTTCCAACCGCGGTCGCGACGAGCGCCGCAGCGACGGCGAGCGCCCGAGTCGTCCCAAGCGTGGCGGCAAGACCCGCGTGCGCGAGGGCGTTCAGGCTCGCGTGGACGAGGCCGTTGAGAGCGTGGCTCGCGAGGTGGCTGCCGAGGAGCGCGGCGGTGCTGTTGAGCAGGGCCCGCGCGGCAACCGTGCCGAGCGTCGCGCCAAGCAGTTCCAGGGCGAGGCACACCGCCGCCGTCGTGAGGACGAGGACCGTGGCGGTCGTCGTCGTGTTGAGCGCGAGGACGAAGGCCGTGGTTCGCGCGGCGGCAAGCGCGGCTCGGGTGACCGTCGTCGCTCCGGTCGCGATGGCGAGCGCGGCGGGCGCGATGAGCGCCGTGGCGGCGAAGGCCGTGGTTCGCGTGACGAGCGTGGTACCCGCGGCGGCAAGCGCTTTGACGAGCGCGGAGTTCACGATGGCGGCCGCGGTGGTGAGCGTCGCGAGGGCGCTCGTGGCAACGGTGGCCGCGGCGGCGCTGGTCGTTCTAACGAGTCGCGCGATCGTCGCGACCCGCGTGCCAGCCGCGATCGTCGCGATGACTGGCGCAACTACGACGACACCCGCGAGGAGCGCCGTGGCGGCTATCGCGGCGGGCGTGGCGGCAACCAGGCCGGCTCCCGCGGCGGTCGTGCCGGCGGTCGCGATAACCGTGGCAGCTATGGTAACAATCGTGGCGGCAAGCGCGGCGGTAGCTCCCGTCGCCCCGGTGACGGCGGCGGCAAGCGCAAGTAACATACGCGTCGCGCTCTAAGTCGAGGCGACCAGAGGGCTCCGGGCATGTTTTTGCTCGGAGCCCTTTTTGGTGCAAGGGGACAGATTGGTTTGCACCAACGTCTTGAAGTTGCGGTGGAATACGGACTGTTTTGGCCTTTTGAGCGGCTTTTCAGTCCCTATTTCACCGCAACTCATGATTGGTGCAAACCAATCTGTCCCCAATGCACCAAACAAGGAGTGTCCCTGGGTGCCGGCAGAAATGGAACGTCCCTAAGTGCCGCCTAAATACCGTTTATCGAAGAAAAAATACCGTTCATCGGTCATAATGGTTGTTCCGGCTTTGGGCTTGTCTACAATATCTCCCGTAAAAGAAATGCGGAAGGTTACCGAGTCCCTCGGACGTGGGCCTAACCAAAGTCTTTGAACGGGTGTGTCTCTATGGATGCATTCGCTTGATTTTGGTTGGGCTATATTTATGAAGGGACATGCCACCACGGGTTTCTTTTCTCGCCTGATGGGCGGTTCGGATGAGCAGAAGACTGCAGCTTCCGAGTTCGAAATCCTTGCTCCTGTTTCCGGCGAGCTTGTTCATCTAGAAAAAACCAATGATCCCGCTTTTAGCAGCCGTGCTGTGGGCGATGGCGTTGCCGTGGTTCCCCAAGAGGGAACGGTGTGCGCTCCTGTTTCCGGCACCGTCGCGGCGCTGTTTCCGACTGAGCACGCGCTGGGCATCATGTCCGACGACAGTTCTGCTCAGGTGATGCTGCACATCGGAATCGACACTGTTAACCTTGAGGGCAAGGGCTTCCATGCGCTTGTTGCCCAGGGTGATCACGTTGACGCGGGCCAGCCCCTCGTCGAGGTCGATTTCGACGTGGTCCGCGCCGCCGGCTTCGATCCCACGGTCTTCGTTATCGTGTGCGAGCGCTCGGAGAACTCGACTCTTCGTGAGCATGCTTCCGGCCCTGTTGCTGTTAAAGAGCCTGTCGTCTGGCTTTCCGAGTAAATTCTTGTGGTGGGTACCGTGGTTATCAAGCGAGTTTTTAACAACAACGTCGCAATGGTCACTTCGGACGATGGCTCCGAGCTCATCGTCATCGGTCGAGGCCTCTGCTTTGGCCGTCATGCCGGCGATGCCATCGACGAGGCGTCGATCGAAAAGACCTACGCGTTGCAGGAGGGAACTTCTCAGGATTCGCGTACGATTGACCGCTTGGCACATCTTTTGGAGTCCATCCCCACCGTCAACCTCGTGATTGCCGAGGACATTGTTCAGATGCTCCGTCGAGAGCTCAATGTTGATATCAACGACAAGATTCTCATTGCTCTCGCAGACCATATCAGCCTTGCTTTGGAGCGCGAGCGCAAGGGCGTCTCCTGTGAGAATCCGTTGCTGCTCGAGATCCAGCAGTTCTATCGCAAGGAGTATGCACTTGCGGGCCGTGCGCTGCAGATTATCAAGGAGTATATGGGCATTCAGATGAGCGAAGAAGAGCAGGGTTTCATTACGCTGCATATCGTCAACGCCACCATGCCGCAACGCTCCGATCGTTTGATTGTTTCGGTCCAGCTTGTTCGCGACGTGCTCGCGATTGTTTCCAAGCGCTATGCTACGACCCTCGATGACACCTCGCTGCCTTACGAACGTTTCGTTCGTCACCTGCAGTTTTTCGCACAGCGAGCGCTCGATCCTACGGCAGGGCAAATCAACGGAGACGCGCTGTTCCGAATCGATGAAACGGCGTATCCCTGCGCATTCTCGTGCGCGGACGCCATAGCCGCCCACTTGTCGTCTACCTATAACGTTGTCGTTACCGATGCTGAGAAGAGTTATCTCGCATATCACATTGTTAACCTGCTTGGAGAACCTGGTCTCTAGGCATAACGTGCCCACACATCGATTGATATAAGGCAAGGCTCACGGTCTTGTCCAGGGCACATCTGTCTTAATTTGCGGAAAAGGAAGGGGAGTACCGCTATGACCGCAAAAAAGAAGTTCAATTTCAAAGCGCCGTTGGAGGTGTTCGCGAAGTCGATCGTTCAGCCGATGATGTATCTCTCGGTTGCCGGCATCCTGCTCATCGTGGGCATCATTCTGACCAACAAGACCATTTGTGCTTTGGTCCCCGTACTGGGCTCCGGTCCGTTCCAGCTTGTGGGCGCCGTTGTCTACCAGTCGCTGATGTTTATCATCAACAACCTCTCGATTCTGTTCTGCGTGGGCATCGCCGGCGCCATGGCAAAGAAGAACAAGGGCCATGCCTCGCTGATTGCCCTGATGTCGTTCTTCCTGTTCCTGCAGGCTAACAACATCGTGCTCAACGCTACCGGCTCTCTTGCCGATGCGAGCGGCATGCTCGGCCTTACCGGAACCGGCCAGGCCACCGTTATGGGCATTCAGGTGCTCGATACCGGCGTGTTTGGCGGCATCATTCTTGGTTGCATCACCGGTGCCGTGTTCAACAAGTACTCGAACAAGCAGTTCCCCATTGCCCTTTCGATGTTCTCGGGCGTTCGCTTTCCGTTCCTGATCATGATCATCATTTCCTGGATCATGGGCGCTGGGTTCTGCATCGTTTGGCCTCCGGTTCAGGGTGCCATCTCCTCCGTTGCCGGCATCATTAAGGAGTCGGGCAACATCGGTCTGTTTATCTACGGCATGCTCAACAAGCTGCTCGTTCCTACCGGTCTGCACCACCTCATCTACACCCCGTTCCAGTTCTCCGATGTGGGTGGCACCCTGACGCTGGGCGATCAGGTTATCGCCGGTGCCTATCCCATCCGTGTCGCCGAGATGGCAATGACGGGCCAGCCCTTCTCCGATAGCACCTACTTCAACAGCTACACCTTCAACAACCTGTGGCCCTACATCGGTATCGGTCTCGCCTTTATCGTCACCGCTTACAAGGGGAACAAGGATAAGACCAAGGCCGTTATCATCCCGCTGATCATCACCGCCGTGCTCTCCTGTGTCACCGAGCCCATGGACTTCCTCTTTGTCTTTGCCGCTCCCGTGCTCTTTGTCGTTCACTCGGTTCTTTCCGGCATCTTCCTGGTCCTGCTCAAGGTCCTCTCCGTGCCCGCTTCGACTGCAGGCGGCATCATCAACATCGTGGTTTCCAACCTGGTCCTCGGTGTCGACAAGACCAACTGGCCGGTTATGCTGGTGCTTGGAGTCGTCAACGCCGCTCTGTACTTCTTCCTCTTCACCTTCCTCATCAAGAAGCTCAACCTCCACACGCCTGGTCGCGAGGAGGAGTCCGAGCTCGCCGAGTCCGTTGCCGAGGGCGAGGCCGCCGCGTCTGTCGCGGTGAAGCAGGGCGCTGTTGCCGCGGCTCCCGCAGAGGGCGTCGATGCAGGTATTGCCGACCTGGTCGCAGGTCTTGGTGGCAAGGACAACATCGAGGAGCTCGAGAACTGCTTTACGCGTCTTCGCGTGAACGTTAAGAACCCGGACCTCATCAATGAGGACCTCATCAACCACGTGCCCAACAGCGGCATCAACCGCAACGGCAATAATATCCAGATCATCTTTGGCATGAAGGTCGCCGAGATGCGCGACAAGGTCGAAAACGCAATTGAGAAGGAGCAGTAAACAATGATCATTACTCTGTGTGGTGGCGGATCCACCTTTACCCCCGGCATCGTCAAGTCCATCGCCCTGCGCAAGGACGAGCTCGACGTTGACGAGATTCGTCTGTACGACATCAACGAGGAGCGCCAGCGCAAGATCGGCGTGCTCGTGGACTGGATTTTGCACGAGGACCTCGGCCTGGACATCAAGCTCACGGTGACCACCGACAAGGAGACGGCTTTTACCGACGCGAGCTTCGTGTTTGCCCAGATGCGCGTGGGCGGCTACGCCATGCGCGAGCAGGACGAGAAGATTCCGCTGCGTCACGGCTGCGTGGGTCAGGAGACTTGCGGTTGCGGCGGCCTTGCCTACGGCATGCGCACCATCTTCCCCATGGTCGAGCTGATCGATGACGTTGAGAAGTACGCCAAGAAGGACTACTGGATTCTCAACTACTCCAACCCCGCCGCCATCGTCTCCGAGGGCTGCCGTGTGCTGCGCCCGAACGCTCGCATCATCAACATCTGCGACATGCCGATCGCGATCATCGACGTGGTTTGCGCCGCGCTCGATATCGACAAGAAGGATGTTGAGTACGATTACTTTGGCCTCAACCACTTTGGTTGGTTCACCTCGATCCGCCACAAGGGCGAGGAGGTGCTCCCGCAGCTGCGCGAGTACATCAAGGAGCATGAGATTCTGCTGCCCGATTCGTACCTCAAGGGCATGGGCTCGCTCATGGCAAAGAAGCCCGAGGAGGCCACCGACGAGCACCCCGAGCAGAACCGCCACACCAAGGGCAGCTGGTACTACGTCTGGAAGGGCGAGTACGAGATCATGGAGTGCTTCCCGGAGTACCTGCCCAACACGTATCTGAACTACTACCTGCAGCAGAAGGAGTTCGTCGAGCACTCCAACCCCGAGCGCACCCGTGCTAACGAGGTTGAGGAGACGCGTGAGAAGAACCTCTTCGACGGTATCGATCACTACGAGAAGACGGGCGAGATCGACGAGAGCACGTTCTATGCGGGCAGCCACGGCGACTGGATTGCCGATCTGGCTATCGCTCTGAAGAACGACACCAAGCAGCGCTTCCTGGTCATTTGCGAGAACAAGGGCGCCATCCCCAACATGCCCTACGACGCTATGGTCGAGCTGCCTGCCTACATTGGCAAGAACGGCCCCGAGGTCATCAGCCGCGACAACATTCCGCTGTTCCAGCAGGGCCTCATGATGCAGCAGCTGAACTCCGAGAAGCTCATTGTCGAGGCTACGATCGAGGGTTCGTACGAGAAGGCGCTTAAGGCCTTTACGCTCAACAAGACTGTGCCGTCGATGAAGGTCGCCAAGGAGGTTCTCGACGACATGATCGAGGCCAACAAGGGTTACTGGCCCGAGCTTAAGTAAAAGCAACAGGGTCGCTGGCCGCATGCCTGAAGCAATGCCCCGCCCACGTGATTGCGTGGGCGGGGCATTGTCGTTTGGTAACGCGTTTTATCAAATATGGCATTTATCTGCGGTAATGTTCTATTTCACCGCCGAGGGTGACATTTCATACCGCCTGCCGAACTGCGTGGAGGCCTGACAACTTTATAGGTCAGTGTTGTGCGTGTAGCAACTTCGCCCGGCCTCGCCTCCGGGCTGCCGCATGAGAGGGGATCTTATGGCACGACTGCACGTAATGGAACGCAGCCACGCTCAGGCTGTCATGGACGACCTGCACGATGCGCTCGGACGTCGTCTGGCGGTGAGTTCGCTCGCCCCGTGTCCCGTTGAGTTTACGGCAGCGCTCGTCAACCTGTGCTCCACCCAGAGCTGCGGCAAGTGCACGCCCTGCCGTGTGGGCCTGAGCGCGCTGAGCGACCTGCTCGCCGATGTGCTCGAAGGCCGCGCCGACGAGTCCACGCTCAATCTGATTGAGCGCACCGCCCGCACCATCTATCTTTCGAGCGACTGCGCCATCGGTTACGAGGCCGGCGCCATGGCGCTTACGGCTATCCGCGGTTTCCGCGACGACTTTGAGCACCACATCCGCGAGCACTCCTGTGGCTTTGACCGCGAGGCCCGCGTCCCGTGCGTCTCGGGCTGCCCGGCGCACGTCGACATTCCCGGTTACATTTCGCTGGTCGAGGCCGGCCGCTATGCCGATGCCGTCAAGGTCATCCGCAAGAACAACCCGCTGCCGCTCGTCTGCGGTTTGGTGTGCGAGCATCCCTGCGAGATGCACTGCCGTCGCGGCATGGTCGACGATCCCATGAACATCCTCGCCCTCAAGCGTTTTGCCGTTGAGCACAGCGACCTCAACGATTACAAGCCCAGCGTGGCCGACAACACCGGCAAGCGCATCGCCGTGATCGGCGGCGGCCCGGCCGGCCTTTCCTGTGCCTACTACCTGGCCGTGATGGGCCATAAGGTGACCATCTTTGAGCAGCGCCACCACCTGGGCGGCATGCTGCGCTATGGCATTCCCAGCTACCGTCTGCCGCGCGAGCGCCTGCAGGCCGAGATCGACTGGATCTTGAGCGCCGGCATCAACGTGGAACTCGACCACTCCGTCAATGGCGAGGAGCTTGCCCGCCTGCGCGACGAGTTCGATGCCGTCTACCTGGCCATTGGTGCCCACAGCGATAAGAAGCTCGGCCTTCCGGGCGAAGAGGCGCCCGGCGTGGAGTCGGCCGTCAAGATGCTGCGCGCCATCGGCGACGACGAGCTGCCCGACCTGAGCGGTCAGCGCGTGTGCGTCATCGGCGGCGGCAACGTGGCCATGGACGTGGCGCGCTCTGCCGTGCGCTGCGGTGCCGAAAAGGTGAGCATCGTCTACCGCCGTCGCATCTGCGACATGACGGCCCAGGATGCCGAGATTGCCGGCGCCCAGGCCGAGGGCTGCGAGGTTCTTGAGCTCACCGCACCGCTCGCTATTGAGACGGGCGAAGATGGTCGCGTGAGTGGTCTGCGCGTGCAGCCGCAGATTATCGGCGAGCCCCGTCGTGGGCGCCCGGCCCCGCGTGCCGCCGCGACGCCCGAGCGCGTCATTCCCTGCGAGCGCGTGTTTGTTGCCATTGGTCAGGACATCGATTCCAAGCCGTTTGAGGAGATGGGCATCGCCTGCAAGTGGGGCTGCGTCGTCACCGATTCGGACGGCGCCGTGCCTAACTTCGACGGCCTCTTTAGCGGCGGTGACTGCCAGACCGGTCCCGCCACCGTCATCCGGGCCATCAACGCCGGCCGCGTTGCTTCGGCAAATATCGACCGCTACCTGGGCTTTGACCACAAGATCAAGCTCGACGTTGAGCTGCCGACCGTGCAGTTTAAGGGCAAGCACGAGTGCGGCCGCTGCGAGCTGGGCGAGCGCGAGGCCGGCGAGCGCATCCACGATTGGAATCTGGTCGAGCAGGGCCTTACCGAGGAGGAGGCACGCCAGGAGGCAAGCCGCTGCCTGCGTTGCGACCACTTTGGCTTTGGCGCGTTCCGCGGAGGGAGGAACCTGGAATGGTAGAGCCCAACAACCCCACTGTCAGCGACAACACCGAAAGCGGAGCACTCAATATGGTCAAGCTCACTATCGATAATTGCGAGGTCATGGTACCCGAGCACACCACGATCCTGGACGCGGCCAAGTCCGCCGGCATCCAGATTCCCACCCTGTGCTACCTGCGCGATCTAAACGAGATCGGCGGTTGCCGCGTGTGCGTGGTCGAGGTTGAGGGCTGCGACCAGCTGGTTGCCGCCTGCAACAACTACGTGCTCGACGGCATGGTGGTCCACACTAACAGCCCCAAGGCCCGCGAGGCGCGTCGCACCAACGTGCAGCTGCTGCTGTCCCAGCACGACTCGCGCTGTACGAGCTGCGTGCGCAGTGGTAACTGCAACCTGCAGACCATCGCCAACGACCTGGGCATCTTCTATCTGCCGTACGAGCAGCACCTGGCGCGCGAGGGCTGGGATTTCGATTTCCCCATCATCCGCGATAACGACAAGTGCATCAAATGCATGCGCTGCATCAAGGTGTGCGAGAGCGTGCAGGGCTTAGGGATTTGGGACCTGACCAACCGCGCCACGCATACCGCCGTGGGCACCTGCGGGCGTGCGCCGATCGGCAAGACCGATTGCGTCGCGTGCGGTCAGTGCATCACGCATTGCCCGACGGGCGCCCTGCGCGAGCGTGACGATACCGAGACCGTGTTCGATGCCATCGCCGATCCCGACAAGATCGTGCTGGTGCAGATTGCGCCGGCCGTGCGTAGCGCCTGGGGCGAGGAGCTCGGCATTCCGCGCGAGGAGGCTACTGTCGAGCGCCTGGCTTGTGCGCTGCGCCGCGTGGGCTTTGAGTACGTGTTCGATACCGACTTCTCGGCCGACCTCACCATTATGGAGGAGGGCTCCGAGCTGCTCGAGCGCCTGGGTAAGGCCGCCAAGGGCGAGGGCGACAGCCGCAGCTGGCCCATGTTCACGAGCTGCTGCCCGGGCTGGGTACGCTTTGTGAAGGCGCGCTACCCGGAGTTTGTCGACAGCCTGTCCACGTCCAAGTCGCCGCAGCAGATGTTTGGCGCCATCGCCAAGACCTACTACGCCAAGGTGCTGGGCGTGGAGCCCGAGCGTCTGTTTGTGGTGTCCGTGATGCCGTGCACGGCCAAGAAGGCCGAGTGCGCGCTGCCGAGCATGGTGGGCGAGGACGGCACGCCCGATGTGGACGTTGCGCTGACGGTGCGCGAGACGGTGCGCATGATCCGCGCGAGCCACGTGAGCGTCGACACGCTGGTTGAGGAGCCGCTCGACACGCCGCTGGGCTTTGGCACGGGCGCGGGTGTGATCTTTGGCGCCACGGGCGGCGTGATGGAGGCTGCCGTGCGCTCGGCCTATTACCTGGTGACGGGCAAGAACCCCGACGCCGACTTCTTTACCGATGTGCGCGGCCTGGACGGCTGGAAGGAGGCCGTGGCCGGTATCGATGGCACCAAGGTGCGCGTCGCCGTGGCGCACGGGCTAGGCAACGCCGCCCGTCTGCTCGACGCGATTCGCGACGGCCGCGTGAGCTATGACTTCGTTGAGGTCATGGCATGCCCGGGCGGCTGCGTCGGTGGCGGCGGTCAGCCCATCCACGACGGCTGCGAGCTGGCAGCCGAGCGCGGTCAGGTGCTGTGGGGTCTGGATGCCGCTGCGGACATTCGCTTCTCGCACGAGAATCCCGATGTCCAGGCGTGCTACCGCGAGTTCTTGGGCGAGCCGCTCTCGCCGCTGGCCGAGGAGCTGCTGCATACCGACCATCACGCATGGACGATGCCTAACGAGGGGACGTGCTAGCGATGCGCGCGTTTGATTTTGAGATGTCGCGCCGGGGGTTTGCCTCGGCGCTCGCCGCGGGCGCCCTGTCGCTTGCGCTCGCGGGCTGTGGCGGCGGGGCTGCCGGTACCGGGTCCGCCGCGGGCTCGGCTGCCGGGTCTGCTGCTGACGGTGCCGCTGCCGAGCCGGTTGAGGTGCACGTCGCCTCGCTCAAGGGTCCGACGTCGATGGGTCTGGTGCAGTTTATGGACCGGGCGGCCGATGGTGAGACGGACAACGAGTTCGACTTTGCGATCAGCACTGCAGCCGATGAGATCGTGCCCAAGGTGATTCAGGGCGATGTCGATATCGCCCTGGTGCCTGCCAACGTGGCGAGCGTGCTCTACAACAAGACCGAGGGTGCGGTGCAGGTCATCGACATCAACACGCTGGGCGTGCTGAACGTTGTGACGGGCGACGCGAGTGTGGCCTCGTTTGGCGATCTGGCGGGCCATACCGTCTATATGACGGGCAAGGGCACCACGCCGGAGTACGTCATGAACTACCTGCTGGAGCGCGCAGGCCTGACCGGCCAGGTGACGCTCAAGTTTAAGAGCGAGCCCACCGAGGTGCTGTCGGCCCTGCTTGCCGACCCGTCCGCCGTGGGCGTGCTGCCGGAGCCGTTCAAGACCGCTGCCATCGCCAAGAGCGAAGGCAGGCTGTCGGCTCCGGTAAGCCTGACCGATGTGTGGGACGAGTTGGCAGGTGACACGGGTTCGCGCCTGCTGACGGGCGTGACCGTGGTGCGCCGCGCGTTTGCCGAGGAACATCCCGAGGCTGTGGTGGAGTTCTTGAGCTGCCATGCGGCGAGCGTTAAGGCTGTCAATGCGGCGCCGGCAGACTGGGCGCAGGCCGTGGTCGATGCCGGCATCGTGGACAACGCCAAGATCGCCGAGAAGGCGATTCCCGGGTGCATGCTCGTGTGCCAGACGGGCAAGGATATGAAGGCGGCACTTAGTGGGTATCTGCAGGTGCTGTCCGACGCGGACGCGAGCGCCGTGGGTGGTAAACTTCCGGCTGACGATTTCTACTGCATGGAGTAGCCCGTGCGTGCGTTTGCTCGACAAATGACAGAGCGTATGAAGGCGGTGGCGGCAGCAGGTGCCGTCGCCGCCTTTTGGCTTGCAATGTGGGTCTTCGCGGCGGTGCTGGTGGCGCAGCCACTGATCTTGCCGGGGCCGGGTGCTGTTGCCGTGGCGCTGCTGCGCCTGGTGTGCGATGGCGGTACCTGGGCGATTTTGGTGGGCTCGGGCGCGCGGATACTGGGCGGGCTGGCGCTTGCCGCGGTGTGTGGTGGCGTGCTTGCCGGGATTTCGTCACGGTTGCGGGCGTTTGCGCGCCTGGTGGCTCCGGCACTTTCGTTTGTTAAGGCGACGCCGGTTGCCTGCGTGGTGGTCCTGCTGCTTATTTGGTTGGGATCGGCGCGCGTGAGCATCGCCGCGGTCTTTTTGATGGCGCTGCCGGGCGTGTATTTTTCGCTGGCCGAGGGCTTGGCACAGGTGAATAAACCGCTGGAGCAGATGTTCCGTCTGCATGGCGTGCGCGGCTGGCGCCTGTTTTGCGCCCATACCTGGCGCGAAGTCCTGCCGTTTGTGCTTTCGTGCGCCCGCGCCGTGATCGGCATGAGCTGGAAGGCCGGCGTGGCAGCCGAGCTGATCGGCATGGCGGTGGGCACCGTGGGCGAGCGCATCTATCAGGCAAAGCTTTTGATTGAGACGGCTGATTTGCTGGCGTGGACCGTGCTGGTCGTTGCCGCCTCGTGGGCGTGTGAGCGCGTGCTGGTGTGGCTGCTGCGGGTTTCGGGACCCGTGGCGTGGCGCGCGGCCGTGCGGGCGCATGGGCATGGACTGCGCGGGCGTGCGGGGGCTGCGAGCGATGGCGCCGCAGCGGAGCTTGCGCTTGCCGTGGGCGATCGTGCGCCCTGGGCGCCGGCGCTGGATGGTCTGGTGCTCAACGTGCCTGCGGGTGGGCGTATCTGCGTGATGGGCGCTTCGGGCATGGGCAAGTCGACGCTGCTTTCGTTGGCAGCGGGGGAGTGCGCGCCGCGCTCGATGGTGTTTCAGGATGCACGCTTGGTCGAGTCCGCCTCGGCGCTGGATAACGTGCTGGTGTGCGCCGATGCGCGTGTGGATGCGTCGAGCGCCGCGGCATTGCTGCGCCTGCTGGTGCCGGGAATCGATGTGCATGCTCTCGTGGCCGAGCTTTCGGGCGGGCAGCGCCGTCGCGTCGAGATCGCCCGCGCCCTGCTGTGTGGCGGCTGTGCCGTCATTCTGGATGAGCCCTTTACCGGCCTGGACGCCGCCGCGCGCGATGCGACGGCCGAGGCCGTGCTCGACCTGCTCGACGGTCGTATGCTGTTGCTTGCCACGCACGATGTCGCCGACGCTCAGGCCCTCGATATCTCGGATATCATCACGCTCTAAATACTAACTCAGCAACAAAATGATTCGTTTTCCTCCGTCCCCATGGGGTCGGGTGTGGTATTCTATCTGCGGGGTAATACTTAGGAATACCAAGTATTACCAACGCCGTAGAAACAAACTCCGGATGCGGGCCAATCGGGTTGCCTTCACAGCCCGTCGCCCAGCCGCGTGGCCCGCATCTATCCGCACTACCGTCGTTTCAAAAAGGAAGCGCCATGGCAGAACACATGACCCCCGTAGTCGCGAAGGTCTTGCCCGAGGAAAAGGCAGCCTTCGCGGCGGCAACCCAGCTCGTGGGCACCACGCCGTCCAACGCCATCCGCATGTTTATCGCTGCGTTCAATCGCTGCGGCACCTTCCCGTTCGACATCTCGCCCAACGGGGCTTTTGGCGTTGCGCCCGATTCTCATCATCAATGACTGTCCCAAACTGCCGGCACTTGGGGACGTTCCTTTTCTGCCGGCAGTTAAGGAACGTCCCCAAGTGCCGGGTTTTGAGGAGGTTGGCATGCTCAATGCGATGATTTGGGCGCTTGCCTGTTTTGGCGTCGTCGCTGTCGATATTGCCCTGAGCGTCGTTTTGTTCTCCGCCCTTGGCGTCGCATCCGTGTTCATGGGTTTTTCGATCGATGACCTCGACATTCAATTGCTTCAGGCCGTCGCGCAGGCGGCGTCGTTTTTGATGGCGCTGCTGTGGTGGCGTTATCTGTGGCCGCGTTCGTTTATGGCACGCCGGCAAAGCGCGCATCCGCTCGGCGGGGGAGCGCGTGGGGCATGGAAACGCATCGCCTGCGTTATCGTGATTGGCCTGGCCCTGCAGGTGGTCGTTGGCTACGTGACCGATGCCGTGCTGTCGCTGTTGCCCGATGCCGCGGCCGACTACAACGAGCTTGTCGAGGAAACAGGCATGGGCGACACCAGCTATCTCGCCGTCCTGACTACGGTGCTCGGCGCCCCATTTTGTGAAGAGCTGCTGGTGCGCGGCATTATTTTTGAGTTTTCGCTCCGAGCGTTTAATCCGCAGTGCCGCCCACTTTGGAAGCGCCGGCGTCGTGCGAGCGCGCAGGACGGTGCCATGGTGCCCTGGGCGGCCCCAAGCACGTGGGGTATCGCCGCGGCGATTGTGCTGCAGGCGGCAATCTTCGGTTTTATGCACATGAATTGGGTGCAGGGTTGCTACGCGGGTGCTGCCGGCCTCATCTTTGGTTGGGTGCTCGTGACGACCGGAAAGCTTCGCTACACGATCCTGCTGCACTTTGCCTTTAATGCCGGGTCGTATCTCATGACGTTGCTCTGGTTTGTGAGCACGCCGTTCGACGTGGCAATTACGGTCGCTATCGCCGGCTTTGCGCTGGTAGAGGCGATGCGCTCGCTGCGCCATGCGTGTGGGGTGGACGCAGCGAGCGCACCGCTGCCCTAGTTGCGGCGTCCGCCTCCGTTGGCGCCCTGCCGTCCCTGGGCCGCGCGATTGCGACCTGCGGTGTTTTGCGCACGCGACATGCCGCCGTGGCCCTTGCTGCCTTTGGGTCCCTTGCCGGCGCCGCCGCCATGCGGTTTGCCGCCCTTCTTGCCGGTGCCATGCCCGCCGCTGGCCGATGTCTCGCCCGGGCGTGGCGGCACGGGGCGAATCAGACAATGCTTGGTGTAGCCGATCAGATCGCGGCGGCCGGCCTTTTCCAGCGCCTCGCGCACGAGCTTGTAGTTCTCGGGCTTGCGATACTGGATGAGCGCGCGCTGCATGGCCTTCTCGTGCGGGTCGCGCGCCACATAGATCGGCTCCATGGTGCGCGGATCCACGCCGGTGTAGTACATGCACGTCGACATGGTGGACGGGGTGGGGCAGAAGTCCTGCACCTGCTCGGGCATATAGCCCATGTCGCGTACGGCCTCGGCAAGGTCCACAGCTTCCTTCATGGTCGAGCCGGGATGGCTCGAGATCAGGTATGGCACCACGTATTGCTTGAGTCCGTATTCGCGGTTCAGGCGTTCAAATTTATGGCAGAACGCGTCGTAGACGGCGCGGCTCGGCTTGCCCATCACGGACAGCACCGCGTCGCTCACGTGCTCGGGTGCCACGCGCAGCTGGCCCGAGACATGGTGCTCTAGCAACTCACGCAAAAACTCGTCCGAGGCGTCGGCCATGGTGTAGTCAAAGCGGATGCCGCTGCGGACGAAGACCTTCTTGACGCCCGGCAGCTGGCGCAGGTCGCGCAGCAACTGCGTGTAGCCGCTCTCGTCGACCACCATGTTCTTGCACACGCTCGGCCACAGGCAGCGCTTGTTCTTGCACACGCCGTGCTTGAGCTGTTTGTCGCAGGCAGGGCGGCTGAAGTTTGCCGTCGGTCCGCCCACGTCGTTGATATAGCCCTTAAACTCCGGGTCGCGCGTGAGCAGCTCGGCCTCGCGCATGATCGAGTCGTGGCTGCGCATCTGCAGCACGCGGCCCTGGTGGAAGGTGAGCGCGCAAAACGAGCACTCGCCAAAACAGCCGCGGTTGGAGCTAATGGAAAACTTGATCTCGGCAAAGGCCGGCACGCCGCCTGCCGCGTCGTAGTCAGGATGCCAATCGCGTGCGTAGGGGAGCTCGGCCACCTCGTCCATCTCGTCGGTGGTGAGCGTCGCCGACGGCGGGTTCTGCACCACATAGACGCTGTTGGGGTAGGGTTCTACCAGGCGATGCCCGGTGATGGGGTCCATGTTTTGCTGCTGCACGTTAAAGCTACGCGCGTAGTTGAGCTTATCGGCGGCAAGGTCGTCCCAGCTGGGCAGCAGATCGTAATCGTAGACCTCGTCGAGCGAGCCGGTGCGGTAGACGGTGCCGTTGATATAGGTGATCTGATCGACGGGCAGTCCCGCGTCGAGCGCGTCGGCGATCTCGACGATCGCGTGCTCGCCCATGCCGTAGATGAGGATGTCGGCGCCCGAGTCGAGCAGTACCGAGCGCTTGAGCTTGTCCTGCCAGTAGTCGTAGTGGGCCAGACGGCGCAGGCTCGCCTCGATGCCGCCGATGATGATGGGAGCGTCCTTGAACGTCTGACGGATGAGGTTGCCGTAGACCGTGACGGCACGATTGGGGCGGCGCCCCTCCTCGCCACCGGGAGTATAGGCGTCGGTGTGGCGGCGGTGCTTGGTCACCGAATAGTGGTTGACCATGGAGTCCATGTTGCCGGCGCTGACGAGAAAGCCCAGGCGCGGCTCGCCGAGCACCGTGATGCTGGCGGGGTCGGTCCAGTCGGGCTGGCAGATGATGCCCACCTTGTAGCCGTGTGCATCGAGCACGCGGCTGATGATGGCCATGCCAAAGCTGGGGTGGTCCACGTAGGCGTCGCCGCAGATGTAGACAAAGTCGCACTGGTCCCAGCCGCGTGCATCCATGTCGGCGCGGCTGACGGGGAGGAACTTATCGCGGCCCGGGCGCCAGGGACGGACAGGCTCTGCTGGGGCATGAGTGGCGTGGCCACCCTGGGCCTTGCCGCCACGCTTTTGCTGCTGGCCGCGCTGGGCATGCTTGCCGTGTTGGTTGTGCTGAGCGTCCTGGGGCTTTTTTGCCACGATTCCTCCCGTTGTTAGTATGCTGCACGTAATTGTAACCGGGACTGCGGACAAAAAGTTGGACCATCAGGTCCGGTTTGGAGTCCGCATG
>DAWDYI010000027.1:0-32522 GCA_052344885.1 Collinsella aerofaciens
GTGTGGGGATTGGTTGGGACGGTACCGTTCTTGGGTGGGGTACACTAGGTAGCGTTGGCTATTCGTTTCCTCTTGCGAGGTGTTGGTTATGGGTAAGAAGTCTCGGGCTCGGGTTGCTGCGGCGGGGACTCGCAAGGATCCTGGTCGTCGGGTCCCTGAGGGCAAAAAGGCCGATCGTGCCGAGAAGGACAAGAAGGTCGGCGCGCATGCTCATCCTGAGTGGGCGCCCCATTTGAATTCGGCGAGTGAGGACCTGACCGCCAAGCTGTTTACGATGGTCGAGGTTATCTTGGGCGTGGTGCCCGTGGTGGTCATCGGTCTGTTCCTGGCCTCTAAGGATGCTACGAGTGTGGATAAGCTCACCGATGTCTTTTCTCAAGACCCCTCGATGGTGGTTACGTTTATCTCGGCGTGTCTGCAGCCGTTTGTGGCGTACATGCTGTACATGATTTATCGCAAATACTGCAAGGGCGATGCGGGCTTTGCCGCCGGCAACCTGATCGGCCTCTTGTGCTCCGAGATTTTGTTGCTCAATATTCCCGGCGTCATCGGCATGGGCATCTTGTTGTGGCGTGTCTGGCGCAACGTTGCCCCGCACTTCGAGAGCTGGCTGTTTGAGCGCCGCGCAATGGGCGTGCTGGTCGACATCGCGGGCTCGCTCGTGATTCTAGCCTTGGCGTTTATGTGCGCCACCGCCGCCCGAGGTTTCGCGGGCATGTAGTCTGTCCTCACCGACCACGGAGCGCAGGGCGGGGAAACCTTTGCCTCTCGCTCACGGCTTCGCAGGGTCGCGCGAGGCAAAGGTTTCCCCGCCCTGCGCTCCGGCGTTGAGTCGTCGCATGCTCGTTACAGAAAAGCTGATAATAAGTTTGCGTGCCGCCCCTTTGGGGCGGCACTTTTTGTGTGGGGTCCCGGTCTTCACAATTTCCGTCAAGCTTTTGGTCAGGTTTTGGTTAGTTGGCGGGTTGGTGGAAGGGCAAAAGATTATTCGACAAAAAAGCTCAGAGAAAGTGCTGGTAGGGGAGTTGTTGAGGTTTTCGACAGCTTTTGTCAACAAGAAACTTTGCAGCTATTGCTACGGATTGCGTTGCCGTGGCCTTGGCGGTGCGGGATGCTGAGCGTAAGCGTCGAATGCTCCGATTTTGGAGGCCAGCATGGACCTGTTTCTTGAGACTCCGCAGCAACAAGCCGAGCGCATGTTGCGCCAACAGCAACGGCTTATAGAGATGCAAATGCAAGGGGCGGCAGCCCAGCCCTTTGCGCAAAATGTCGTGCCCGCTGCTGTACCTGCAGCTGTGCCCGGGTGTAAATCGGCGCCAGAGGCCTATTCCGTACAGCAAGATTCATATGCGCAGGAGCTCGCGTTCGACAAGCGTCGTGCGCGTCGTCGCCGTGTGGGCCAGCGCTTGCGCATATTGGCGATGATCGTGCTCATCCCGTTAGGGCTTGCGGCCATCTTTCTGGCGTCGTATGCCCTCACGTGCATCCTCAACGGCGCATCGCCCAACGAGGTGCTCCAACATCTGTCAGCCCTCGGCCAGCGCCTAGGCGATGTCATAACAACAATCCGCGCCGGCTGGGAGAGTTAGCGTTTGTCACATTAGGACTTCTAGGGTGTAGGGATTATCGCCATGAGTAGAATCCTCGCATCCTGTGGGTCCTGTCATGCGACTTAATAGTATTATTGAAGATGAATAATAATAGGATTTGTTATGTATAAGCAGGATTTAGAACAGACTCTTTTGGGCATTGACGAAGAGGCGGAGCTGGAAATAGGTCCAAGAGACGACAGGCCGAACGTTGTATTGGTGGGAGGAAGCGCCTTCATGCTAAACGATGTGACGAATCGTTCGGTTACACATGACATTGATGTGTTTGAGGCAGATAGGTGCCTCCGCGAGATCATAGCTCGATACCCCGAGGTGAATGGTATGGCGGTGGCATATTGTAATCAGATGCCGTTCAATTACGAAGATCGTTTGATTCCCTTGGATATTGGGGCGCGTTTTATCAGGTACTTTACGCCATCCTTGGAGGACCTGGCGGTAATGAAGCTCTATGCCTGTCGTCCGAACGACATCATCGATCTTCATAGTCAGGCATTCGTCGACCGACTTGATTGGGGGTTGCTCGAACGGCTTATATTCGACGAGGGAGAGGCGCTGGCGTCGTCGCCTTCGGAGCGGAGTTATCAAGAGATGGTCTGTGCATACAGGCAATACAAAAAGGAGGTGCTCGGTTGAATCTGACCTTTGAGGGATTCTTAAAAGGCTATTGCCGAGAGCTATCCGGACAGCGGTCGCTGAGTTTTAGAAAATTGGTTGAGCAGGCGACGACGGATGCGCCGCGCGTGGCGGAGCCTCTGTTTTTGCTCGCTTTGGCGCAAGGAAAAGCCGAATACGTTCTGGGTTTATCCGAGGGCTCGTGGATGGAACGGGATTACCGAGACGTTTTATCCTTGTACGGTCAAGCGGGTAGCATGGCGTCTCTATGCGCCAAAAGTGAGCTCCCAAATCGTTATGCCAACGTTTGGCGTGCGTATAGAGCGGTGAAGGAAAAGCCGGCGGCCGATAGAAGGGTGAACGCCCTGATGAGAAAGAAAACGCTGGAAGCATTGGAGGAATCGGGTGTAACGCGCTATGGCCTCTGCCGTGCTCTGCGCCTGAATAAAGGAAACGTATACGCATACTTGGCCGGCGATGACTCAAAGGTGAGCAGGAAAACGGCGCGCCGCATTATGGAATATGCGGAGGAGAGGGGCGCCCAAGAAGGGACCGGGCGCCCGGTGCGTATGGCGGGGTAAGATTGATCGCGGTTTTGATTGGTGCTCGATTGGGTTTGTTGGGCGGAGTTTATGTCTGCTATTGATATTGTGCTTGTTGTGATCGCCTTGGTGGCGGTGGGGGTTGCTGTGGCTTGCGCCCTCCAACTCAAGAGCCTGCGTGCCGAGTTGCGGGAGCGTGTCGACAGTAGCGCGGAAACGTTGGCAGCACTCGAGCAGGCTAACAACGCGCTCGATGCCCTGAACGTCGCGCTGGCCGAAACCCGCCGCACGGCCAATGCCATCGCGCAGCAGCAGACGACAGATGCGGCCGTGGAGCAGCAACGTTACCTGACCATCGCACGCGAGTTTTCGCAAGCTGGTGACCGGATGGATGACCTGCGCCGCGAGACGGCCCAACAGCTCGGCGCCAACCGCGAGGGCATCGAGCATCGCCTGGACAAGGTGCGCGAGACGGTCGATGCCCAGCTGGGCGCCATCCGCAAGGACAACAACGTGCAACTCGATCAGATGCGCGCGACGGTGGACGAGAAACTCTCCCGCACGCTCAACGACCGCCTGTCTGCATCGTTTAAGCAGGTGAGCGACCAGCTCGAGGCCGTGTACAAGGGTCTGGGCGACATGCAGTCCATCGCCACCGGCGTGGGCGACCTTAAGCGCGTGCTGGGCAACGTGAAGGCGCGTGGCATTTTGGGCGAGGTACAGCTGGGTGCAATTCTGGCGGACATCCTCACGCCCGACCAGTATCTGGAAAACGTTGCCACCAGGCCCGGCGCCTCGGAGCGTGTTGAGTTTGCCGTCAAGCTGCCGGTGGACGAGGGCGACCCCGTGCTGCTGCCGATTGACTCTAAGTTTCCGGGCGACGCGTACGAGCACTTGCTCGACGCGCAGGAGTCGGGCGATGCGGAGACCGTGGCGGCTGCGCGCAAGACGCTCGACACCATGGTCAAGCGCGAGGCCAAGGACATCTGCGAAAAGTACCTGAGTGTGCCGGCAACGACCAACTTTGGCATTATGTTCGTTCCGTTTGAGGGACTGTACGCCGAGGTCGTCAGCCGCCCCGGGCTTATCGAGACCCTGGGCCGCGACTATCACGTCAACGTTGCCGGTCCCAGCACCATGGCGGCCATCCTCAACAGCTTGCAGATGAGCTATCAGACGTTTAAGTTGCAAAAACGTACCGACGACGTGCTGCGCGTGCTCTCCGCCGTCAAGGCCGAGCTGCCGCGCTATCAGGCGGCGCTGCGCCGCGCCCAGCAGCAGATCGAGACCGCGGGCAAAACGGTCGAGGGCATCATCACCACGCGCACCAACGTCATGGAGCGCAAGCTCAAGGACATCGACGCACTGGAAGACGCCGACCAAGTCGATGAGATCTTGGGACTCACGCCCGCGGGCCTTCCCACAGACCAAGAAGACGAGGACTAATTGCAACAAGACGGCGGGGCACCGGTGCAAACGCGGGCGCCCTACCGCTTTTCGTATCGCACTTGTCTGGAGCGTGCTCCAATGTGCAACAATGGCGTTTCGCCCTATCAGATGCGAAAGGAAGCCCATGTCTCAGAGAAGCACCAGCCCGCTCAGCCGCTCCACCGTGCGCCGCACGCTGCAGCGGTTTTGGGGTGTCACGCGCACGCAGCCGCTGATTGTCTTTCTCTCGGTGTTCTCGTCGGCGGGCTACATCTTTTTGCTGACGTTTGCCAATACCTATGTGATGGCCCTCATTGTCGACCGCGTTCAAGCCGGTCCCGTGGCGGGTGACCAGGTGTTTGAGGTCTTCGGCCCCTATATCCTGGCGCTCGTACTCGTTAACCTGGTGGGTCAGATCCTCTCCAAGTTACAGGACTACACCGTCTACAAGCTCGAGATTGCAGGCAACTATCACCTGGCGCGTCTATGCTTCGACACGCTCTCCAACCAATCCATGACATTCCATACCAGCCGCTTTGGAGGATCGCTCGTGAGCCAGACGAGTCGTTTTATGAGCGGCTACACGGGGCTGGTGGACGTGACGGTGTATTCGCTCATCCCCACCATCACCTCGGTCATCTGCACCGTGGCCGCACTCGCCCCGGTGGTACCGACGTTTACCGTGATCCTGGTGTGCATCATGGTCGTCTACATCGCGTTTGTCTGGCTTATGTACAAGCGCATCATGCCGCTTTCGGCCGCGACGTCCGCCGCGCAGAACAAGCTCTCGGGCGTGCTCTCCGACGCGGTCACGAACATCTTGGCCGTCAAGACCTGCGGGCGCGAGGACTTTGAACGCGATCTGTTCGACGCCGCCGATCGTGCCGCGCGCGATGCCGAGACGGTCTCGATGCACGCCATGATGCAGCGCAACTTTACGACCTCGGGTCTTATCGTCATCACCATGGCCGTGGTGAGTGTGTTCGTGGCGGGCGGCAACGCGTGGTTTGGCATCTCGGCCGGCTCGCTCGTCATGATCTTTACCTATACCTATAACCTCACCATGCGCCTGAACTACGTGAGTTCCATGATGCAGCGCATCAACCGCGCTTTGGGCGATGCGGCCGAGATGACGCGCGTGCTGGACGAGCCACGTTTGGTGGCAGACGACCCGGACGCCCCTGAGCTCAAAGTGACCGAGGGCGCGATTGATTTTGAGCACCTGAGCTTTGCGTACCGTGACGCTGCGGCGGGCGAGAGCGTGTTCGATGACCTGACGCTTCATGTGGCGGCGGGCCAGCGCGTGGGCCTGGTGGGCAAGTCGGGCTCGGGTAAGACGACGCTCACCAAGCTGCTGCTGCGCCTGGACGATGTTCAGGGCGGCCGCGTGCTCGTGGACGGTCAGGATGTCTCGCGCTGCACGCAGCAGAGCCTGCGCCGCCAGGTTGCCTACGTGCCGCAGGAGGCGCTGCTGTTCCATCGCTCCATTCGCGAAAACATTGCCTACGGTCGTCCCGACGCCACTGATGAGCAGATTCGCGAGGCCGCGCGCCTGGCCAATGCCATGGAGTTTATCGACCGCTTGCCCCGTGGCTTTGACACCATGGTGGGTGAGCGCGGCGTCAAGCTCTCGGGCGGCCAGCGTCAGCGCGTGGCCATCGCCCGTGCCATCCTAACCGACGCGCCGATTCTGGTGCTCGACGAGGCGACCTCTGCCCTCGACAGCGAGTCCGAGGCGCTGGTGCAGGAGGCGCTCGAGAACCTGATGCGTGGACGTACCTCCATTGTGGTGGCACATCGCCTGTCCACCGTGGCGGCGCTCGACCGCATTGTGGTGCTGGCCGATGGCGAGATTGTCGAGGACGGCACGCATGCGCAGCTTGTCGAGGCGGGTGGCGAGTACGCGAGCCTGTGGAGCCGTCAGACCGGCGCATTCTTGGAGGCGTAAGCGTCTCGGACGTGGGACAATTGTGCCCATAAGTTTATTGTGCCGTTGAGCCGAGGAGTCGTTATGCCACGCGAGACCAATGCCGCCAAGCGCGAGCGCGCCGTTGAGGTGTGTGAGCGCCTCAACCGTCGCTATGGCCCGGTCGAGTGCTTTTTGGACCACGAGAATCCCTTCCGCCTGCTGATCGCGGTGCTGCTCTCGGCGCAAACGACCGACGCGCAGGTCAACAAGGTGACGCCGAAGCTGTTTGCCCAGTGGCCCACGCCCGAGGCCATGGCCGGGGCGAGCGTGGCTGACGTGGCAGACACCATCAAGTCACTCGGCTTCTACAAGAGCAAAGCCAAGCATGCCGTCGAGGCCGCGCAGATGATCGTCGCCGACTATGGCGGCGAGGTGCCGGCCGACATGAAGGAACTCGTGAAGCTGCCGGGCGTGGGACGCAAGACGGCGAACATCGTGCTCAACGTGGGGTATGGCATCGTGGAGGGCATTGCGGTGGACACGCACGTCAACCGCATTGCGCACCGCCTGATGCTGAGTCCCAAGACGCATGCCAAGGAGCCGCTCAAGACCGAGCAGGATCTGCTCAAGATTTTGCCGCACGAGTATTGGGAGTCGGTCAACCATCAGTGGATCACCTTCGGTCGCGAGATCTGCGACGCCCGCAAACCCAAGTGTGACGAGTGTCCGCTGGCAGATTTGTGCCCCAGCGTGCGCGTAGCGGGGTAGGGCGGAGCGCATTTTCGTCTGGCGTTTTTTGCGGGGCTGGGCTTGCCCTTGAGCCGGAGTCCTCTCCATGCGCTACCATGACAGACAATGTATTTGACGTACGACCCGCCGAGCTTGCCCCGGCGGGCTTTTGGCGTTGCGATGCCGGAGGAACAGCATGCTCATTCACCGTATAGCCGCGCAGCTCTACACTGCCGAGGCGCTGCAGACCGTCGAGGCCGGACTCGATGCCGGCGAGGACGTGACGCTGGCCGTGTCGCAGTCGGGTCGCACGCTTATGGCGGCCGCCCAGTTTGCGCGCCGTCCGCGCCCGACGGTCTACGTTGTGAGCGGCGAGGATGCGGCCGATCGCGCCGCTCGTAGCCTTGCCGCCTACGTGGGCCTGGCGCATGTGTGCCGTTTCCCCGAGCGCAAGGATTATCCGTGGCGCGAGCAGGCGCCCGACGACGCCGTGGTAGCGCAGCGATGCGAGGCCCTGGGACGCATCGTGCGCGGGGACAACTGCATCATGGTTGCCTCGGCTCGCGCGTTGCTGCGCTGCGTGCCGCCGGTCGAGAGTCGCTACTGGGAGTCCACTACTTTTGCAGTGGGCGAGGAGATTCCTTTTGATGAGGTACCGCAGCGTCTGGTGGGCATGGGCTACACCAATGCCGGCGCCGCCGACGCGCCCGGCCTGTTCCGCGTGCACGGTGACACCGTCGAGGTGTTTCCCGCGCAGGAAAAAGCGCCCGTGCGCATTGAGTTCTTTGGCGACGAGATCGACCGCATCCGTCGCATGGTGAGCTCAACGGGGCAGACCATCGGTAACGAAGACAGCATCGAGATCTTCCCCTGCCGTGAGCTGGCGCTTACCGACGAGGCCGTCCACAACATGCATGTGGCGCTCTATCGCGCTAGCCAGGACGACAACAAGCTGGCCGCATTGCTCGAGATGGTGGATGCGCGCATCGTTACACCCGAGCTCGACCGCTTTTTGCCGGTAATGTACGGCCAGACCGTGAGCCCGCTGGCGCACGTGAGCGGCAAGGCGCTCGTGGTGCTGTCCGAGCCGCGCTCGCTGTTCGACGATTGCCTGCGTGCCTACGAGGATATCGAGGCGCGTGCTGGCGAGGCAGGGATTGACCGGCTGGATGGCCTGTATGTACGTGCCCAGCAGCTCGATTTTGGTGCCCAGCAGCGCCTGAACTACGTGAGCCTGATCCGTGCCGGCGGCGCGGTGACGGCGGAGCTCAAGATTGAGCAGCCGGCCATTGCGGGCTCGGACAATCGCTTTATGACGCGCATTCAGGAAGTCGTGGGCAAGCGCTACGCCTGCGTGTTTGCCATTCCCGACCGCGGTGCGCGCGAGTCGATGGAGCTCACCTTTGGCGACGAGGGCATTACCTTTGAGGAGTCGCTGACGTCCGCCCCCGAAAACGCTGGTGTTATCGGCGACCGTGTGCGCGTGGCGGCGGCGGATTCCGCCGACCGTGCCGCACGCCAGGAGGCCCATGCTTCCATTCGCGAGCGTAAGGCCGACGCGCTCAACGCCCGTTCGCTCGAGGCGGGCACCGCGCAGGCTGCCGCCGGCGCTGCCGTGCCCACCATCTCGCGCGGGCGCGTGACCTTTGTGGACGCTGCCCTGCCGCAGGGCGTGGTGGTGCCCGACGCCAATTTGGCCGTGTTCTCGATCGCCGACCTCAATGCCCGCATGGATGCCAACCGCGCGCGCAGCCGCCGCAAGGTTGACATTACGCAGATCACCTTCCCGTTTAAGCCGGGCGACTACGTGGTGCACGCTACCCACGGCATCGCGCTCTTTAGCGAGATCGCGCGCCAGGAAGTGGGCGGCAAGGAACGCGACTACTTTTTGCTGGAATATGCCGATGGCGACAAGCTCTACGTGCCGCTCGAGCAGGTCGACCGCATCACGCGCTACGTTGGCCCCGACGGCGACAAGCCGCGCCTGACCAGGCTCAATACCGCCGACTGGACGCGTGCCACCAACAAGGCGCGCAAGAACGCCAAAAAGCTGGCGTTTGATCTGGTCGACCTGTATACGCGCCGCTCGTCGATTACCGGTATCGCCTGTCCGCCCGACACGCCCGAGCAGATTGAGATGGAGGAGAGCTTCCCCTACGACGAGACGCGCGACCAGCTGGAGGCCATCGCCGACATTAAGGCCGACATGGAGGCGCCCAAGCCCATGGACCGCCTGCTGTGCGGCGACGTGGGCTTCGGCAAGACCGAGGTTGCCCTGCGCGCGGCGTTTAAGTGCGTGGACTCCGGCCGCCAGGTCATGGTGCTCTGCCCCACGACCATTCTTGCCCAGCAGCACTACGAGACGTTCTTTGAGCGCTTTGCTCCGTTTGGCCTCGAGGTCGAGGTGCTCAGCCGCTTCCGCACGCCGGCGCAGCAGAAGCGCGCGCTCAAGGCATTTGCCGAGGGCACGATCGATGTGCTCATCGGCACGCACCGCCTGCTTTCGGCCGATGTGAACCCCAAGAACCTGGGCCTGGTGATCATCGACGAGGAGCAGCGCTTTGGTGTGCAGCACAAGGAGCAACTCAAGAACCTGCGCGAGCAGATCGACGTGCTCACGCTTTCGGCAACGCCCATTCCGCGAACCATGCAGATGGCCACGAGTGGCGTGCGCGACATGAGCCTGATCACGACGCCGCCGACCGGGCGTCGTCCCGTGATCGTGCACGTGGGGGAGTACGACCCCGATGTGGTGAGCGCGGCGATTCGCCTGGAGGTGGGCCGCGGCGGTCAGGTGTATTACGTGTCCAACCGCGTCAAGACCATCGACGACGCCGTGGCGCGCGTGCACGAGGCCGCGCCCGAGGCGCGCGTGGGCGTGGCGCACGGCAAGATGAGCCCGCGCGAGGTCGAGGACGTGATGATCGAGTTCGCGACCAAAAAGATCGACGTGCTCATCGCCACGACCATCGTGGAGAGCGGCATAGACAACGCGACCGCCAACACGCTGATCATCGAGGACTCGCAGCGCCTGGGTCTGGCACAGCTCTACCAGCTCAAGGGCCGTGTGGGCCGCTCTGCCACGCAGGCCTACGCGTACTTTATGTTCCCGGGCGAGCTGCCTCTCACCGAGGAGGCGACGGCGCGCCTGACCGCACTTTCCGAGTTCCAGGACCTGGGCAGCGGCATGCGCATCGCCATGCGCGACCTGGAGATCCGTGGTGCCGGCTCGCTTATGGGCGCCGAGCAGCACGGCAACCTGTCGAGCGTGGGCTTTGACCTGTTTACGCAGATGCTGGGACAGGCCGTGGCCGAGGCGCGCGGCGATGACGATGCCGGCGTGGAGGCGGCGAGCGTGGGTATTAACCTGCCGGCCGACTACTTCTTGTCCGAGGAGTACCTGCCGGCGGTGGATCAGCGCGTGCTCGTGTACCGTAAGCTTGCAGCGGCCGAGGACCTGGAGAGCATCGATGAGGTGCAGGAGGAGACCGAGGCTGCGCATGGCGAGCTGCCGCTGGCGGGACTCAACCTGTTCAATCGCGCACGAATCCGCATTCGCGGCGAGCGCCTGGGGCTCGAGAGCGTCACGCTCAGTGGCGGTCGCATCACGTTTTTGGGCGTCGACGTGCCCAAGAAGGTGGCTTTTGAGCTTAAGACCCGCTATGGCGCGGTGAACTTCCCCAAGAGCCGCAAGCTGTCGGTACCCTACAAGGCAGGCGCCGGTGCGGGCAGCGGCCTGGGTCGCGGTCTCGACGCCAACGACGGCACCGGCCCGGTGGCCGCGGCGCTCATGCTGCTGCAACAGCTGGGCGCTAGTGATGATGACTAGCGAGTCGACGCTGCAAACACCCCATTTGGGCACTCTGGCTCCATCGAAAGGAAAGCATGTTCGGATACATCTATAAGAAAGATGTCGCCATGATCGCGGTTGTCCTGTGCCTTTGTCTGGGCGTGGGCAGTTTCTTCGATTATCAGATCTCGAGCGCGCTGTTCAATATCGGCAGCATGTACGGTCGCTTTATCGAGGCCGCCGGCGAGCTGCCGTTTGAGCTGACGGCGAGCATCGCGGGCGTTATGCTCGTGCGCGCGGTGCGTCCCGACTCCAGGGGGAGCAAATGGCTCGCCGTGCTCGGCATCCTCGTCAACGTTGGCCTGGCCGGCTATGAGATCGTCTCGTCCCTGAAGGTTGGCGGCAAACTCATCGCGGCTCAGTTGGTGCTGACGTTTGCGCTGGTTATCGCCGCCAACCTTATCGTCTATCGCCTCACGCGCACGACCGAGCCCGACGATCTCGTGCGCTGGGCGTTGATGGTGCTTGCCGTGTGGGTCGCTCAGGCCATCATCCTCAACGTGATTGTCAAGCCGCTGTGGTCGCGCCCACGCATGCGCGTGATCGAGGTGACGCAGGGACTCGAGTTTCAGCCGTGGTGGGTGATCGGCAACCCCGACAAGTGGGTCTATATTGCCGCCGGTGTAGTCAAGGACGGCTTTAAGTCGTTTGCGAGCGGACACACGGCGCACGCGGCAATCGGCCTCATGCTCGCTGGGCTTCCCGCGACGGCCTTTAAGGAAAAGCCGTCGCGCCGTCGTGTGGTCTTTTGGACGGCGGCTGTGGTCGCGGCGCTCGTCGCGTTTGGCCGCATCGTGATCGGAGCGCACTTTTTGAGTGACGTGAGCTGCGGTTTTGCTCTGGTACTGGCACTTGAGTGCCTTGCCGCGCGCATTGCCTATCCCAGCGGCGTACAATAGCTCCGTTTGAATCATCTGGCCGATACCCGGTAAGAGAGGATTGCCATGCTCGCGTTCAACAACGACTATTCCCACGGTGCACATCCGGCAGTGCTGCAGGCGCTCGTCGATACCAACATGGAACCGCAGCCTGGCTACGGTACCGATGCGCATACCGAGCGCGCCAAGCAACTTATTCGCGAGGCCTGCCAGGCCCCCGATGCCGACGTGTTTTTTCTGGTGGGCGGCACGCAGGCCAACGCGACGGTGATCGACATGCTGCTTGCGCCCTACGAGGGCGTCGTTGCTGCCGAGACTGGCCACGTTGCCTGTCACGAGGCGGGCGCCATCGAGTTTGGCGGCCACAAGGTGCTCACCATCCCCGGCTACGAGGGCAAGATGCACGCCGAGGACCTCGAGAACTATATCCAGGTGTTCTACGAAAACGAGAGCTACGAGCACACAGTGTTCCCGGGTGCCGTGTACGTGAGTCTATCGACCGAGTACGGCACGCTGTACTCCAAGGCCGAGCTCGCGGCGATTCACGCGGTGTGCCAGAAGCGCGAGATTCCGCTGTTTGTGGACGGTGCTCGTCTGGCCTATGCGCTGGCGGCCGATGAGTGCGACATTACCCTGCCCGAGCTGGCGCAGCTGTGCGACGTATTCTACATTGGCGGCACCAAGTGCGGCGCGCTTTGCGGCGAGGCTGTGGTGTTCTGCGGCGTGCACGCCCCGGCGCATCCCATTCCGCGTATTAAGCAGCACGGCGCGCTGTTGGCCAAGGGTCGCCTGACGGGCGTGCAGTTTGAGGCGCTCTTTACCGACGGCCTGTATTTTGAGATTGGCCGTCAGGCGATCGAAACCGCGCGGGCGCTTCGTCGCGTGCTGCACGAGCACGGCTACCGGTTCTTCTTGGAGACGCCCACAAACCAACAGTTCGTGATTCTGCCCAACGAGGACATGGCCCGCATTCGCGAGCATGCGGCGATCGAGTACTGGGAAAAGTACGACGATACCCACACGGTGGTGCGCTTTTGCACCAGCTGGGCCACGACGCAGGAGGACATCGACGCGCTGGCGGCTGTCCTGTAGTCTGATGTAATGACAAGGGGCCGCCCTGTGCCTGGACTTGGCGCAAGGCGGCCTTTGTTTTTGAGGGAGAAGGGTTGTATGACCGAGATGTCCGAGCCGACGATTCGCCTGGCGACGCCCGAAGACGCGCCGGCGTTGCTTGCCATCTATGAGCCGTATGTGCGCCAGACGGCGATTACCTGCGAATACGAGGTGCCGGGCGTTGAGGAGTTCGCCGGGCGCATCGAGCGTACGCTCAAGCGCTATCCGTATCTGGTGATGGAGCTGGACGGGCGTCCGGTAGGTTATGCCTATGTGAGTCCGCTCAACAGCCGCGAGGCATATGACTGGTCGGTCGAGACGTCGATCTACCTGGCGCGCGACGTGCGTCACGGCGGGCTGGGCCGCAAGCTGCACGATGCGCTCAAACAATGCCTGATCGCGATGGGCATCACCAACATGTGCGCGCTCATTGCCGTGCCGCACGATAAGGACGATGAGTACCTGACGCACAACAGTCAGGATTTCCATGCTCATATGGGATATCGCCTGGTGGGCACCTTCGATCGCTGCGCCCAAAAGTTCGGCCGCTGGTACGACATGTGCTGGATGGAGCTGGTCCTAGCCGAGCGCACACCCAACCAACCCAAACCAACCTGGTTCCCCGACCTCCCCAAACCTATCATTTAGGGACAGGTTTATTTTGGCAGGTTAGCCGATTGGCTCGGTGTATTTGGCGCGGTCGGTGCGTTGGATGCGCTTAGAGACATGGAGCGGTCGGCCGTCGGTGTCGTAGACGTAGTCGGTGATCAGGATCAGCGCCTGCCCGCGCTCGACGTTGAGCAAAAACGCTTCGTTTTGCGAGGCATAGCACACCTCAAAGGTCTTATGTCCCTGTGCCGGCGCGCGATGGAATTCTTGACGCAGCGTGGCGTAGAGCGAACCGTTGATATCGCGATCGATGAGCGACCCAAAGCTTGGCGGCAGATAGGTGGTCTCCAGGCACAGTGGCGCATCGTCCAGATAACGCAGACGGACAAGTTTGACGAGCTTACTGCCCACGGCGGCATCAAAGAACTTAGCTATGCTGCCGCCCGCCTTGGTAAAGCCCGAGTCCACCGTGCGCGTGGTGGGCTTCATGCCCTGGCCCTCGACCTGCTTGGTATAGCTCGAAAACACCAGGTTGTTCTCGTGGAGCGCGGGCGTGTCGGCCACAAAGGCGCCACGCCCGCGCTCGGTGCGCACCAGGCCCTCATCAATGAGCACCTTAAGGGCGTGGCGCACGGTGCTGCGCGACAGCCCCGATTCGTCCATGAGTTCCATCTCGGACGGCAGCTTGTCTTCGCGCGCGTAGACGCCGGCGGCGATGCGGTCACGCAGCATGCCCGCCAAGCGCTCGTATTGGGCCAGTTTCTTTTTAGACGAAGCTTTCATGCGATCAACCTGTATCTAACTTGTATGCGAGTCTAATCAAGCATGTATTCAATACAACAACAAAACTGCTGGTAACGAGAAGTCGAAAACCTTACCAGCAGAATTTCTAAGTCAAATATAGCATACAACTAGTCGACATAACCAAAACATGTATGTAACTTGTATGCCATCGAGAGCATCAAACGAGAAGAAAGGCTGATGCACGATGACTACTCAGGAACAGGTTAAGGATGTCGTCTCCCAGGTTTTGGCTGACAAGGCAGACAAGGGCGGCATCAAGCGCGTCGTGTGGATTGGTGCCGGCGGATCCAACGGCGGCAACTATCCTGCCCAGTACTTTATGGAGCACGAGGCCACGCAGGTCGTGAGCTCCAGCTACACCAGCAACGAGTTCGTGCACGCAACCCCCGCCTACGTTAACGAGAACACCCTGGCCGTCGTCGTGTCCATGCGCGGCACCAAGGAGACCATCGTCGCCGCCCAGGTCGCCAAGGACCACGGCGCCAGCACCATCGCCATCTATGTTGACGAGTCCGGCCTCACCGAGGTCTGCGACTACAAGATCCAGTACGACAGCTTGGCCGTCGACGAGTCCTGCATGGGCCGCACCAACTCCGCCGTCGTGACCATGATCGCCATGGAGCTTACGCAGCAGACCGAGGGCTATGCCGAGTACGAGACCGCTATGGCCGCGTTCGACTTGGTCGACCCCATCTATCGCAAGGCCGTCGAGTACACCCGTCCGCTTGCTGCCAAGTGGGCCGAGCAGAACGCCGACAAGCCCTGCATCAACGTCATGGCTCAGGGTCCGCTCTTTGGTGCCGCCTACGTCTTTAGCATCTGCAACGTGCAGGAGATGCTGCAGATTGACTCCTGCACCATCAACACCTGCGACTTCTTCCACGGTCCCTTCGAGATCCTGGACAAGCGTACCTCGCTGTTCCAGCTCATCAGCGTCGGCCGCAGCCGCTGCAACGACGAGCGCGGCATCCGCTTCGTCAACCAGTACGGTGGCGAGCGCGTCTATCAGCTTGACGCCAAGGAGCTCGGCCTCAACGACATCAAGGACAGCGTGAGCGAGTACTTCAACCACCTGATCTTTGCCCCGATCCTCAACAACGTGTATATGCGTGCACTCTCTGCCGTTACTCACAAGGACTACATGACGCGCCGCTACATGTGGAAGCTTGAGTATTAGTTACGCGGTTTTACCAAACCGCGTAACGGCTCGACGCTGCGCGGTCCGCATTTGGGCAATCTGACGTTCAACTTCAAGGGCGCGACCAGAAGGTCAGCGCCCTTTCGTTTCACGTCACCTTGCCTCAAATGCGGCCCGCTCGCTGACTTATGCTCAACCAGCGGCGCCTTAGACGTTGGGGACGTTCCTTTTCTGCCGGCAGTTGGGGACAGTCCTAGTCGTTGGGGGGCGTTCTTGAATGACCAGTCATTTAAGGGCGTCCCCAATGAGTACCCAATGAGTGTGTGGGCGAGCAGATTTTTCCGCTCGCCGATTTGTGTCTTGAAAAATGTATATAACGACTATAACGTAGTGTGAAACATATTGGAAACAATACCGAGGAGGCTGCGTTGAAGAAAAGCAATCTGGGCTATGTGCTGGTGCTGATCGCCGCGCTTATGTGGGGCAGCATCGGAATCTTTGTAAACGGCATCTCGGCCATGGGCGTTTCGTCCCAGAGCATGGCTGCCTTTCGCTTGTTGGTCGGAGCGCTTATCTTGGCGCCGGTCCTGATGTTTATGGGCTGCCGTCCGGGTGAGGGGTCTACCGTGGCTCAGGGTCCGCTGGCCCTGTTCAAGGCAAGCCCTAAAGAGCTTGTTCCCTGTGCGCTTGTCGGCATCGTCGGTTTGGCCGCCGCCAACACCTGTTATTACGAGTGCATGGGCGAGGTGGGCATGTCCACGGCCTCGGTGCTGCTCTACACCTCGCCGGTGTTTGGCGTCATGCTCGGCCGCGTGCTTTATCGCGAGGACGTGACCCCCAACAAGCTCGTTGCCATTGTCTTTAACATCGTAGGCTGCGTGCTTGCAGTGACCAATGGCGACCTTTCCGGTTTTCATTTTTCGGTTTGGGGCGTCACGTCGGGCGTGATTGCAGGCCTTTGTGGTGCGTCGCTCGCGGTGTTTAGCCGAATAGCAACCAAGACGGTCCACCCGCTGGCTGTCACGTTTTGGGGCTTTGTTTTTGGCGGTGCGGTTATGGCAGCTATCGCGGCTCCGTGGCCGGATGTCGCCGCGGCAATGTCGCCACAGCTGCTGCTGCTGTTCCTTGGCTTTGGACTCATCCCCACAGCCGTTGCTTACATCTTATATATGCAGGGTCTGTCCATGGGGCTCGAGACATCGAAAGTTCCCGTCGTAATGTCTTTCGAGACGGTCGTCACCGTACTGGTGGGCATTGGTGTCTACGCCGAGCCCGCCGGCGCGATTAAAGTCCTGGGCATCGTGTTGGTGCTCGCGTCCATCCTGATTATGAACACCGACTTCTCCAAGCTGCGCAACAGTGTGTTTGTCGGTCATGTCATTGAGAGCATGACCTTTAAGCCCAACGCGTGGTGGACCGAAAAATCTCAGGACATGGATCTGTTTAAGGAACGCACCGGCATTGCGCTGGAACCCACCGTACAGGAAAGCCCCTGGTACTTCGTGCGATAGGGGATTGCGCGCAGGGTCTGACCTGGGGTTATCCAGCTAGCGCCGGCCTACCCAGTCCAACGTTTCGAGTACGTTAAACCCGTCAACGGTCGATTTTCACCCGCGAACGGTCTTTATACTAATTAGCAATATAAGCAACGTATAAGACGTTATAATGACCATAACGAAAAGGAGGAGGCAAGATGAATCAGATCATTCTCGCATCTCATGGCGGCCTGGCCGCAGGCGCCAAAGACACGCTCGAGATGGTTCTCGGCGACGTGTCGAACGTCCACGTCGTGTCGCTTGCTCGTGACGACAAGGAGCCCATCACCAATAAGGTTGAGGCTATGATCGCCACGTTCAACGCGGACGACACCGTCTATGTGCTGACCGATATGCTCGGCAGCTCGGTCAACAACAGCATGGTCGAGCTTTCCAAGAACGGCACGAAGTTCACGGTTGTCAGCGGTTTCAACATCCCGTTGGCGCTCACGCTTGCTATGAGCCCCGCCCCCGTCAAGGGCGCCGAGCTCGCGGCCCTCATCAATGAGGCCCGCACCGGTCTGACCAACCCCAACGCACCGGTCGAGGCCGCCGCGGCTCCCGCCAAGAAGGCCAAGGCGTCCCGTCACAGCTCCGGTCCCGCCAAGATCGTCCTCGCACGTCTTGACTACCGTCTGCTGCACGGCCAGGTCGTCTTTACCTGGACCACCAAGGTTCAGGCCGAGCGCATCATCGTCGTCGACAACGCTGCCGCCAACGATGACATCAAGAAGGGCGCTCTTAAGCTGGCCAAGCCCCAGGGCGTGCGCCTGAACGTCTTCACCGTCGAGCGTGCCCTCGCCAAGATGGACAAGCTCAACACCCTCGGCGAGCGCGTCATGTTCGTCTTTGGCAACACGGCCGAGATGCTGCAGTTCTGCCAGGGCTACAAGCTCGACGCTATCAACCTGGGCGCCACCGCCAACCACGACGGTGCCGATCAGGTCGGCGGCAAGGACAGCTCCGTCTTCCTCGACGCCAACCAGAAGGCCGACGTCAACCAGCTGCTCGACATGGGCATCAAGCTCTACGTCCAGCAGACCCCTACGTATCAGAGCGTCGACATCGACGCCAAGCTGTAATCAACCAGGCTTTTGCCTGACTGAAAGGAGAAGGGTATGAATACGTTCATCAGTGCGGTGCTCGTCGGCCTCGTCGGCGTGTTCTGCATGTGGGACTCCCGCCTGCTCGGTCGTCTTAACTTCGAGCAGCCCCTCGTTGGCGCTACGCTCGTCGGTCTGCTGCTGGGCGATGTGCCCACCGGCCTTGCCGTCGGTGCCGCCGTCGAGCTCGTTTCCATGGGCCTGGTGCAGGTCGGCGCTGCCGTTCCGCCCGATATGGTCCTGGGCGGCATCGTGGCCGCTGCCTTCGCATGCCTGACCGATGCTTCCGCCGAGACCGCCATGACGATCGCCATCCCGGTCGCCGTCCTGGGTCAGCTCCTCGGCATTGTCTTCCGTTCCATCATCGCCGCCCTCACCCATGTGGCCGATAGCGCGATCGATAACGGAAAGTTCAAGACCGCCTACCGTATGCACATCTGCGCCGGCTCCGGTCTGTACGCCATCATGTACTTCCTGCCGATCTTCCTCGCCGTCTTTGTTGGCACCGACCTGGTTCAGGCCATCGTCAACATGGTTCCCGAGTGGCTGTCCACTGGTCTTAACGTTTCGACCAAGATCATGACCGCCTACGGCTTGGCCCTGCTGCTCACCATGATGATCAAGAAGGGTATGACTCCGTTCCTGTTCATCGGTTTCCTGCTCGCCGCTTACCTCAACCTGTCCGTCATCGCGGTCGCTCTGATCGGTGTGTGCCTGGCTGTCGTCTTCATGGGCTTCAAGTTCAACGGTTCCCATGCAGCCGCCGGTGTCGATTCCGACTACGATCCGCTCGAAGACGACGAAGACTAAGGAGGAACACACTATGGCAACCGCAACCAAGGACGTGTCCCTGAACAAGAAGGTCAGCCAGTTCTTCTGGCGCTCCTGGGCCATCCAGGCCTCTTGGAACTACGAGCGTCAGATGAACATGGGCTTCCTCTACGGTATGGTTCCCACGCTCGATCGCCTCTATCCGGACGAGTCCGACCCCAAGCAGCTTGCTGCTAAGAAAGAGGCTTACCACCGTCACATGGCGTTCTACAACTGCACCCCGCAGACGAGCGCTTTCATCCTGGGCCTCGCCGCCTCCATGGAGGAGGAGTACGCCAAGGATCCCGAGAACTTCAACCCCGATTCGATTAACGCGGTCAAGACCTCCCTTATGGGCCCGCTTTCCGGCATCGGTGACTCCTTCTTCCAGGGCACCATCCGCGTTATCGCCTTTGGCTTGGGCGTTCAGCTGGCTCAGCAGGGCTCCATCATGGGCCCGATCCTGGCCCTTCTCATCTCCATCGTCCCCTCCGTGCTGATTACTTGGTTCGCAGCCAAGATGGGCTATCAGGGCGGCCACGAGTACCTGAGCAAGCTTCAGGGCGGCGACCTCATGGAGAAGCTCATGTATGTCTGCGGCATCGTGGGTCTTATGTCCGTGGGCGGCATGATCGCCACGCTCATCGGCGCCACCACCCCGCTGCAGTTCGCTGACGGCACTGTCGTTATCCAGGACATCCTGGACAGCATGATGCCCCAGATGATCTCCCTTGGCCTCACCGGCCTTATGTACTGGCTCATCAAGAAGAACGTCAACACCGGTTGGCTTCTCGTGATCGCCATTGTGGGCGGCATCGCCCTCTCCGCGGTCGGCATCCTGGCTTAGTCGCGACTAAGCGCCTAACCGCTTTCCCCCGGGGGCCTGCCTGGCATCCCATACCCCAGGCAGGCTTCCATCCCCAAAATGCGACAATGGGACAGTCCCTTTGTCGCATCCTCAACGGGCCGGCGACTCGGCCCAAACCACGGTAACCCTGCGAGCGCCCGGCAATGTGGCGCCGCAAAAATTGAAAGGAATGTGTCAGATGTACGAGATCGACCTTAACCTCCCTAAGCAGATCGTCGCTGACGTCCTGTCCAACCACGAGATCCACAGCGTCGCTTTCGTCGGCTGCGGTGCCTCCATGTCCGACCTTTACCCCGCCAAGTACTTCCTGGCCAACAACACGGACAAGCTGAACGTTCAGATCTTCACCGCTAACGAGTTCAACTACGACACGCCTTCTTGGGTCAACGAGCACACCTTCGTGATCACCTGCTCCCTCGGTGGCTCCACGCCCGAGACCGTCGAGGCCAACAAGACCGCCAAGAAGCACAACTGCCCGGTTGTCTCCCTCACCAACAAGGCTGGCTCCGCTCTGACCGTCGACGCCGACCACGTCATCGTTCACGGCTTCCATGCCAACTATGCTGCCAAGGCCGAGAAGCCCGCCTACGCCATCGCTCTTGCTCTCGAGATCCTTCAGCAGACCGAGGGCTATGATCACTACGAGGACATGATCACCGGCCTCACCAACATCTTCGAGCTGATCGAGAACGCTGCTCACTCCGCCAAGGGCCTGGCCAAGCAGTTCGCTCAGGACTTCAAGGACGACAAGATGATCTACTTCATGGCCTCCGGTGCCTCCGAGAAGATGGCTTATTCTAACGCCGCCTTCCTGTTCACCGAGATGCAGTGGATCGACGCTGCTTCCTACAACACCGGCGAGTACTTCCACGGCCCGTTCGAGGTTTCCACCGAGGGTAAGCCCTACGTCTTCCTCATGTCCGACGGTGCTACCCGTCCGATGGACGCCCGCGCCCTCACCTTCCTTAAGCGCATGGGCGCCAAGGTCGCTCTGATCGACTCCAAGGACTACGGCCTGGCTGACGCCGTGCCCGCGAGCGTCCTCACCTACTTCAACCCGCTGCTGCACCTCGCCGTTATGCGCGAGTACGGCAACCAGATCGCCGAGGCCCGTCAGCACCCGCTGACCATGCGTCGCTACATGTGGAAGCTTTCCTACTAATCACAAGTAAGTAAACCTTACGGGTTGATTGAAAGGGGATGGGGTTTGCGCCCCGTCCCCTTTTTTGCTCTGGGGAGGGCGTATCCGTCGCGCCACAAAACCTCAGATAAAACCTACCAAAATAAACCTGTCCCTTTTTGGCAGGTGGGAGGAGATGCGTATGATCAAAGCAGTGCTGTTTGATATGGACGGCGTGCTGGTCGATACCGAGTGGTTCTACAACCGTCGTCGCGTGGCGTTTATGGAAGAGAAGGGGTTCCATTTTGACGAGATCCCCGATCTTTCGGGGTCTAACGAGCCTGCCATTTGGGAGGCGCTGGTGCCCGACGATGTTGAGCTGCGCGAGCGTCTGCGCGTGGAGTACAAGCAAGTCTACAGCCCGGACCACCCCGTTCCGTATGCCGAGCTGCTCAACGAGCAGACGGAGCCGGTGATGCGCGAGCTGCACGAGCGTGGCGTGAAGTGTGCCATCGCGAGCTCGTCCTATCGCGAGCTCATTGACGAGCTGGTAGAGATTGCCGGTATCGCCGATGTGCTGGACTACACCATCAGCGGTCACGAGTGCAGTGCGTTTAAGCCCGACCCCGAGATCTACCTGCGTGCCATGGAGGCGCTGGGGGTGGAGCCTGCCGAATGCCTGGTTATCGAGGACTCGCCTTTGGGCATCGAGGCCGGCAAGCGCTCCGGCGCCCGCGTCCTGGCGCTGCGTCCGCACGAGGGCGTTAACCTGGACCAGTCCGCCGCCGACGTTGTCATCGACAACCTGTCCGACATTTTGGCCGCTTTGTAGTGTCAATCCGCCGCGAGAAGCACGGGTTCAAACGTTTTTTGTGGTGGACTGGCTCAATTTGGTTTCGATTTTGATCCGTTTGGCTTCGATTCGGGCTAAGTGAGTAGACTTTTTGGCGCAGGCCGAGCACAAAGTGCATCTGCTCTAGTAAAACCGCAGGTCACAGGGGTGGCGGTTTTGGGTGTGCTCGACAGATCGTAAAAAGTCTACTCACTTGTAATTTGGGCCTTTGGTCGTGGGGGTTGCTGGTCCCGCTTTGGTTGTCGAGGGAGGGTGAATTGAAGCGCCCCCGCACGCTCCATGCTACAATCGCGGGCATGCCTCACAACTAGATCTGCCTTCGAAAGGAGCCTCCGTGGCGAACGCCATCGATCAGCTCACGGACCGCGTGCTCGTGCTCGGCCGCCTTACCATCGTCCGTCGCGCCATCACTGCCGTGGCGGTCACCATATCTGCCATTCTTCAAACGTTTCTGATCCAGGCGTTCGTTCAGCCCGCCGACCTGCTCCCGAGCGGCCTCACCGGCGTCGCGGTCCTGCTCGATCGCGTTACCTCGCTCGGCGGCGTTCACATCGACATCTCGCTCGGCATGCTCGCACTCAACATCCCCGTGGCGCTCCTATGCTGGAGCGGCATTAGCAAGCGTTTCGTCATCTTCTCGATGATGCAGGTCGTGCTCTCGTCGCTGTTCCTCAACATCTTTCACTTTGCCCCGTTTTTGGGCGACAAGATCATGCTCATCATTTTTGGCGGCGTGGTCTCGGGTCTGTGCGCTGCCATCGCGCTTAAATCCGGCGCATCCACCGGCGGCACCGACTTTATCGCGTTATGGGTCTCCAACCACACGGGCAAGACCATCTGGGGCGTCATCTTTGGTTTCAACTGCTTTATCCTGGCGATCTTTGGCTTTATGTTTGGCTGGGACAAGGCGGCGTACTCCATCGTGTTCCAGTTTATTTCGACCAAGACCATCGACAGCTTCTATCGTCGCTACGACCGCGTGACGCTGCAGATCACGACGCGCAAGGCGGACGAGGTCATGACCGCCTATGTTGACCATTTTCAGCATGGCATTAGCTGCGCCGAGGTCATTGGCGGATACAGCCGTGAGAAGATGTACTTACTGCACGCCGTTGTTTCGACCTACGAGAGTCAGGACATTATCAAGCTGGTGTGCGACATTGATCCCGGGGCCGTGATCAACGTGTTCCACACGCTCAACTTTGTGGGCGGCTGGTGGGGCGGTCATGTCGACGAGCCCATGCCCACGGCCGTTCCCGATCCCGACAAGCCCGCACGCATGGCCAGCAGGCAGGCGCGCCTCAGCGAGCAGGACAGCCTGCAGCAGGACGACGGCAAGTAGGGTTTTGGCATTTTGCCGGCCTGGCGCAATCCTGTCCGCTTGAGCCTCCCGAAAGCCTCGTTGCTTTCGGGAGGCTCTCGTTTGCCCAGATAAAACCTACCAAAATGAAGCTGTCGCTTTTTGGTAGGGAGGGTGTATCGTTTTATCAATATGAGGTAACATGAAACTAGACGTTATATACGTATTAGTTATTTCAATATTTCGATAAGAGTGATTAGATATGCCTGCGCCCAAAAATGCACCGCTTTACCAGCAGATTTACGACGAAATCAAGGATGCGATCGAGAAAGGTGTTTATGCACCCAAGGAGCGTATTCCGTCCGAGCTTGAGCTAGCCGAGCAGTACGACGTGAGCCGCATTACGGTGCGCCGCGCCGTCGAGGAGCTGTGTTCCGATGGCTACTTGGTTAAGCAGCAGGGTCGCGGCACCTTTGTTTCCACGCCGCACATCAACCGCCAGTTCCACGCCTCGACGCTGCAGACGTTTACCGCGCTGTGTGCCGACAACGGCATGAAGGCGGGCGCACATGTGGTCGATCGCCAGATTGTGCCGGCACGTCAAAACGAGATGGAGTTCTTTGGCCTGCAGAAGGACGCGCTGCTGCTGCATATTAAGCGCGTGCGTACAGCCGACGGCGAGCCCATCTTTGAGGAGAACATCTTTGTGCCGTTTGACGCCTACCGTGAGCTGTTGACGGCCGATCTTGAGGACAAGTCGATTTTTGCCGAGGTCGAGCGTGTTGGCGGAACGCCGATTGTCTCGGTTGGCTACCGCACGGTCGAGGCCGTTCGTGCCAATACCGAGCAGGCGGCCGAGTTGGGCATTGCTCCGCACGATCCGCTGCTCAACCTGCGTGCCAGCTTTACCGGTCCCAATGGCGAGCCGGTTCTGATGGGTAAGCAGTACTACGTGGGTAGCCGCTACGTTATGGTGATGTAGGTTACGCGGTTTTGCCAAACCGCGTAACGGCTTGACGCTGCGCCTTTGGTTCCGCCGTTCTAACGAACGGCGGACCAGTCGACGCTGCAAACGCCCCTAAGCGTCAATCTGACGTTCAATTGTCGGTCGCGTACCAAAGTACGCTTCCCTCCTCTTTCACGTCACCTTGCTCGCTTAGGGGCGTTTTCGCTGACTTTTGCTCAACCTGCGGGATTTCCGCGCTTGTCAAGAGACTAGTCGTTGGGGACGTTCTTAAACGACTAGTCATTCAAGAACGTCCCCAATGATTACTCGCAGAGTGAGCGTGGCTGACAGCCGGGCGACGCCGGTCCGCGTGGCGGCGTATAATCGGCGGCAGATGATTCTGACGTTAGGAAACCATGACCGATAGCATGCAGCAGATGGCGCTCGACACGCTCGGCGCCTATTTTGGCTACACCTCGTTTCGCCCGGGACAGGATCGCATGGTGGATGCGATCCTTGCCGGCCGCGATGCGCTGGGTGTTATGCCCACAGGCGCCGGCAAGTCCATTTGCTACCAGGTGCCTGCGCTTATGCTGCCCGGCATCACCTTTGTGGTGAGCCCGTTGCTGTCGCTTATGGAGGACCAGACCCGCGCACTGCTCGCGGCGGGTGCGCGCCCCAGTTATCTCAACTCCAGCCTTACGCCGGCTCAGCAAAATACCGTGCTCAAGCGTGCTCGTGAGGGGCGCTACCAGCTTATGTATGTGGCGCCCGAGCGCCTGCTCGAGCCGCGCTTTTTAGCCTTTGCGCAGGAATCTGCGGCCAAAGGCGGCATCGGCGTTCCGCTCGTGGCCATTGACGAGGCCCACTGCGTAAGCCAATGGGGCCAGGATTTCCGCCCCGCCTACCTGCAGATTCGCGAGTTCATCGATTCCCTGCCGCAGCGCCCCATCGTGGCGGCCTTTACCGCTACGGCGACCGAGCGCGTGCGCGCCGATATCCAGCAAATGCTCGGCCTGCAAAACCCGGCGACCGTGGTGACGGGTTTTGATCGCAAGAACCTCTACTTTGGTTGCGAGGAGATGGGCGACAAGGCCAAGACCGCGTGGGTGCGCGACTACGTGACCGCGCATTCGGGCGAGAGCGGCATCGTGTATTGCTCGACCCGCAAGACGGTTGACGCGCTGGCCGCGGAGCTTGCCGAGGCACTGGGCCCCAGCGGCATTCGCGTCGGTCGCTACCATGCCGGCATGGGCAACGACGCCCGCCGCCAGAGCCAGCGCGCCTTTATCGACGACGACATTCAGGTGATGGTTGCCACCAACGCCTTTGGCATGGGCATCGACAAGCCCAACGTGCGCTACGTGATTCATAACAACGTGCCCGAGAGCATCGAGGCCTACTACCAGGAGGCGGGCCGCGCCGGCCGCGATGGCGATCCGGCCAGCTGTCATTTGCTGTGGAACGGCAACGATTTCCGTATGCGCCGCTTTCTGATCGATCGCGGCGATGCTGCCGATGAGGCGCTCGACGACGAGCAACGCGCGTGGGCGCTCCAGAATCGATACCGCCTGCTCAGCCAGATGGAGGGCTACTGCAATACCACCGGCTGTCTGCGCGAATACATGCTGCGCTACTTTGGTGACGAGGCCGCGGCTGAGCATGCGGCAGCCGCCGGTGCGGGCGCCACCGCCACGGATGAGGCCGAGGGCTGCGGCAACTGCAGCAACTGTCTCACGCAGTTCGAGGTCGAGGACGTCACCGATATGGCCCGCGCCGCTGTGCGCTATGTAGCTACGCGCCCTATGCGCTTTGGCAAGTCGCTCATCGCCGATGTGCTTCACGGCGGCAACACCGAGCGCATTCGCCAGATGCATCTGGACGAGGACCGCGGCTACGGTGAGCTGTCGAGCGAATCGGTCGGGCGCATCAAGGACATCATCGGCCAGCTGTGCGGTCGCGGTTATTTGGCCACCTCGCAGGGGCAGTACCCGGTCGTGGGTCTGGGTCCGCGTGCCGGCGAGGTCGAGGACGAGGCGTTCGCCTTTACCGTTAAGCGTCGCGCGTCCAAGCGCAAGGCCTCGGCCCGCGCCCGCCGCGCCGTCGATCTGCTGCGCGAGGAGGCCGAGCTGGATCAGCGCCCACGCGTGGGCGACGATGCCGAGCTGTTCGAGCGCCTGCGTGCCCTGCGCAAGGAGATCTCGACGGAGCTGGAGATGGCGCCGTACATGGTCTTTTCCGACAAGGCCCTGCGCGGCCTGTGCCGCCTGCGCCCGCAGACACGCGACGAGCTGATCCAGGTCAACGGCATCGGCGAGAAAAAGGCCGACGCCTTTGGTGAGCAGTTTATGGCGGCGATTGAAGAATTTGAGTCCGAGCATGCGCGGGATGGAGCGTAACGATGGTAGCCGATAACAAGACCGAACGTTCCGAGCACGCCGAGGTGTCCGCCGTGCCGCTGTACCAGCAGGTCATGGACGACCTAAAGGGCGAGATCGCGCGCGGCGTGTACCCAGCCGGCTCGCGCATCCCTGCCGAGATGGAGCTCGCGAAGTCCTACGGCGTGGGGCGCATCACGGTGCGCCGTGCCATCGAGGAGCTGTCGCGCGCGGGGTATCTCAACCGCCAGCAGGGGAGGGGTACCTTTGTGTGCGCTCCCAAACTCAAGCGCAAGATTCGCCAGAAGGGTGACGTCCAGAGTTTTACTGAGGGTTGTGCTGCCAACGACATGGCGCCGGGTGCGCGTCTGGTGACGCGCACGGTGGTCGCGGCGACGCGCGAGGATGCGGCGTTCTTTGGCGTGGAGCCCGGCTGCGAGCTCATCGTGGTCGAGCGCGTGCGCACGGCCGACGGCATCCCCGTTATGCTCGAGAACAACGCCTTTGTGCTCGCCGACCATCCCTACCTGCAGACGCTGGCCGACGAGGACCTCACCGATAACTCGATCTTTGCGCTCGTTGCCGAGCATTCGGGTCGCGCGCCGCTCAAGTCCGACCCCTGCACCGTGGAGATTGCGCTTGCCGATGCTCAAGCGGCCCCGCTGCTGGAGGTGCCGGTCGGCGAGCCGCTCTTCTATATGGAGGCTTACTTTACCGATGAGGACGAGCGGCCCTTGCTGCTCGGACGCCAAAAGATCGTGGGCTCGCGCTACGTCTTCGACATCTAACGTCCACAGATAGAACAACATAGAACAAATTTGCCGAGATAACTTCACGGGCGTTGTTGCACGTGTTATAAATAGGACAACATAGAACGACAGCAGGTACGAGCTGCCGTCGCTCAAAGCCGCCCCACAAGGAGGAACATCAGGATGAACGCACATGATCTGGTTCAGGAAATCATCGAGCGCAAAGGCAGGATCGAGAACGTCTTTTGGATCGCCTGCGGCGGTTCGATGATCGACCTGATGCCGGCCAACGAGCTGCTCAAGCGCGAGGCCACCACGTTTACCTCGACGGTCTACACGGCACGCGAGTTTTGCCTGATGGCCCCCAAGAGCCTAGGGCCGAAGTCGCTCGTTATTGCCTGCAGCCACAGCGGCAACACGCAGGAGGTCATCGACGGCTGCGAGATGGCGCTGGCCGCCGGCGCCGAGGTCGTTGCCCTCACCGACTGCGAGGGCTCCAAGATCGACAACGGCAAGTGGACCACCTGGGTCTACCCCTGGGGCGAGGGCGTGCCGCAGGCCGAGGTGCCTCAGGGTATCGGCGCCCTGATGGCTGCCGAGTTGCTCGACCAGCAGGAGGGTTACGAGGCGCTTGCCGACATGTATGCCGGTCTTAAGCAGATGGATGCCCTGTTGCCCGCTGCCCGCGAGAAGGTCAACGCCGAGCTGGGCGCCCGTTTTGCCGAGCTCTGCCAGCAGCACAAGTTCTTCTATATCCTGGGCTCCGGCCCCAACTTTAGCCAGACCTACGCCATGGCGATCTGTTCGCTCATGGAGATGCAATGGCAGCACTGCTGCTACATCCACTCCGGCGAGTATTTCCACGGTCCCTTCGAGGCTACCGAGCCCGGTGTGTTCTACTTTGTGCAGCTCGGATCGGGCGAGTGTCGCCCCATGGAGGAGCGCGCGTTGGCGTTCCTCAACACGCATACCGATACGGTTATGGTGCTCGACGCGCTCGAGTACGGCGTGGGCGACGTGCCCGCCAGCGTGCGTTCTTACCTGGAGCCGATCTTCTTCTATGCGATGAGCTGCGAGCTGCGCGCCGCCCGCGGCAAGGTCTTCGACCACAGCCCCGAGGTCCGTCGCTACATGGGCATCGAGCAGTACTAAGTAACGGGAAAAGCATTCACCTTCGATTCGCAAGTGAACAGCGTGCGTAAAAAGCGGGCCGCGCCGGGGATTTCCGGCGCGGCCCGCTTGGTATCGCGCTTAGATTCGCAAGGTTGCGGCAGCCAGCGGCCTACTTTGCGTCGTAGGCCTCGGCGTCCCACCAGTCGAGCTGGGCGATGTTGTCGCGAATGTGCTGGCAGCTCTTGTGGAAGCCCTCGAGCTCGTGCTCGGACAGGTCCAGTGTGTAAACCTCCTCGACGCCCTCGGCACCGATCACGCACGGCAGGGAGGTAAAGATGCCCTCCTCACCATATTGGCCGGTCATGAGCGTGGAGGCGGAAAGCACGGCGTGCTCGTTGTGCAGCACGGCGGCGCAGACGCGCGCGGCGGAGTTGGCGACGGCGTACTCGGTGCACTGCTTGCCCTGGTAGGTCACATAGCCGCCCTTGCGCGCGAGCTCCTCGACCTCCATGTGGTCGAAGGCGTACTTGTCGGGGTTCTCGGCCTGGAGCTCGTTGAGGCTCTTGCCGGCGATGGTCGCGGCCTTAAAGGCGGCCAGCTGGCTAAAGCCGTGCTCGCCGATCATGTAGGCGTCGACGGACTTGGGGCTCACGCCGACCTTTTTGGAGATCTCGGTGCGCAGGCGGGCAGAGTCCAGACCGCAGCCCGAGCCGATGATCTTCTTGGGATCGTAGCCGGTCAGGTGCCACAGCTCGGTGCATACGACGTCGCAGGGGTTGGAGATGCTCACGAAGATGCCGTCAAAGCCGGCGTCGACGATGCGCTTGGCAAAGGTGCGGGCGGCGTCGGTGGTAAAGAACAGCTCGCCGTCGCGGTTGCCGGCGGCCAGCGCGACCTTGCCGGCAGCGTTGACGATAACGTCGCAGCAGGCCAGCTCCTCGTAGTGGTCGTAGCAGTTGACGATTTTGGTGTTATACGGGACAAACGAAAGGGAGTCGCGCAGGTCCTGGACCTCGGACGTCACCTTGGCCTCGTTGATATCGCACAGGTACAGCTCATCGGCAATGCCCTGCATAAGCAGGCTGTTGGCGACATGTGCTCCTACGTGGCCCTGGCCGACCACACCGATCTTACGCGTCTGGTACATATATGTATCCTTCCGGCCGAGTTTTTCGCGTCGAACCATTGTAGCGTCCTGCCGTCACTTTGCTAGGCTAAAGCGCCATAGATTTTTGGGCATGCCTTAATCTCTACTTTTGGAGTGATTTGGACCACAGGCGGTGTCTCGGGGCGATGTGCTCGCGCGGATGGGGCCGCTCGTTGTACCATAGCTGCAACTGACTCGTAAGGAGCATTCATGCCCATTCGCATTCCCGACGCCCTCCCTGCCGCCGCGCAGCTCGAGAGCGAGAATATCTTTGTCATGACCGAGTACCGTGCGCTGCACCAGGACATCCGTCCGCTGCGCGTGCTCATCCTCAACCTCATGCCCACCAAAATCGCCACCGAGACGCAGATCATGCGCAAGCTCTCCAACACGCCGCTGCAGGTGGAGGTGGACCTGCTGCGCACCAAGACGCACGAGGCCACGCACGTAAGCGCTGGCCATCTGGAGACGTTCTACCGCACGTTCGACGACATCCGCGACATCCACTACGACGGCCTGATCATCACGGGCGCACCGGTGGAACAGATGCCGTTCGAAGAGGTCGACTACTGGCCCGAGCTCTGCCAGATCATGGATTGGTCCACCACGCACGTGCACTCTACGCTGCACATTTGTTGGGGCGCGCAGGCGGGCCTGTATCACCACTACGGTATTCAGAAGCACGACCTGCCGGCAAAGGCGAGCGGCGTCTTTGAGCATTATCTAGTGAAGCCGCAAAGCCCGCTGGTTCGCGGCTTTGACGACCGTTTCTATGCCGTGCATTCGCGCAACACCGATGTGCGCCGCGAGGACGTGGAGGCCGAGCCGCAGCTCGAGGTCGTGGCCGTGTCCGACGAGGTGGGCCTGTACATCGTCAAGTCGACCGACAGCCGCCGCTTCTTTGTCTTTGGCCATCCCGAGTACGACACCGACACGCTGCGTCTGGAGTACGAGCGCGACGTGAAGCGCGGGCTCAACCCTCAGGTGCCGGCGCATTACTTCCCAGGTGACGACCCCACTGCCGAGCCGCGCAACGTCTGGCGCAGCCAGGCTCAGCTGTTCTACACCAACTGGCTCAACTACTACGTCTACCAGACCACGCCCTACGACCTAGCCCGCGCCGGCGAGGAGCACTAGGCTACGGCTGCTGCTGTGCCGGCGGCGTGACGAGCGTGGATATCCGGACGGACGAGCGTGGATTTTCGGACATTTACAAATCGAGCGTGGATAATCTCCCACTTTTGGCTTGAAACTAGGCTCAAAACGGGAGATTATCCACGCTCATTTTTTAGGCATGTAGATGCCGATGGCTCGGCTAAGCGACGGTGCGTGCAGAGGCAAAGTCGCATTTGGCGTAGTCTTGAATCTCGACGGGTTTTTCTTTCTGATAATCCGATGGACCAAGGCCTCAAAATGTGGAGACAGGGACCTCTCGACAACCGCCCTACCTGCAGATATAAGACATCAGCCTAAAACGCCCAAAACCGTCAAGCATTTGGTCAGCGCCTGGACGGTATTTGGTCAGACTTCGCATGAAACCGTCTGGTACGTTTGCGCCGTTCCAAGATTTGGGAGGCGACATGGGAAACATGACGGCGAATCAAAGGCTTGCAAGTCACATTAAAGCATGCGAACAGCAGATGAGCTGCGTGTACGCGCGCACGGCGGCGGAGGCAAAGCAGATTGAGCGGCGGGCGGAGGCGGGAAGTCTCGAAGCGGTCATGCCGGGGCTGTATGCGCGTCCGGAATACTGGTCCGAGCTCAAGTTTCGGCAGCGTTATCTGCATCGGGTGCGGGCGCTTGCGCAAAAGCACCCCGACTGGACATTTTGCTCCTATACGGCGGCTGTTATCTATGGCCTTTCGGTTTCGCATGCCAATTTGACGCACATCCATATCGCCGCGATGCCAGCCCAATCGACGACGCCGGGCTCTCAGGTCATTCGTCATCGCTATGCTCGTCAAACACGGGCCACCCAGATGGATATCGCCGTAACCGATATCGATCAAACGATTACGGATTGCTTGGTCGATGCATCGTTTGTCGAGGGACTGATCATCGCGGATTCGGCGCTCCATGAGCAACTTTTGTCGAAGGAGCATCTCGTTGAGACTGTCGACAAGCTTGGCCTGAATCGTCGCGGTGTTGTGACGGCGCGCAGGGTTGCACGATGTGCCGACGGGCTGTCGGAAAGCGGCGGCGAATCCAAGGCGCGTGCCCTGATGATCGAGCGCGGCTGGCAGACGCCGGAGCTGCAAGTTGAGCTGTTCGACCCGGTTGAGCCGGGACGACCGTATCGCGTCGACTACTTGTGGCGCGTGGGCGACCGGCTGATTATCGGGGAGTTCGACGGATTCGTTAAAAGCGAGAAGGCGGCGGAGGAGGGCAAGCTCGCGAAGGCGCAGTTCGATGAGCGCCAGCGCGAGTCGAGACTTTCGCTGCTTGATAACTGCAAGATTGTGCGCTTGTGCTGGGATGATCTAAGGGATCCGACAAAGCTCGATCGCAAGCTCAAGGTCGCCGGCGTGCCGCGTGCGTGCTGAGGCAGTTGCAGGGCGTTTGGCTGCACAAGCGTGGAAAATCGGACGGACGAGCGTGGATTTTCGGACGCTTGTTGAATGAGCGTGGATAATCTCCCGTTTTTGGCTCGTAAGGGGGCTCAAAGTGGGAGATTTTCCACGCTCATCTTGCGGGTGCGATACAGCGGCGGCTAGGCGCTGACGATGTTGGGCAGTGGCAGGTCGTGGGCGTCGGTGGGAACGTGGTCGATACGCTGTTCGTCAAAGGCGATGCCGACGATTAGGCATTCAGGTGCAACTGTGGGCAAGTAGCGGTCGTAGCAGCCTCCGCCGTAGCCCAGGCGCGCGCCGGTGCGGTCGAAAGCCACGAGCGGCACGATAATCATGTCGAGAGCCTTGGCGGGCACGATGGGGAAGTGGTCGCTGTCGACGTCCGTGGCTGCGAAGGCCCGCGTAGGGCGAGCGATAAACGGGGCCTCGGACGCATCGCCGGCGGCGACCGTTCGCATGCACATGCGCTGATCGCATGCGGCGGCGTCGCTTGCCGAGAGCATGCACGGATAGGCTACGCGCCAGCCACGTGCGGCGGCCGCAGCGGCAAACGCGGCTGGGTCGACCTCGGAACCCATGTCGGCATAGACGGCAACGGTGTGCTGGCCCGCAGTGCCGCTGGACTCCATCAGCTCAACAAGCCGCGCGCAGATAGCGGCGGACTTTGCCGCCCGCACATCCAAATCAATAGCATCGCGCCGAGCAATCACTGCCCGCCGCATCTCAGCCTTGTCCATCCCGACCCCTCTTCTAAACCGGGACTGCGGACAAAAAGTTGGACCATCAGGTCCGGTTTGGAGTCCGCATG
>DAWDYI010000028.1:0-31838 GCA_052344885.1 Collinsella aerofaciens
CTGCGGAAACGCGGGGTCCGTTCAGGCTGTTGCGTTGAGATTGAAAATCAACCCGGTATACGGCTATGCTGTATCTCGGCGCCTAATCCGCAATGAAACGAAGGGTTGAGACGTCTATATCCCACAAGGTATACAGAGCTCGGCCATAGAATAAATGAGATGGGACGGTGACAGATGAACACCCTGATGTTCTTCTATACCCTAGCGATACTCGTGATCTGTATTGTGACGGCGGTGCTCTCGCTTGCCGCCTATGCCTCGTCTCGTCGACGCTTCTTTATCTATGGCAGCGGCGTATTTATCTGCTATGCCATCGAGATGACCGAGATTTTCTTTTTTGAATACACGCTGCAAAACCAGAGTTTTCCAGCCAGCGACTATTACTCAATTACCATGCCTGTGTTGCGGACCTTTGTGGCGACCGCTTCGCAGGCTTTTATTTGGCTCATTGCCATGGATTTGCTCGACAAGCATTCAAAAAAGCAGTTTGTCATTCCCGTCGCAACGTTCTTGCTGAGCGAGCTGCTGATTATCGTCGCTGTCCCCTACGGCCCCATTCATCAATGGCTCTACTACACGATGCGTCAGGTATTCCTTGTTTTCGTGGGGCTATATATCTTTTGGACGGCACGCAAGAGCACGCAAGTCGAGCTGAAGGCACGCGTTAACAACCAACGAAAGCACCTGATTATCGGCGCTATTCTGGTCGGTTGCATCGTTGCCGAGGATTTCTACAACATTCTGATTGTCCCCATGAGTCTGGCACCCTCTTGGCTGCAGCTATATCTGTCCGAGCGCAACTTTAGCGAAAACGTCTTTGCCTGCTACTTTGCGATTCTGCTGATCATCTACTCCTACCACGTGCTTTCAATCCGCATGCAGGAGGCGCCCGAGGAAAAGAACGTCAGCGATCTTGATCGACACATCGAAGAGCAGATGCCCTTCTATCGCAACGCCTACAAGCTCTCCAACCGTGAGACCGAAGTTATGCGTCTGGTCGTACTGGGCAAATCGAACCAAGAGATCGCTGACGAGCTATTCCTTGCCGTGGGCACCGTCAAGACCCACATCCACAACATCCTGGTCAAAACCGAACAGCAAAACCGCACGACGCTCATCCTCCACTTTTGGAAGCGATAACCTGCCAAAAAGGGACAGGTTTATTTTGGCAGGTTTTATCTGGGCAAACGCCAAAAACCGCCGTGAGGGAGCTACTTTCCCTCGCGGCGGTTTTCTAGCAGTAAAACCAAGTGAGTAGGCTTTTGGCGGGATGCCGAGCACACCTCAAAACGCCACAGCTCTGACCTGCGGTTTTATCGATCATTTGTCGCGATGTACTCGGCAAGTTCAAAAAAGTCTACTCACTTGCATCCGAGACACACCAGATAGGCAAAAACCGCCGCGAAAGGCGCCCGGCTCCCTTCGCGGCGGTTATTTGCTCTGGTTTTGCGACCGTTTTGCCCGCTTGTTACTCGCTGTAACGGGTAGCGATGGCGGCTTGTACCATGCCGGTGCTCATGAGGTAGGTCACCAGGAAGTAGCCACCGTATGCTGCCAGGAAGATTGCACAGGTGAGGCCCACGGTGCCGCCGATGCTCATATTTCCGAATATGCTCACCAGCTCGATGATCACCTTAAGTGCCACAAAGGAGTGCGCCAGGCCCACTGCCAGCGGGAACAGGAAGAATACCGCTTGCTGCGCCATCACCGAATGGCGAATCTGGCGGTCGTCACAGCCAATCTGCGCCAGCACACGATAGCTGCGACTGCCGTCGGCCACGTTGGAGAGTTGCTGGATCGACAGAATCGCCGCGCATGCAACGACCAATACAAAGCCGATGTAAATGGCTAGGTAACTAATAAGACCGTTCATTTGCGCTGCTTGCGTGTACATCTCGGAGCGTGTGATAAAGATTCCCCACGACCCCGGCTCTTTGCCGTCAACGAGCAGATTGTCGAGCAGAGTGTATTTAATGCTCTCGTCTGCCTCGGTCGTATCCATCCCCTGTTTGTAGTTAACGAGCAGGCTACTGGAATACGGCTGCAGATTAAGCTGGGACAACAGCTCGTCGGCAACGACGACGGTACCCGGATTACTGCCCATCGACGAGTTGGCGATGGCCGCCGTATCTTCGTCCGACTTATCGGTTGCGGGCTTGAGCGTATGCCCGCCCAAGGTAAGGGCATGGCCGCCAGCCATATACTTGGTGTACAGGTCGACCAGCTCGCCGCCCATATCACATGTGAGCAGATACTGGTCGTGACCGATGTGCACCGGCTCCTCGCCCATCATCTGACGCAGTTTGTTGTACTGGCTCGCCGGCGTCACAAACAGACCCATCGTATCGGCATTGCTACCCCCGAACGCCTTGGGAAGCTTTTCGCCCATGGTCTTGCACATCTCACTTGGGGTCACCGAAGGATTCGAGCCGCCAAACGGGTAACTCAGATACGAATCGATCTGCACATGCTCACCGGCAACATCGGCGATATTGACCTTCTTGCCGGTCTCGTCGTTGTTGTCCGCCGACTTGCCCTTAATACCGTCTGCAACGTTATCGGAATCGATACGATCGCCGTGCCATGGATCGCCGTGCCATGCGGGGTACAAATCGACCGTTGTATCGGCCAGCACCATGCGATCGGCTTCAGGCGGATTGACGTACTCTTTGTAGTAGCCGAGCGTATCGGGCGTGTAATAGACATACGTCTGAGACACGTCAACAGGGTTATAGCGCTCCAGGTTTTCATTCATCACGTTGGCAATTGACATACCGCACGCCACCGAGGTGATGGCCAAAAACAGGAGCATCGCGATGACGCCCATCGAAAAGCACACCGTGTTGACCTTGGCCGCAAGCTGGCGCACGGTAAACATGTTGAGGCCGCGCCAATACACGCCGCGCAGGCTCTGTAGCAGCTTGATGAGCATGCCCGAGAGTCCCCAGAACAGGGCAAAGGTGCCCACGGTAACCATAGCGGTCGTAATACCAAACTGGTTCATGGCCTCTTGCAGCTTGCTGTCCGTCGCGGTTAGCGGGAACCCATCACGTAGCAGACGGTAATAGGCCACGCCCACCAGCACCGCACCCACGGCAAAGATGGCAATCGCGATCCAGGGGTTGCGTGTCTTGATGCTCTCGTTGCGACGCTCGGCACCCATAAGCTCGATGAGTTTGGTGCGACGCACGGCACGAAGGTTCAGCAGCAGCGTGAGCACAAACATTACGAGCATGCAGGCAAGGGTCAGGTTGAACGCATGCACCGAGAAAAAGAAGTGGAAATTGGCGATCTGTGTCTTAAAGAGCGAGGCCGTAAAGAATGTCATGAGCTGGGAGAGTCCCACACCCAGCACAATGCCGACGACAAAGGCCACGACCGATACTATCACGGTCTCGAGCGCCATGATCGTGGCGACGCGCCCGCGCCCCATGCCGAGCACCTGGTACAGGCCAAACTCCTTTTTGCGGCGTTTCATGATGAAGTTATTGGCATACACCATCAAAAAGGCCATAACACCGGCCAAAAAGTACGTCAGGTCGCCGAGCATGCTGCCCATTACCTGCGCCAAGCCCTTTTCATCGATTCCGGCGATGTCAACCTGCATCGAGATGGTGTTAAAGGCATAGAAGACCGTGACGCCCAGGGTGAGCGTCAAAAGGTAGACGAGGTAGTCGCGGCCGGCACGGCGGACGTTGCCCCAAGCGAGTTTACAGAGCATCGGAGCCCTCACCGCCCATCATGGCAACGACCTCCATAATGCGGTCGAAAAACTCTCGGCGGTCGGTGTCGCCGCGGCGCAGCTCGGTGAAGATCTTGCCGTCGCGGATAAACAACACACGGCTCGTGTAGCTGGCAGCAAAGCTGTCATGCGTGACCATGAGCACGGTGGCGCGCAGGCGGCGATTGAGGGCCTCCAGGCTCTCGAGCAGCAGGCGAGCGCTCTTGGAATCGAGGGCGCCGGTGGGCTCGTCGGCCATAATCATAGTGGGGTCGGTGACGAGCGCGCGAGCCGCGGCAACGCGCTGCTGCTGACCGCCGGACATCTGGTAGGGATACTTGTCGAGCACCTGACTGATGGACAGGCGCGCTGCAACATCCTGCACGCGAGTCGAGATCTCTGCCGAGTTAGTGCGGGCGATGGTGAGCGGCAGGGCGATGTTCTCGCGTGCCGTGAGCGTATCGAGCAGGTTGGAGTCCTGGAAGATAAAGCCGAGCTCCTCGCGGCGGAACTGCGAGAGTTTGGCCTGCTTCATGCGCGTAACGTCCTGCCCGTTGATGCGGATGGTGCCGCTCGTGGCGCTATCGATGGTCGAGACGCAGTTGAGCAACGTCGACTTGCCCGAGCCCGAGGCGCCCATGATGCCAACAAATTCGCCACGGTTGACGGTAAAGCTGACGTCATTGAGCGCGCTGGTCACGTTGCCCAGCGCTCCATATACCTTTTCGAGATGCGCGACCTCCAGTACCGGGGTCGCCATGTGCGTGGTTTGCATACCGAGTCCTTTCTTGCGATTAGTCTACGGCATCTATAGTCGCAAGAAGACGAGTCGGCTACCATCGATATGGCTTACGCTTGCCTTACCGTTGTGTAAGGTACGGGTAGCTAGCCTGTCACGTGTTGATGTTGAGAGAGGACTCCTGTTGAAGACTGTTCATGTTGCCGCTGGGATCATTCGCAAGGAAGGATCCGATGAGCTGCTTGCCGTGCAGCGCGGCTATGGCGACATGCAGGGACTTTGGGAGTTCCCCGGCGGCAAGCTCATGCGCGGCGAGACGCCCGAGGACGCCGTACGCCGCGAGCTCATGGAAGAGCTGCAGGTGAAGGTCACCAACCTGCGAGATTTCTATACCGTTGAGTACGACTACCCCGATTTTCATCTCTCCATGGAGTGCTACTACTGCTCGCTGGCTAAAGAGTCTGGCGAGCCCCAGAAGCACGACCGCCAGCTCGATATCCGCTGGATTCCGCGCACCTCGCTTGCCACGGTGGAATGGATGCCCGCCGACAAGGGGCTCATTGATGCCCTGATTGAGCTGAAGGAAGACCGGCTCGAGGCAAGCTCCGCCGATGACGCCGCGCCCAACACAGCCGACAAACCCGCCGCCAAACCCAAGCGCGCACCTAAGCGCCGTAGCAAAAAGCGCCCCAAGCCCGGCCTGCTGGACGGCATCGATACCTCGGACCTTTCTGCCGACGAGCGTGAGCTCGTGCGCCGTCGCGCCGCTATAAAAAAGTCCATGAAGGGCAACAAGCGTGCGAACACCAAACCTGAGCTGCTCGTTCGCCAGCGCCTGCGCGCCGCAGGCCTTACGGGATACCGTCTGGAATGGAAGGTGCCCGGAAAACCCGACATCGCCTTTCCCGGGCGCAAGATCGCCATCTTCGTCAACGGCTGCTTTTGGCATCGCTGCCCCAAATGCAACCCAAGTCAGCCCAAGCGCAATGTTGAGTTTTGGGAGGCAAAGTTCCGCCGCAACGTCGAGCGCGACCGAGCCGCCGTGGCAGCACTCACTCAAATGGGCTGGACACCCATAACCATCTGGGAATGTGAGCTCAAAAAGGACCGCATCGACGCCACGATGGAAAAGGTCATCGAGCAGGTGCGCACCGCAGAGCCGCAGCGCTAACAGCGAGCATTCACACGCTCCGCACGTCCGCGCCACGTCTACGTCACAAACCTTAGAAAGCCCTTAAGCCCAAAACCTTTCAAGAGTGTTACTCAATAGCCTTGGCCTGCGGTTTCATCGTAACACCAAACCAGGTTAAGCCTTTCTTTAGCGCTTCTTTGCAGCAACCGCGGCATAATACTGCCAGCGCACGGGACCTAGCAGCACACCCCGTGCGCAATCTTTTGGTGGACATCGAGGAGGCCGCATAAGCATGCATTCTTCCAATGCCGTAGCACGGCAGCCATCCCTAAAACATGCAGACCTTTTCTCCTTCCCCCCGACACAGAGAAACGGCCTCCTCGACTCCCCCACCACAAAAGCCAAACGCTCAACCGACCAGAGCCACAACTTGCAAGCATCGTTCGAAAAGCTCCAAGCATCCCTAGACAAAACCTTCCCCAACCAAGCCCGGGCATACTAACCCCTCATCAACAAAGCGCCCCTCGCGCCCCATCCTTTCCGCCCTAACGCCACAAGGGCGATCGAGCAGGACGGCTTGGGCGGGTCCCCGTACTTAGTTTCCAAAATCATTCCGCAGCGCGAAGGCCCCCGTTGCCAACGCTTCGTAGAAGCGAGGCAACGGGGGCCTTCATGCGCGAGGACGTTTTGGAAACTAAGTACGGGGACCCGCCCAAGCCGTCCGGTGGGATCAGAGTACCCTTGCTGTTACTCTGCTTTGCCCACGGAGTTGAGGTTGGTCATGCGGATCTTAACCAGCTCGGTGATCTCACGCATGCCCTCCTTGGCCGGCTTCTTGGGATCGAAGCAGGCGGGGTTCTCGGCCATGTAGGCCATGAAGCCCTTGGTGTAGGCCTGACGCAGCTCGGTGGCGTAGTTGACCTTGCAGATGCCGTTCTTCACAGCCTCGGCGACCTGCTCATCGGGCACACCGGAGGTGCCGTGCAGGACCAGCGGCACGTCGACGGCATCGCGGATGGCCTTGACCACGGACTGCTCGATATGCGGATCGCTCGTGTACACGCCGTGGCTGGTGCCAACGCCAATAGCGAGGGAAGTGCAACCAGTGCGCTCAACAAACTCCTTAGCCTCGGCCGGATCGGTGTAGGGGCTCTCGCCCTCAACCGCGGGACCGTCGTCCTCCTTGCCGCCAACCTTGCCGAGCTCAGCCTCGACGGGCACGCCCATGGCGCGGCCAGCGTCGGCGACGGACTTGGTCAGGGCAATGTTGTCCTCGAAGGACTCGTGCGAGCCGTCGATCATGACAGAGGTATAGCCAGTGCGGAAAGCCTGCATGCAGCGGTCATAGCCATCGCCGTGATCGAGGTGCAGAGCGACGGGCACGGAAGCGCGCTCGGCGGCAGCCTTGACCATGCCGTAGAAGTAGTCCAGACCAGCGGTCTTGATGGTGCCCGGGGTGGTCTGCATGATGACGGGGGACTTGGTCTCCTCGGCAGCGGCCAGAACGGCCATAACAAACTCGAGGTTCTCGACGTTGAACGCGCCAACGGCGTAATGGCCGGCCTGAGCGTCCTTGAGCATCTTTTCGGTGGTAACAAGTGCCATGAGCGTTTGCTCCTCTCCCTCGCCCGCATCTGGACATCGGGCGTAGTTGTTCGCAAAGCGTTTTACCTTGCGTTTTACTGCGCTCATTGTATGAAATTCAGCGTCTTTGCATGTGCGAGATATTGAGCCCATGCAGGTCAATACAGTCGTTTTTGAAAAGTAAACGGAAGGAATTGGGGCCGGGCGGGCGTGTTCGATATTGAATTTTGGGCGTTCAGCGTCTTTCTTTTATAGAAAAGATAAGTAATCGAAAGGCGTTTTCTTACTCAAAAAGAAAATGAACGAAAATAGAGTCAACACAATTCCTGCAAATTTGGCCGAGAATGGAGCAGCTATGGCCCACGCAACAACCCGAGCCTTCGCCGATGAGCGTCGTGCCGCCATCATGGAAATGCTTGAGCATAATGCCTCGGTGCAGGTAGCAGAAATCGCCCAGACCTTTGGCGTGTCCTCCGTTACCGCCCGCGCCGACCTGGACGCGCTCGCCGAAGCAGGCAAGCTGCGCCGCACGCATGGTGGCGCCGTATCGCTCCACAAGCGTCTGACTGTTTCCACGCAGGATCGCCGCATCAATGTCAACGTCGCCGCCAAGCAGGCCATCGCGCAAAGCGCCATCGAGCTCGTCAATGACGGCGACACGCTGCTCGTTGACTCGGGCACCACGGCGCTCGAGTTCGTCCGGCTCCTCGATCAGCGCGACGGCATCACCGTTATCACGGCCGACATTACTATCGCCGATTACATCGACGAAAGCATGCCCTCGGTCGATGTCGTCATGCTGGGCGGGGCGCTGCGCAAAGGTCATCGCTATCTGTACGGCCCACTTACCATGCAGGCGCTCCAAATGGTCCACGCCGATCTTGCCGTCATGTGCCCCGGCGCCTTTGTCTCCAGCTGCGGCTTTACGACCGACTTTCCCCAGATGGCCGAGACTAAAACGGCTATGATCGCCGCGGCCCATCAAAGCGTCGCCCTCATGGACGCCAGCAAGGTTAACGGACGCGGCATGTACCGTTTTGCCGGGCTGACCGATGTCGACGCCATCGTGATGGACCGAGACCCCGAAGGCGCCGTCGCCACCTCAATCGCCAAGACCGCCGACGGCGCACGTCCAGCCCTCATCATCGCCGCCAACTAAATAAAAACCACCACAAAGGTGCCTGTCCCCTTTGTGGTGGTTGTGATGGTTGAGCGTCAAAAGTGAACGTGTCACTACTTGGACAGCTCGTCGGCGAGGGCCTCGATCTGAGCGCGCGAGGCGTCGTTGAGCGAGCCCAGCACGGTCACCTTGTTCTGCGCCAGGGTGATGTCCTTCATGCCCTCGAGCTCCTTGGTCATAACCTTGGCAGCAGCGGGCGCCCAAGAGCCGGCCTCGACGAGCGCCACGGTGCGGTTCTGGTAGGCATGCTCGGCGAGCGTATGGATAAAGGTGCTCATGAACGGGAAGATCTCGCCCTGATAGGTAATGGAGGCGAGCACCAGACGGTCGTAGCGGAACGCGTCCTCAACGGCCTCGGCCATATCGTCACGAGCCAAGTCAAAGACGGAGACCTTCTGGCCGCGAGCCTCAAGCGCAGATGCGAGCTCCTCAACGGCAGCCTTCAGATGCCCGTACACGCTCGCATAGGCAATCGTGATACCCTCGTCCTCGGGCTGATAGCTCGACCAGGTGTTATAGGTGTCGAGGTAGTAGCCCAGGTTCTCGGTCAGCACGGGGCCGTGGAGCGGGCAGATGATCTGGATGTCCAGGTCGGCGGCCTTCTTGAGGACGGCCTGCACAAACTTGCCGAACTTACCGACGATGCCAAAGTAGTAACGGCGAGCCTCGCAGGCCCACCCTTCCGGATCCTCGATGTCGTTGGCGCCGAACTTGCCAAAGCCGTCGGCACTAAAGAGCACCTTGTCGGTGGACTCGTAGGAGAAGAGCACCTCGGGCCAGTGAACGTTGGGGGCGCCGACGAAGGTCAGGCTGTGACCGCCCAGGTCGAGCACGTCGCCCTCTTTGACGACCATCTTGCGCTCGGGGTAATCGGTGCCAAAGTAGTTGACCATCATGCGGAAGGCGCCCATGCTGGCCACGATCTGGGCCTGGGGATAGCGCTCCATAAAGGCGGCGATGCCAGCGGAGTGGTCAGGCTCCATGTGGTGAACGACCAGGTAATCGGGCGTGCGACCGTCGAGCACGGCCTCGATGTTGCCGAGCCACTCGTCAACAAAACCGCCGTCGACCGAATCGGCGACAGCGATCTTCTCGCCCAAGATAACGTAGCTGTTGTATGCCATACCGTTCTCGGACACGTCGTACTGGCCCTCGAACAGGTCAATGTCATGATCGTCGACGCCAACGTAGCGGATATCCTTGGTGATCTCCATCAGGCAAAGCCTCCTAGATAGACAAAAGAACCCGTCTATCATAGCACTCGGCTGCATCCCAACAGCTATCTGCCGACATCCTTACCGATTGTTGTTGAAGTGCAAGATTGTGCCGTTGAGCTGCGCAAACTACGATCGCGGTGCCGCCGTGCTATGTCGAACGATGAGCTGACCCGGAATACGAATGGCAACGGTCCTGCCCGATGTGCCCGCCTCGGGGACTGCATGCTCGAATACTTCGCGTCCGCGCTGGTGCAAATCGAATCGCACGGTCGTGAGCTCGTTGTGCGCGACAAAGTCGTCGAGCGAATCGTCAACGCCCACCACGCTCACGTCCTCGGGCACGCGCAGACCGCTATCGCGCAGCGCGGCGATGGCACCATTTGCCATCTGGTCGTTTGCCGCATAGATCGCCGTCATGGTGCGGTCGTGCTCGGCCAGATACCTGCCGGCCTCGTAGCCGCTGTTGGCAGACCAGTCGCCCTCGAGCGGCTCCGTCGGCTCAATGTGCTTGCGCTCGAGTGCGTCCTGCCAACCGGCGCGGCGGAATTGCTCGTCAACCGAGAACGACGGGCCGCCAATATAGCGAATCTGCTCGTGTCCCAGCTCAAACAGATGATCCATGAGCAGCAGCGAGCAACCATAGTGGTCGGAATCGACCGTAGTCACGCGCGGGTGCGCATACATGGTGACAATAACCGTGCCGATTCCCGGCAGCGGATCGAACGTCTCAAAGTCGGGCGCCATGCGGCTCATGCCGATGATGATGCCGTCCACGGGCAATGCGGCCATGCGACGCGTAGCCTCGGCAAGCGAAAACTCCTCGGTCTTGGACATCTCGACCAGCGTGATGGCGCAATTATGCTCGCGAGCAGCGCTGGCGATGCCGTCAATCATCGTGAGATTCCCAAACTTGGTGACGTCGTTGACGCACAAGCCTACCGAATGATAGCGGCCATCACGCAGCGAGCGACCCGCATAACTCGGACGAAAGCCAAGTTCCTGCATGGCGGCCTGCACGCGCTGACGCGTCTGCTCGTTAACGTTCGGCAGGCCGTTGGCAACACGCGAAACCGTCTGCTGCGAAACGCCGGCAGCGCGGGCAACGTCGGCCATGGAGACCGGACGGGAACTTGTATCGTTGGAGGGGCGCCTTGCCACAGGATCACCTTCACCCTTGCGAGATCTGAATAGCGTGCATGCCGGCCCGTGCAGAATTTAGCCCGCGCGGAGGGCAGCTATCGTCGGACGCATGTTAACGTACTCTACTTTTTCTAGCAGCGGTTCTTTTGCTCCATAAGTCCATACGGCACTACCGTTCGCGGCTGAAAATCTACCGATTACCAGATTCTCAAAAAGTGATATGCGTTGTGTTATGAGTACGTTAACATAGCCCTTAACGTGCGGCATCGTGAATGCTGAGTTCATGCCGCTTCAAATTGTTAACGTACTCATAACGACGCAAAACTCACTGTACGCGCCAAGGAAAGGACCTCCATGACCACCCCCGACGAAAAGACGCTCGCCACGCTCACCAAGCTGTTTGAGGAGGAGTTTGGCCCCATCGGCGACCGCCAGGTGCTCTATGTGCACGCGCCCGGCCGCTCCGAGATCAGCGGCAACCACACCGACCACGAGGGCGGCCACGTTATCGCCGGCTCGCTCGATGTCGCTGTCGACGGCATTGCCGTGGCAACCGACACCAACAAGGTCCGCGTTGCCGACGAGGGCTACCCCACCTTTGAGATTACGCTCGACACGCTGGATGTTCAGGAGGCCGAGAAGGGCACGTCCGCGAGCCTCGTCCGCGGCATGGCCCACGAGATCGCAGCCCTGGGCGTTGAACCCCACGGCTTCGACTTTGCCTTCACCTGCTCCGTCCCCTCGGGTGGCGGTCTTTCCAGCTCTGCCGCCGTCGAGGCCGCGTACGGCCGCGCCATGGAGACGCTCTGGGGCGCACCCGCTATTGAGCCCGTCGCGCTTGCACAGATGAGCCAGCGCACCGAGAACAACTACTACGGCAAGCCCTGCGGTCTAATGGATCAGGCCGCCGTGTGCCTGGGCGGCCTTGCCTACATGGATTTTGAGGATCAGGCTCAACCAAAAACCCAGAAGCTCGAGCTCAACTTTGAGGATCACGGCTATGCGCTCGTACTCGTCAAGGTGGGCGCCGACCACGTTGCCGCTACCGACGACTACGCTGCCGTCCCGCGCGAGATGCAGGATGTCGCCGCCGAGTTTGGCAAGACGCGCCTGTGCGAGGTGGACGTGGCCGACTTTGACGCCAGGCTCCCCGAGCTGCGCGCCAAGCTGGGCGACCGTGCCTGCCTACGCGCCGTTCACTACTGGTACGAGAACGGCCTCGTTGACAAGCGCTGGGCCGCGCTCAACGCCGGCGACATCGACCAGTTCCTGGTCCTGACGCGCGAGTCCGGTGCCAGCTCCGCCATGTACCTGCAGAATGTCGTTGCCAAACTGGGTTCCGAGCAGCCCTCCATGTATGCGCTGGCGCTGGCCGAGCACGTGCTCGACGGCCGCGGCGCCGTCCGCATCCACGGCGGCGGCTTTGGCGGCACCATTCAGGCGTTCGTGCCGCTCGACCTGGTCGACACCTTCATCGCCAAGATGGACGGCTGGCTGGGCGAGGGCTCTGCACGCCACTACGCCATCTCTGATAAGGGGGCTTACGCAGCATGGCTGTAATGACCGACGTGCGCGACGCCGCGCAGAACCTGATCGAGTACGCCATCCACCGATCGATGATCGGACAGGACGACCGCATCTGGGCATACAACACCATTCTGGAGTGCATCGGCGCCACGGGCCCCGCGCTCGACATGACCTGGGCGCTCCAAGTCGAGAAACTCTCGATTGTGCACCCCGACACCCTCCCCGACTTTGACCTGGAGGGAACACTTGCCGTGCTTTCGGAGGCCGCTGTTGCCAATGGAGCCGCCGAGGATACGACCTCGGGCCGTGATCGTATCGCCATGCGTGTTATGGGCGTGCTGATGCCCAGGCCTTCGGTTGTAAACGAGGAGTTCAACGGCCGCATGGGCGTCAACGAGCCCCGCGCCGCAACCGACTGGTTCTACGGCCTGTGCTGCGACGCCGGCTATGTGCGCCGCGCCGCCATCGCACGCAACATTAAGTGGAGCACCCCTACCAACTGGGGCGACCTGGAGATCACCATCAACCTCTCCAAGCCCGAGAAGGACCCGCGCGATATCGCTGCCGCCGGTGCCGCCAAGAACACGGGTGAAAAGTATCCCGCCTGCCAGCTCTGCATCGAAAACGAGGGCTACCCCGGGCGTTCGGCAGCAGCCGACGGTGGCGCCCATCCCGCCCGCCAGAACCTGCGCGTTATCCCGATTAAGCTTGATGGCGAGCGCTGGGGCTTCCAGTACAGCCCGTACGCATACTTTAACGAGCACTGCATCGCGATGAGCTCCGAGCACCGTCCCATGCACGTAGACCGCAAGGGTCTCTCCTGCCTGCTCGACTTTGTCGATCTGTTCCCACATTACTTTATCGGCTCCAACGCCGACCTGCCCATCGTGGGCGGCTCGATTCTGTCGCACGACCACTTCCAGGGCGGCGCGCACGAGTTCCCCATGATGCATGCCGCCGAGGTCTCGCAGTTTAGCGTGCCCGGGTTCGACCAGGTCACCGGCACCGTGCTGCAGTGGCCGCTTTCGGTGCTGCGCCTGCGCTCGCACAATCGCGTCCAGCTGCTCGACGCCGCCGAGAAGATCATCCTCGCTTGGCGCGAGTGGTCCGACGAGTCCGTGGGTGTTATCGCACACACAGCCGACGGCGTGGCGCACAACACCGTGACGCCCGTCATCCGACGCGTGGACTCGCGCGGCAACGCCGGCGGCAAGATCTACGAGGCATATCTGGCACTTCGCTGCAACATCACGACCGACGAGCACCCGCTGGGCGTGTTCCATCCGCATGCCGAATATCATCACATCAAGAAGGAGAACATCGGCCTGATTGAAGTCATGGGTCTGGCGATTCTGCCGCCGCGCCTGGTCCCCGAGCTCGGTGCCGTTCGCGAGCACCTGCTGGCAGCCAAGTCCGATGCCAGTTACGACCTTGCCGCCGCGCTCGAAGGCGACGATCTCTGCCGAAGCCACGCTGCGTGGGCCGAGGACGTCTTTGCCCGCCGCGCCGATGAGCTTACGGCCGACAACGCCATTGGCATCCTGCACGAGGAGGTTGGCGTGGTGTTTGGCCACGTGCTCGACAACGCTGGCGTCTTTAAGTGGGACGAGGCCGGCCGCGCCGCCCAGCAGCGCTTTATCGACTCGCTGTAGCACACGAGCTCCAACGCCTGCGCTCAACAAATAGCGCCCTCACGACAACGGCGCCCGCCGGCAACATCGCCGACGGGCGCCGTTTTTGAGTGTAGTCATTGGGGTCATTCTTAAGGGGCGTTCTTAAACGACTAGTCATTAAAGAGCGTCCCCAATGACTACTTGCGACCAAGGCAACGCCGGTGTCTTGGCAACGACAGACACTATGACCCAATCCGAGGGCACTAAAAAGATAGGAGCCCCCGCTCGTGACCGCGGGTCGGGGCTGCGACAATGATGTTGAAGTGCCATAGGCGCAGCCGCGCCGCAACGAGGTTGGGAGGCTCCCATGCCAAAGTATTCTACCGCGTTCGGGATGGACGTCCACCTGAGGTCGACCACCGTCTGCGCCCTCGACGCGGACACCGGCGAGGCCGTGACGAGGAGGTTCCCCGGCAACCCCTGGGGCGAGATCGCCGGGTGGATGGATGGGTTCCCCGGGCCGTCGCTCGCGGCCTACGAGAGCGGCTACCTCGGCTTCGCCCCGCAAAGGGAGCTCGCCGGGCTCGGCGTCGAGTGCGTCGTCGCCGCGGTCTCGAAGATCCCCAGGTCGGCCGCCGACTCGGCCTCCAAGAACGACAGGAACGACGCCGCCAGGATGGCCAAGGCGATACTCGCCCACGACATCTCCCCCGCATGGGTCCCCTCCCCCGAGGTCGAGGGCATCAGGGACCTCGCCGGCGCCTACGACGGGGCGACCGCGCGCCTGGCGACCGCCAAGCAGCGGCTGCTCGCCTTCCTCGCAAGGCGGGGGTTCGTCTACGGCGGCACCACGCCCGCCGGCAACCCGAGGAAGTACTGGACCTACGACTTCCTGAGGTGGCTCGACAAGGTCAGGCCGGAGGACGATGGCGGGGTTCGGGCGCTCGCCGCCCTGAGGAACGAGGTCGAGGCCGCGGCGGAGGCCCGGGCGGACCTGCTCTCCGAGTACAGGGCCGCCGTGGATGCCAGCCCGATCGCCGCGGAGGTGGCCGCCCTCCAGTCGATCAAGGGCTGCGCCTTCGCGCTGGCCGCAGCCTTCTCGGCCGAGGTCGGCGACTTCACGAGGTTCCGTTCCGGAAGGCAGGTCACGGCCTATTTCGGCCTCGCGCCGAGTCAGAGGTCGAGTGGCGACTCCGTGCGGCTCGGAGGCATCAGCGGTGCGGGCAACGCGCTCGTGAGGAAGCTGGCCGTTGAGGGTTCATGGTGCTACGCCGCGGCACGGCACCAGCCGAAGCTCATGCCGAGGGACACGGGCGTGCCCCTCGAGATAAGGATGCACGGGAGGAAGGGGTCCGAGCGGCTCCTGCGGCGGCGCGAGGAGATGCTCGCCCGCGGCATGCCCGCGGCGAAGGCCAACGCGGCCACCGCGGCCGAGCTCGTGAGGTGGCTCTGGGCCCTCGGCATGATGTGCCGGGAGGGCGCGGAATAGACACAGCCCCCGTCCCGGCGAGCCGGGCGGCCTTCGGGGATACCCCCTATTTCGCTGTGCGCGCGGAGCCCTCCGCATGCGCCTCGACAGACTTGGGGAACCCCGCCGAAGGAATGGAGTGCGGGCCGGCAGAACGGTATCCGCGGATATGAGACTGAGCCGAAGGCGTCGATGACATGCCGGGGGCGGACCGGGACGGGTTAACGGCAGGCCCCGCCGACCGATTGCAAGCGGTCGGCGGGGCCATTGTGGCTCTTGACAGCGGATTGGGTCATATGAGCGAAAACGCCCCTAAGCGAGCAAGGTGACGTGAAAGAGGAGGGCATTGACCTTTTGGTCATGCCCGACGATTGAACGTCAGATTGCCGCTTAGGGGCGTTTGCAGCGTCGAGCCGTTACGCGGTTTGGTAAAACCGCGTAACCCTAAAGCTCCGTTACTTCAACGTTGTTGTAGATCTCGTCCCAGCGATCCATGACCAGGTGGCCGGTCTTGGGATCCATGGCGTTGAGCTTGCCGCAGGTATTGGCGGTCTTGAGCACCGTGACGTCGTCGGCACCAGCAGCAATGGCATGTGCAAAGCCGGCGATGGTCGAGTCGCCGGAACCCGTCGCGTTCACAGCCGCAATCGCGGGCGTCTTGGCGCGGAACGCGCGGCCCTCATGGAAGCCCACCGAACCGGCAGCGCCCATCGAAACGACAACCCAGGGGATACCGGCAAAACGGTCATCGGCGGCAAGCGCCTCGCGCAGAGCATCGACATCATCGGTCGTAAAGGACGTACCCAGCAGGCCGTTAATCTCGGTCAGGTTGGGCTTTACGAGCTCAGGCTTAGCGTCGGACTCCAGCGCGGCCTCCAGCGATGCACCCGAGGTATCGAGCAGCACCTTGGCGCCCGCCTCCTCGGCGATCTTGACGAGCTCGGCATAGTAGCCGGCATCGACGCCACGCGGCAGCGAGCCCGAAAGCGTCACAACGTCCGCCTTCGCTGCAAGCTCGGCGAACTTGGCCGTAAAGGCCTCGAGCTCGGCCGGGGCGATCTGCGGGCCGCTCTCCAGCAGCTCGGTCTGATTACCCTCGTGCAGAATATTCAGGCAAATGCGCGTCTCACCGGCGATGGGCACAAAGTCGTTCTTGACGCCGTCGGCATCCATAAGCTCGGCCATATAGGCACCCATGTGGCCGCCGAGCAGACCGGTCGCGAGCACATCGTCGCCCAACTGCAGCAGCACACGGCTCACGTTGAGGCCCTTGCCGCCAGCGGTCTTTTCGGGCGTCACACGGTTAACATCGTCGATGATCAGCTTGTCGAGCTGATAGCGCGTATCAATCGACGGGTTCATGGTAACGGTCAGAATCATGTTGAACTCCTGTTCCGGGGCGGCATGACCCGCCCCAAACATACGATAACTCGTTAAAGGATCTCGATCTCAAAGCCGCGGGTGACGGTCTCTCCCGGCTTGGCCACCAGGCAGCCGCGCTTGTGCTCCAGGATATCGTCCTCGTCGGAGCAGGTGGACAGACCACCCCACGGTTCAACAGCCACAAAGTCGCCCTCGGGCTTGCTCCACACAATCAGGTACGGCATATCGGGGAACGTCAGGCGCACGCCCTTGTCCTCGGTTTTCTTGGTCAGCGTAACCACGCGGCTCTCGAGCACGTCGAAGATGGTCTCCGCGAAGTCAAAGAGTTCATGGGTAAGCGGCAGGTTCTGGCCGATCATGGGGTTCTTGCTGCGATGCTCAACATCAATCAGGCCCGTCGAGGGAACGGCAGTACAGAGCTCGGCGGCCTCGCGCTGCTCAAAACGGAGCTCGTAGTCGTCATAGGACTCGTCCTCGTCAAGCGGGCACTTAAAGCCAGGGTGACCGCCCACAAAGAACGGCATGTCCTCGGTGCCCTCATTGGTCACCTCGTACGACACGGCCACCTTTTCCGCATCGATCATGTAACGAGCAACGATCTTAAACGGATACGGGTACTGCTCGAGCAACTCGGCATGGTCGGTAGAGCTTAGGCTCAGCGCAACCATGTTGTCGCTCTGTTCCTCGAGCTTCCACTCCTGTTTGCGCGCAAAGCCGTGGCGGGCGAGCTTTACCTCGCGGCCGCCCATGGTCGTTGCGTGACCGTCACGAAGGCCACCGCAGATCGGGAAACAAATGGGCGCCTGCCCCGACCAGACCGCCGGATCACCCTGCCACAGGTACTCACGGCCGTTGGCCGCAATAGAAGTGAACGAGCCGCCCGCCGTGCTCAGTGCTACGCGGATAGAACCGTTATCAAGAACAAACTCCATAGGAGCCTTCCCTTTCTTACGACAGCCCGCCAAGTCAATAGGGCTGATAGAAAACCGGCCCGCGCCCCCTCACAGAAACGCGAGCCGTCAATTGAAAAGCTGCAGAATGCCGGGTACCACCAAAACGAAGCACACAAGCTCAGCAAGCAAACGTGTTATCGGAGCAGCTTACTGAACCAGAAAGCTTCGCAACAACAGCGGTAACCCTACAGGTCAGCTCAACGTCAGCGAGAAGCCAGCTGGTGAGGCAAGGTGCCGTGAAGCGAGGCGGCATTGACCTTCTGGTCATGCCGTCGAAGCTGAACGGCAGATTGCCCACCAGATGGCTTCGCAGCGTCGGCCGGTCCGGCGTTCGGTAGAACGCCGGAACCCCTTAGTCGTGATACTCGCCGCGGTCCCACTTCTCGAGGAACTCGTCAAAGAAGTGCGGGTCAGCCTGAGCCTCGGCGTCGGCCTTATTGCAGGCATCGATCTTGGCGATCAGGGCATCGTGCTCGGGGGTCTTCTCGTAGGGCTCCTCCAGGAAGGCAAGCATGATATCGGCCATCAGGAACTCGCCGGTGATCTTGCCGCCAAAGCCCACGATGTTGGCGTTGAGCTCGCGACGGGCATACAGGGCAGAGGTCATGTCGCGAACCAGGGCGCAGCGGGCGCCGGGAACCTTGTTGACGGCGTTGGTGATGCCAATGCCGGTGCCGCACAGGGCCACGCCAAAGTCGGCCTTGCCGCTGGCAACAGCCTCGCCCACGGCCTTACCGTAGATGGGATAGTGCGTACGGGTGTGGCTGTAGGTGCCGCAGTCGAGCACCTTGTAGCCAGCCTGCTCCAGGCGGTCGGCCAGATAGATCTTCTCGTCCGTAACGATATGGTCGCAACCGATTGCGATGGTCTTCTTCATCAGAACGTCCTTTCGTCTGAATTCACAAGTTGAGGTAGAAGTTCGAGTTCTCGGTGGCTCTCGTTAGGCCATCTTGTTGAGCATGTCGACACGGATCTGGTGACGGCCGCCGGCGTACTGTGCACGCAGGAACTCGCGGGCGATCTTCTTGGCGACCTCGGTGCCCACAACGCCCGGGCCCATGGTGACCATGCGCGAGCCGTTGTGCTCGCGGGTCATGTAAGCGGAACGCTCGTCGGAAATGTTGGCGACGACCATGCCCTTGATCTTGACGGCGGCCATATAGGAGCCGACGCCGTACTTATCGAATGCAAAGCCCTGGGAATCCTTGTGCTCCAGCAGGTCCTTGGCAACGGCGGTCGCGGAATCGACAAAGTCCGCGGCAGGGGTCTCGGAATAGTCGACGACCTCGTGACCGTCGGCGATGAGCATCTCCTTGATGGACTCCTTCATCGACATACCGTCGGCATCGGAAGCGATTACAACCCTCATGACATCCTCCTTGAGAGATACGCAGGTGCGTAGTTTCTGTTTGGAAGTGTTGAATCGCGTTCAGGTCCGGGCATCTGAATGTGCGGTTCTTCACTGTTCGTGTTTATTTGAACACATTCGAACACCGACTGCAACAATAATTTGTTTATCTTTGTTCTTTTTTGAACAAACACCATTCACGGATGATTGCTGACCGTTTGAGCCCGGCGCGGACGTAGCGCCCACGTGTTCAACAAACAAAAGGGCGACCGAGAACGTGTCTCGGCCGCCCTTCTTACGGTTGATCTTACAAAGATCGCTTTGCCGCCTACTCAGACTGCCCGCTCTTCTTGGCATGTCTGGACGGAGCGCTCAAGAAACGACCCGTCAGATAGTTCGCGGGACCGGAGATATCGATCCCCAGCAGCACGTGTCCTAGCCATAGGAACGCCACGAGCACCAGTAGAGGAATCACACACGAGGTCACGATCATCACGATGACGCCTTCGATCAGATCGGTCACCTGATGCACGATCTCATCGGTCATCTGCTTGGCACCGCTGGTCACCGACGTAACAAGGCTCGAGGCCCCGTCAGTCAACTGCTCGAGCACGTTTTTGGACTCCTTGGCCTCGGATTTTTTCTTGTTCGATTTTGAGCTGGTCTCGGCTGACCTGTCCGTGGCATCAGCCGTCTTTGCGGCATCGCTCGCCTTTTGCTCAGCTTGCTCAATACTTACGCGATACGTTTCATCGACCTTTTGCGACACCCATACGCTCGCGGGTACGAGCGCCATGCCGATCACGGCAACCACCAGCACGCGTGTCGCCACACGGCGCAGGACGGCGCTCGTACTCCAGCGCCCGTGAATGCCAAGCGACACCGCGAAGAGTACGAGCGAGAACGGAATCAGGATGCCCAGCCCGACCGACCATAAAATGGTCAGCAGATATTTTTCGAGGTAGAGCACGGCAAGCACGATACCAAGGTTGCCTGAAAGCTGCGCGAGCTGCTCGGCAACCGGCGTTCCCGTATCACCCGGCAGCGCGGTAATGCCCGCAGATAGAGCAACGCATGAAGCCGTGAGCGCCAAAACGTTGCCCTTCTTTTGATCGATGACCTCGATGGTGGAGTCCCAAGTTTTGGTATCGGCGAAATGCGGACGAGCTACAAAGCCCGACAGCAGCGCCAGGACCACGAGCGCAACGATAAAGCCAATCTGCAGCTTTTTGTTTGCGCACACGACATCGGACAGGCTGGGCTGCAGCTCGGTTACCGTCGTGTGCTCGGTTATCTGGACAGGACGCCCATGAACTATCTCGTGCGCGCCTCTCTTTTGAATCGATCCATTGTCCGGCATTTGGATACCTCCTCAGTCCGGCCTGTATTGCGGATGGAAGTATACCCACCCAGCGAAAAACCGAACGGCAAGACGAACGGAGCGCACCAAGACTGTCCCCAATGACTATCTCCGGATGAGTTGCGGTGGAATAGGGATTGTTTTGTGCCCGCCGGCCCCTATTCAATCCCTATTTCACCGCAACTTGGAGGAGGACAGAAAAAGCCCTGCTGCGGGTGGCGGCAGAGCTTTTGGAAGGGGACTTGGTTGTGAGGGCTCGTTAGGCGAGCTTGGCCTCGAGCTCGGCGATGCGCTTGTAGGCATCGATGGTAAAGCGGGCCTGCTTCTCCAGGATCATGGTGGTCATGAGAGTATCCTGAGCATGGGCCATGATGAAGGTCATCTCCATCTCGCCGCCGCCGGCCTCCTGCGAAAGCAGCTTGGTCTGCGTGTCGTGGGCGCCGATAAGTGCATCGCTGGCATCCTTGTGCAGCTGCTCAGCCTTCTCAAAATCACCTTCGCGAGCAGCATCGAGCGCTGCAAGCAGATCAGTCTGGGCGTCGCCCGCGTATGCGACAATCTCGAATCCAACCATCGAGATTTCTTCTTTGGTTGCCATATTGCGTTCCTTTCACATATGAACCAACGGAGAGCATCGCGTCCGGGCATACGCGCTGCGTTGTGTATGGCAGAAACAGTAACATTCAAACAAAAAAGAACAGCGCAAAATACAATTTCAAGCTATGAACGGTTGCTTTTCACCTGTGAACGGTTTCCAAACCAATCTGAACAATATCAAACACAATTATCGGCAACCCAAACAGGTCCACACCCTAGCGTACGTCGCGCACGGTATCGCCCTCGACGAGCACGCCCGGAAACAGCATGTGCTCCACACCGGGTTCAACGCCCTCGGCGCCGGCAATCTTGTCGACCGCCCACATGCCGACGCGCTTGTTGTCAAAGCGCACCGTGGTCAGGCGACAATCGGGCACGATATCGCCCAGGCTGTCATCAACACCCACCACACTCACGTCCTGGGGCACGCACTTCCCGCGCGACTCGAGCCCGCGAATGCAGCCGTAGGCCATGGCATCGTTGGAGGCATAAATGGCCGTGCAGGTCGGATCATCCGCAAGCACCTGGCCGGCAGCATATCCGCTCTGCGCCGTCCAGTCGCCGCGCACGAGCTGCGGGGGCTCAATGCCATGCGCACGCAATGTCTCACGCCAGCCTTCCTCGCGCCGCATGCCCGAAAGCGAGCGCTCGGGGCACGAGATAAAGTGCACGGTTTTGTGCCCATGCTCCAGCAAGTGCTCGACCACCTGGCGCGAGCAATCGGACTGGTCGTTATCGACCGTTGAACAGAGCGGGTGCTCCAACATCGTAACGAGCACCGTCTGCATGCCGGGCAGCGGTTCGAAGGTTCCAAAGTCCGCCGGCATGCGGTTCATGATTACAACCATACCGTCCACCGGCAGTGCACTCATACGCGATGATGCGCTCTCGAGAGTATAGGGGTGTCCATCTACTTTAGTGAGGGTGATGGCATAGCCGTGTTTGTCGGCCGCGGCGGCAAAGCCCTCCATACGGTCGAGGTTGCCGGTGCCAGTAATGTTGAACATGGCGACGCCGACGGTCTTAAACTTACCGCGGCGCAGCGATCGACCGGCAAAATTGGGGCGATACCCCAGCTCGCGCATGGCGGCACGCACGCGCTCCTTGGTCTCGGGGCGCACGCTGGGCGAATCGTGCACCGTACGCGAGACTGTCTGCTCCGAGACGCCCGCGAGACGCGCCACATCCTTAACGGAAACCGATTTTTTAACAGCGGCCATAGGTCGATCTTTCTATGTCGACGATGCCATTGGTGGCACCCTACGCAGTCATTTTTAACGCCTTCAAGTATATCCAACGCCTCCCCCACCATACGCTCACCACCCAAAACCTACCGTTCACCGACATTTTTGCTTCCCCAAACGGCTTTTGGCGCCCAAATGTTAACGTTGCCATTGTGCAAACACAGAGCCACCGGGCGGCTCAAACGTTTACGCATAAGGAATCGACGGTTCGCAGGCACAGGAACCACCGGTTCGCGTCTTTTTTTGTGTCGCAAAATGGCAACGTCAACATTTTGGCAACCGAACGCCAAAAGCTACCATCGTTGCTAACCCACCGACTCTTAGGAGCATTGCATGGAGCAACTCATCGCCACCATCGAAAAAGGCCAGCCCTTTTTCAACGCGATCGCCCGCAACAAGTACCTCAAGGCGATCCGCGACGGCTTTATCTCCGTCATCCCCATCATCATCTTCTCGTCCATCTTCTGCCTGGTAGCCTCGGTCCCCAACATCTGGGGTTTCTACTGGCCCGATGACATCAACAACGCCCTGTGGAAGTGCTACAACTACTCCATGGGCATCCTGGCCATCGCCTGCGCCGCCACCACGGCCAAGCACTTCGCCGACGCTCAGAACCGCGATCTGCCCAAGAACAACCAGATCAACTTCATCTCGTGCATGTGCGCGGCCATCATCGGCTTCTTGCTCCTTTCGAGCGACACCATCGCCACGGACGCCGCCAGCGGCTTCAACACCACCTACCTTGGTTCCAAAGGCCTGCTGACCGCCTTCATCGCTGCGTTTGTGACCGGCATCATCTACAAGTTCTTCATTAAGCGCAACATCACCGTCAAGATGCCCGAGCAGGTTCCGCCCAACATCTCGCAGACCTTTAAGGACATCATCCCCTTCTCCGTCTGCATCACCGTCTTTTGGGTCTTTGACATAGCCTTCCGCGCTGCTTTTGGCTTCTGCTTTGCCCAGGGCGTCATCCAGGTGTTCCAGCCCCTGTTCACCGCTGCCGACGGCTACATCGGCCTCGCTGTGATCTACGGCGCCATGAGCCTGTTCTGGTTCGTGGGCGTCCACGGCCCCTCGATCGTCGAGCCCGCCATCGCCGCTGCCCTCGTTGCCAACATGACCGACAACCTGGCTGCGTTCCAGGCTGGCCAGCACGCTTCCGCTGTCCTGACCCAGGGTGCCCAGTACTTCGTCGTCTGCATGGGCGGTACCGGCGCCACGCTCGTCCTGGTCTTTATGTTCTGCTTCCTGGCCAAGTCCCAGGAGATGCGCGCCGTCGGTAAGGCCGCCATCGTCCCCGTCTGCTTTGCCGTCAACGAGCCGCTGCTGTTCGCCGCGCCCATCGTGCTCAACCCCGTCTTCTTTGTCCCGTTTGTCTTTGCCCCGATCGCCAACATCTGGATCCTCAAGATCTTTATCGACTTCTTGGGTATGAACGGCTTTATGTACACCCTGCCTTGGACCGTCCCCGGCCCCATCGGCACCATCATGGGTCTGGGCTTCCAGCCGCTCGCCTTTGTGATGCTCGCCCTCATCCTGGTCGTCGACTTCGTTCTGTACTACCCGTTCTTCCGTGCCTATGACGCCCAGAAGTGCGCCGAGGAGGCCGAGATTTCCGAGGAGGAGCTCGCCGCCAAGAACGCCGAGAAGGCCGCCAAGCTCAACGATGCCTTCCAGGGCAAGGCTGACGCCAAGAGCGTTGCCGCCGGCGCTGCTGCCGATGCCGTGAAGGCCGACGCCGCTGCCGCCTCCGCAGCACCCGCTACCGAGGCAAAGACCGCCAGCGACCTCAACGGCAAGCGCGTGCTCGTGCTCTGCCAGGGCGGCGGTACCTCGGGCCTGCTCGCCAACGCGCTGGCCAAGGCTGCCAAGGAGCGCGGCATCAATCTTGAAACCGCTGCCGAGGCCTATGGCAACCACGTGGACATGCTCCCCGACTTTGACCTGGTCGTCCTGGCCCCGCAGGCTGCCAGCTACCTGGCCGACCTGCAAAAGGACTGCGAGCGCGTGGGCAACAAGTGCGTCGCCTGCCGAGGAAAGCAGTACATCGAGCTCTCCCAGAACGGCGACAAGTCTCTCGCCTTCGTAAGCGAGCAACTCTCGAAGTAAGTAACGCTCAGGGCCAGCCGACCATCCAAGACCGGCTGGCCCTTCGATTTAGACGATTGGATCATCATGTCCGTTAACCCTGCTAGCGTCACTAACCCGCCTGCGCAGTTTCCCGAGGACTTTGTCTTTGGCGGCGCCACTGCTGCCTACCAAGTAGAGGGCGAGACCCGCACTCACGGTAAGGGCAAGGTTGCCTGGGACGACTTCCTGGAGGCCCAGGGGCGCTTCTCCCCCGATCCCGCTTCGGACTTCTACAACCAGTACCCCGTCGATCTGGAGCTGTGCGAGGAGTTTGGCATCAACGGCATTCGCCTCTCCATCGCCTGGAGCCGCATCTTCCCCAACGGTACCGGCGAAATCAACCCCGAGGGTGTCCAGTTCTACCACGATCTTTTCGCCGAGTGCCACAAGCACCACGTTGAGCCGTTTGTCACGCTGCATCACTTTGACACGCCGCTTGCCCTCTTTGAGAAGGGCGACTTCCTCAACCGCGAGACCATCGATGCCTTTGTGGACTTTGCCACCTTCTGCTTTAAGGAGTACGCCGACCAGGTGACCTACTGGTTCACCTTTAACGAGATCTGGGCCGACGCCTCCAACACCTACATCGAGGGTACCTTCCCCGGTGGCGTCAAGGCGCATCTGGCCGAGGCCTTCCAGTGCGAGCACAACATGATGCTCGCCCACGCCAAGGCAGTACTGGCCTTCCACAACGGCGGTTTTAAGGGCAAGATCGGCGTCATCCAGTCGCTGGAGTTTAAGTACCCGCTCAACGAGAACGACCCCGCCGATATCAAGGCCGCCAACAACGAGCACGTGCTGCAAAACCAGTTCTTGCTCGACGCCACCTTCCGCGGCGACTACGCGCCCGACACCCTCGAGTGCGCCAACCGTCTGGCCGCCGTCTCGGGCGGCACCATCGAGATCCTAGACGAGGATCTGGAAATCATGCGCGAGGCCGCGCTCTACAACGACTACCTGGGCGTTAACAACTACCAGTGCCGCTTCTTGAAGGCTTACGACGGCGAGAACGACCTGCACCACAACGGTACGGGCGAGAAGGGCACTGGCCGCTGGCGCGTTAAGGGTATTGGCGAGCACGTGAACAAGCCCGGCATCCCCACCACCGACTGGGACTGGATCATCTATCCCGAGGGTCTGTTCGATCTGCTCGTCTACATTAAGCAGCACTACCCCAACTACAAGCAGATCTTCATCACCGAGAACGGCATGGGCTACAAAGACCCCTACAAGGACGGTTTTGTGGACGACCAGCCGCGCATCGACTACATCGAGCAGCACCTGCGCTGGTTGCTCAAGGCCATGGAGGTGGGCGTCAACGTGGGCGGCTACTTCCTGTGGAGCCTGCAGGATCAGTTCTCCTGGACCAATGGCTACAACAAGCGCTATGGCTTCTTCTACGTTGACTTTGAAACCCAGAAGCGCACGCCCAAGGCAAGCGCATACTGGTATAAGCACGTGGCGCAGACCCGTCGTCTGGACTAGCGGCTGGCGGGGTCGCCTGCCCACATAACCTGTCCCCATTTCTCAGCCGGGGGCGGCACGTCACACGGCGCGCCGCCCCCGGCCTTTTTTGGGCGGTTCGGGGTCCGTTTGTCTCAATCTGTAACATCTAGCCGAGTTTTTGGGTCCTAGCTGTTACAGATTGAGACGAACAGGATTGCTCTTTCCGAAGAATCTAAATCTGTAACACGTAGCCCGCTTTTGACCGTCTACCTGTTACAAATCGAGACAGACGGAGTAGGACCTAACCCCGTATGTCCCTAACAGTCGAGCGTTCGACCAGCGTGCTCGGCACATGAATCGCCTCGATAGACGAGCTCTCTCCAATCGCCGCCTCAAACGCAAGCTTACCGACACCGCGCAAATCAAATCGCAGCGTCGTCAGCCGATTGTGAGGAACAAGTCCCTCGAGTGCGTCGTCGATACCAACCACGCTCACGTCGTCGGGCACGGACAGGCCCGCGTTCTCGAGCGCGGCGATAACGCCCAGCGCCATCTGGTCATTTGCCGCAAGCACGGCAGTCGGCGTCTGCGACCCGCCGGCAAGCACCTCGGCCGCAATCCGCTCGCCCATGGCGTACCCACTGTCCGCACTCCAATCGCCACGCAGCATCGGAGCGGCATCGACATGAGCACGACCCAGCGTATCGCGCCAACCGGCCTCACGAAAACGCGAGGAAATCGAGTTTTCCGGACCCGCCACAAACCGCATATTCGAGTGACCATGTTCCAGCAGATAATTGGTCAACAGCTCGCACGAACCATACTGGTCGGAGTCGATCGTCGTGCAGCGCGGATGCGCATACATGGACAGGATGACCGTTCGCACTCCCGGCTGGGGAACAAACTCCTCAAAATCGGGAGCCATGCGGTTCATGTTGAGAATCATGCCGTCGACGGGTCGCTCGACCATGCGGCGCGAGGCATCGGCAAGTGCATAGGGCTTGTCGCCGCCCATCTCGATCATAGTGACGGCAAAATCATGCTCGCGCGCCGCTTGCATGATACCCTCGAGCGTCGCCAGGTTACCGACACGTGTGATGTTGTACATGCACAGGCCAATAGAACGATACGACCCGCCGCGCAACGCCGCTCCAGCAAAATTGGGACGAAAGCCCAGCTCTTCCATGGCGGCCAGCACACGCTTGCGCGTCTTTTCCGTCACGTTGGGCATACCGTTGACCACGCGAGACACAGTCTGGCGGCTCACGCCAGCGAGCGCCGCAACCTCTGCCGCGCTCGCCGAACGACCATTCCTTGTCTGCTGATCCATGCCTTCCACGCTAACCTGCTTCCCAACTATTCCCCGCGCCCATGGCGCATCGTACATACATTGATAACGTGCTCATGATACCCGAGCCATATACCACAACATGAAAACTTCTGTCAATCAAAACCGCTTACCGAACAAATACAACCGTTCGCAGCTGTTTGAAGTTGTTTTGTTTCTATACATCCCAGCCGGATGTTAACGTGCTCATTGTCAAATGTTCACGTGCTCATTTTGGTTCTAATCATTTTAAGATAGTGTTTATCGGGCTTTTTCACCGCTGAACGCTAACCAGGGAGCCTCCTGAGCGCAAACGCACAATATCGAACAGCGAGACGAGAGGATGTATGCATATGTCTTTGCTAAACCGCGTACAGCAGCTGCCGAAGGGCTTTGTTTGGGGCGCCGCAACCGCCGCGTACCAAACGGAAGGTTCCACGAAGGTGGCAGGCAAGGGTAAGACCATGTGGGACGATTACCTTGTCGCCCAGGGTCGCTTTTTGCCCGACCCGGCCAGTGATTTCTACAACCGCTACGAGGAGGATATCCGCCTTTCTGCCGAGCATGGACTCAACGCCATTCGTGTGTCCATCGCCTGGACCCGCATCTTCCCCAACGGCGACGATGCCGAACCCCTCGCCGAGGGCGTTAAGCACTACCACGAGCTGTTCGCCTGCTGCAAAAAGTATGGCGTCGAGCCCTATGTGTCCCTGCATCACTTTGACTCCCCCGCCGCCCTGTTCAACCCGGGCGACTGGCTCAACCGCAAGACCGTCGACGCCTATGTGCGCTATGCCGAGTTCTGCTTCCGCGAGTTCCGCGAGGTCAAGAATTGGTTCACCATCAACGAGCTCATCAGCCTCTCGCACTCCCAATACATCCAAGGCAACTTCCCGCCCAACCATCACTTTGATGTGACGAGCGGCATCCAGAGCCAGCACAACGAGCTCGTTGCCCACGCCCGCGCCGTCAACCTGTATAAGGATCTTGACGAGACCGAGCACCTGGGCGGACGCATTGGCATGGTCAACGTCCTGACGCCGGCATATCCTGCCACCGACTCGCCCGCCGACCAGCACGCCGCCGACCTGTACAACGCCTTCTACACCGACTTCATCATGGACGGCGCCTTCCTGGGTCACTACTCCGCGCGCACCCTCTCACTCATCAACGAGATTCTGCGTGCCAACAACGCCACACTTACGGTTGAGGACAGCGACATGGAGGAGCTCGCCAAGGCGGCGCCCCGCAACGATATGTTCGGCCTCAACTACTATCAGTCGGCGTTTATCGCCGCCTACGATGGCGAGTCCACCAACAGCTTTAACGGCACCGGAGACAAGGGCACCTCGTGCTTTAAGTTTAGGGGCGTCGGGCAGCAGGTCGATATGCCGGGTATCCCCACCACCGACTGGGATTGGCTCATCTACCCGCAAGGCCTCTACGACACGCTCAAGCACATCAGCGCCACCTATCCCAACCTCCCCGTCATCTATATCACCGAAAACGGCCTGGGCCACAAGGACCCCGAGCCCGACGCAAACGGCATCGTCGCCGATCCCGAGCGCATCGACTTTGTCGACCAGCACATGGAGAAGGTGCTCCAGGCGCGCGCCGAGGGCGTCGACGTCCAGGGCTACTTTATCTGGAGCCTGCAGGACCAGTTCTCGTGGGCCAATGGCTATAACAAGCGCTACGGCCTGTTCTACATCGACTTCGACACGCAAAAACGCTACATCAAGCAGTCGGCACTCTGGTACAAGGAGCTCGCCGACACTATGGCGGACGCGCAGTAGCGCATCGCCTCGCTTTCCCCCGAGAAGGGAGCGGCCCTATGCGATACAAACCCAGCCGCTCCCCTCTCTCCCCCTGGGACCGACCCCGCCTGCACCCGGGCTTTTAGCAAGCGGGAGACCATATAGGTTTTCAACGTCCATGCCATTAAGATTTCATGCAAAGAGGAGCGTGAACTATGGAATCGATCGTTAAGTTCTTGGAGAAAGGTCAGCCGTACTTCGACAAGGTCTCTAAGAACATCTACCTTCAGGCCATTAAAGACGGCTTTTTGGCAGCAATGCCCATCATCCTGTCTTCTTCTGTCTTCCTGCTTATTTCGACCCTGCCGGGCGTTGTCGCCACGGTCGGCGGCTTTACGCTGCCCGACTGGTGGAACGTCGACGTCGTGAACTTCTGCAACAAGGTTTACAACTTCACGATGGGCGTCGTGGGCATCATGGTCGCCGGCACCACCGCAAGCGCGCTGACCGGCTCCAAGAACCGCCGCATGCCTGCCGGCAAGGCCATCAACGCCACGAGCACCATGGTCGCCGCCATGTGCGCTATGCTCATCTTGGCCGTTACCCAGACGAGTGCCAAGATCGACGGCGCCGATGTCTCGGTGTTCTTTACCGACAACATGGGCACCAAGGGCCTGCTGAGCTCCTTTGTCGCCGCATTTGCCACGGTCAACATCTATGCCTTCTGCATTAAGCGAGACATCACCATCAAGCTGCCCAAAGAAGTCCCCGGCGCCATCGCCCAGAACTTCCGCGACATCTTCGCCTTCAGCTTCTCCATCCTGTTTGTCGCCGTCATCGACGTTATCTGCCGCACCTGCTTGGCCGTCCCGTTTGCCAACGTCATCTCCACGCTGGTGAGCCCGCTGTTCGCCGCTGCCGATTCCTACGCCGGCCTCGCCCTCATCTGGTTCATGATCCCGCTGTTCTGGTTCATGGGCATCCACGGCCCCTCGGTCGTTAAGCCTGCCCTCAACGCCGCGCTGTTTGGCAACATCACCACCAACCTCGCCACGCTGCAGGCCGGCGGTCACCCCGCCCTCGCCCTGACCGAGAACTTCGGTAACTACATCGGCGAACTCGGCGGCACCGGCGCCACGTTCATTGTCCCGATCATCTTCCTGCTCTTTATGCGCTCCAAGCAGCTCAAGGCCGTCGGCAAAGCCTCTGTCGTACCCGTGATGTTCGCCGTCAACGAGCCGCTGCTGTTCGCCGCGCCCATCATCCTCAACCCGTACTTCCTGATCCCGTTCCTGTTTGCCCCCGTGGCCAACGTCCTCATTGGTAAGTTCTTCATCGACTTTTTGGGCATGAACGGCTTTATCTATGCCATGCCGTGGGCACTCCCCGGACCGATCGGCACCTTCATCGACACCAACTTCCAGCCGATCTCTCTGGTCCTGGTTGTCGTCCTGCTGGTCGTTGACTTCTTGATCTACTACCCGTTCTGCAAGGCCTACGACAACGTCCTGTGCAAGCAGGAGGCCGAGACCCTGGCCGAAGAAGAGGCCGAGGAGACCAAGGCCGTCAAGACCGCTGCCGCCCCCGCCGTTGAGGCTCCTGTTGTCGAGACCGCTTCTGCCACTGAGGCCTCCGCAGCTCCGTCCGCCCTTAAGGGCAAGGATCTGAGGGTTCTGGTTCTGTGCGCTGGCGCCGGCACCTCTGCACTGCTCGCCAACGCGCTTAAGGAAGGCGCCGACGAGCTGGGCATCGACATTACCGCCAACGCCGGTGCCTACGGCAGCCACTACGCCATCATGGACCAGTACAACGTCATCGTCCTGGCTCCGCAGGTTCGCACCTATTACAACGAGATGAAGGCCGACACCGACCGCCTGGGCATCACGCTGCTGTCGCCCAAGGGCAAACAGTACATCGACCTCACTAAGGATCCCAAGGGCGCCGTCGCCTGGATCGAGGAAAACCTCGAGGCATAAGACGCTGACACCACCTGCCGCTTGCAGACAATAAATGGCCCGTGCATCGATGTGTGATGCGCGGGCCATTTTGTTTAGACCGCACCCGTCCTCCTGTTCATCTCAATCTGTAACATCTAGCCGAGTTTTTCGGTCCTAGCTGTTACAGATCGAGATGAACGCACAGGCCAAGCCGAAAATCTCAATCTGTAACATGTAGACCACTTTTGACCGTCTAGTTGTTACAGATCGAGACAAACGGAATAAGCCGGACCGAATTGTCTAAATCTGTAACAATTAGCTGAGATTTTCGGCTCTACCTGTTACAGATTAAGATGAACAGGCCGAGCACGTCTACGCCCGCAGGTCCTTCACGCTGGAACGCTCGACCAACACGCCCGAGACGAGCGTACGGCTTCTGGAGCTCGGGGCTTCCAGACCTGCGACAACCTCGTTGAGCGCACGGATGCCCAGTTCGCGATGACGGAACTTCACCGACGTCAGAATCGAGTTGGGAATCGTCTTGTAGAGCTCATCGTCGAAGCCGATCACGGACACGTCGTCGGGCACACTCAGACCCTTGTCACGTAGAGCCATCATCACGCCGTTTGCCATGCAGTCGTTAGCAGAGAGGACCGCCGTGCAATCGGGCTTATCGGCAAGCACAAGGCCCGCGGCATAGCCACTATCCGCATTCCAATCACCTTGCAGAGGCTCGGGCGGCTCAATGCCACGCGCCTCGAGTGCCGCACGCCAACCTTTCATACGGCACTGGCTCGACAACGACTCTTTCTTACCAGAGACGAAGTACACGTTTTTATGCCCGTGGTTCAAGAAGTACTCGCACGCCATGCGCGCGCCGCCCTCTTGGTCGTCACTGACGGTGGAGCAGGTAGGATGTTCCATCGGTGTGATAATCACCGTCTTGAGGTCTTTCGGTGCCTCAAAAGTATCAAAGTCATCGACCATCTGACGCAGGTTGAAGATCATGCCATCAACAGGCAGCTGCGACATCCT
>DAWDYI010000029.1:0-31150 GCA_052344885.1 Collinsella aerofaciens
AAGGGCCGCGTAACGGTCCAAGAAATCGTCCGCAGTCCCACCGACCAAAAAGGGACAGGTTAATTTTGGCAGGTCAAACGCTTTACCTACCAAAATTAACCTGTCCCTTCCTGGCAGATATTAGGCCGCAGCGCAGACGCTACCGAGCAACTCACGCAAAGGAGACCCGATGCCCTCCAGCAGTTCGGGCGCGATAATGGCAAAAACGGGAACCTCGCCGGTGCCCACGACAGCAGGCACCTTGCCCTCCGAGACAATGCATCCATAAGGCACAAAGCCGTCTTCGCCGGCATCGAGCGCCGCCATGCGACGCGCGAGCTCGCGCGCAAAGCCGGCAGTATCGGCATCGCCAATCGCCAGGACAAAGTCCACGCCTTCGTCGGTCGCCAGGGCTACGGCCTCATCGACCAAATCGTCTCCCCCGTCGCCCCCGACCAAGCCGCAGCGAAAAAGCACGCGTTCGAGCAGAGCTCGATCAAGCGAGCCGAGCGCCGCCGAGACGAGCTCATCGTGCGTATGTTTGTCACCGCCCAACACGACCAGCGCCTTGGTGCCACCGTAGTGAGCGACCAATCGTCCGCACCAGCGAGCCACGTCTCCATCCGCAACAAGGCGCGTCGGCATACCAAACCCATAATTGACCATCTTTTCCACAACCCTTCCGTGCGTATAGGCGGTATCGATCGTTAGGCTCATGCTACGAAGCGAGCTTTTCCGAGCTGTTTCGCGCTCTTTAGGGCTGCGTTAAAAACCCGATGCAGCCGCACGACCATAGCCGCCAAAAAGGGACAGGTTTTGACGGTGTCTGGTCGAGCGGGTATTATCGAACAGGTATTCGATAAGAACATGTGTTTGATGGGAGGACGCGTGGCGCACGAGCAGCACACCTACATCTGCATCGACCTCAAGACGTTTTATGCCAGCGTCGAGTGCGTGGACCGCGGGCTCGATCCACTCACCACCAACCTGGTCGTTGCCGACGAATCACGCGGACGCACGACCATCTGCCTCGCCATCACACAGGCCATGAAGGACCTCGGGATACACAATCGCTGCCGTCTGTTCGAAATTCCCGATGGCATCGACTACATCACGGCCGTACCGCGCATGCAGCATTACATGGAGGTGTCGGCGAAAATCTACGGTATCTATCTGGAATACGTCAGCCCCCAGGACGTGCACGTCTACTCCATCGATGAGTGCTTTATCGACGTGACGCCCTATCTGGACCTCTATCACACCGATGCGGAAGGGTTCGCCTGCACGCTGCGCGACGAGGTCCTCGCGCGCACCGGCATCACGGCGACGGTCGGCATCGGCCCCAACCTATTCCAGGCCAAGGTAGCGCTCGACATTACCGCCAAGCACGCACCCAGCCGCATCGGCATACTCGACGACGAGACCTTTCGCAAGGAGATCTGGCCCCATCGCCCCATCACCGACATCTGGGGCATCGGCCCCGGCGTGGCGGCCCGTCTCGAGAAATACGGCGTCTACGATCTGATGGGCGTCGCGGCGCTCGACGAAAACCTGCTTTACGACGAGCTCGGCGTCAATGCCGAATATCTCATCGACCACGCCTTTGGGCGCGAACCGACAACCATCGCCGATATCCAAGCCTATCGCCCGCAAGCAACTTCGACCACCACAGGACAGGTGCTCTCGAAGGGCTATGCCTACGAGCAAGCCTACACCGTCTTGCGCGAGATGGTCGACAACGCCGTGTTGGACTTAGTCGATAAGCACGTGGTCTGCAACAGCATCTCGCTCTTTGTGGGTTATGCGAGCGAGCGCGCCGACATACGCCGCCTCGACGCCAGCGGTACAGCGCAGTATGTGGACGGATGCGGGCACCTGCGCTCGAGCACATCGAGCATCGAACCCACCGCAACCGCCGGCCCCGAGCTCGCGCCCCGTGCGCCCAAGCCCGTCCAGCGCGATGACGAACGGCGCCGCCTGGTGCGCGAAGCGCAGGCAATCGATGGCATCTTTGTGGGAGAGCATGGCGGCAAACCGCGTGGTGGCTATGCCGCACTCTTTGCGCACTCCAATGCCTCGCGAAAGCTACCCGAGCGCACCAATTCGTTTAAGAAGATCATGGGCTATTTCGATGACCTTTGGGCGAAAACCGTCGACCCTAAACGACCGGTCAAGCGCATCAACCTGGGCTTTGGCAATCTTGTGCCCGAGGAATTTGCCACTATCGATCTGTTTAGCGATGTCGAGGCCGATGAGCGCGAGCGCGACCTGGCGCGCGCCGTCCTGGCTGTGAAAGACAAGTATGGCAAGAACGCGCTCGTCAAGGGATTAAGCTTTACCGCCGGCGCCACCGCGCGCGAACGCAACGATCAAGTTGGAGGACACCGTGCCTAAACCCAAACAACAGCCCGTGCGCCCGCCGACCGCCTTCGAGCGCCTGGCGGACCCCGAGGGCAGACGCCGCGCCGCCGACCCCAACCTCACAGCCAACGGTGCCGTGCGCGCCAACCGCGCCGCACAGTTTATGCCCTTTGCCGCCCTCACGGGATACTACGAACTCGTGCACAAGCAGGAAATCACCGTCGAGCCAAAACGTGAGCTCACGGAAGAAAAAGCCCTCGTGCTTTCTAAAAAGCTCGAGGGTCTCAAACGTGGCGACCTGGTCCGCGTCACCTATTACGATACGTACGGCTATCGCTCCCGCACCGGCATCCTTGACGAGGTACTCCCTGCCTTCAGGCTCCTCAAGCTCAAAGATATCGCCATCGACTTCGACGATATCCAAGACATCGAGCTGCGCGGACGAGCCTAGACAAGGACGCGCATCCAGAGCGACGCTTACAGCGTCATGACGTAGTAGCCCGCGTCTTTCACGGCCGTCTCGAGGACACCGCGATCAACCGGCTGCTTAGAGCGCACGCGTGCCGTGTGGTCCGCATACGTCACCGTTGCCCACACGCCATCCAGTGCATTGAGGGCATTGGCTACGTTCTGAGCGCAGCCGTCACAGCTCATGCCGCCGATGAGCAGCTCATCGCTATAGGGGTAGTGTGACGCATCGGTATCCACCACAACAACCTTTTTGGCCTTCTTACCGCTCGCACCATCGCTGCAGCAACTCTTCCCGTGTGTCGAAGCGGCAATACGACGCAGTCCAAAAAACATGCCGGCGGCAATGACGGCCAGCACGATGAGATTCGCAGGGTTGAGCAAGTCACTCATGCGTTCCCCTTTCAAGTAGCCCTATCTAGATACCCCCATGGGGTGTCTCCATCTTAACCCAAAATCATGTCCGTTCGGTCAATTAGTTTCCCTCTTCAAACTTTTTTGTTGACCATGGCTTACTTTCGTGTATAAGTTTTCCTAGGCTAACAGTTTAAATCCGTAAGGAGCGCCGTGACTCGAACCATAGACATCCCAACGTTTCAGGCAGCAGTCGTGCGCAACTGCTCTCCCACGCTCGCGGGCATCAAGCCGGCATCGCTCTTTACCTATCCAGGCACCTACGCCCACGGGGACGGCTCGACCGCAACCGAAACCATCGCAGAACGCCGAGCACGCCTGCTCAACGTTATCGCCCAGTGCAATCGCGAGCTTGACCCGTTCGGTATCCACCTGAGTGTTTTGGTCTGGCGGCCCTGCGGAGCGCTCGTGTATATGTACCGAGCCAAAAGCCTCACCACCTATTTCGCAGACCCTCGCGCCCAAACGGCGCTCGCCTCGGAAGGCTACGACACGAGAGACCTTTCGACATGCCTTGTGCATTTGGCATCACGCATCACGCTCGCGAGCAATAACGTCGCGGAGTGCGCCTGTAGCCAGACTCGATGCGCACTACCCCAGCAAGCTAGCTGCAGCAACGACTGCACCTGCGAGTTTCCGCACGAAATAGGCTACTTCCTCGGATATCCCTACGACGATGTGCGCGAGTTTATCGTCCAGCGCGGCGAGAACTACAAGGTCTTTGGAGCTTGGAAGGTCTACACGAATGTCGAGCAAGCACTTGCAATGTTTGACGCCTACCGCGCTTGCACTCAATACCTCACCTTTGTCTATCAGCAGGGCTGCAGCTTGGCGCAACTTGCCCAGGCAACCCGATAGAACATAGAAGCCGCGGCAACCTGCCGCACAACTGAAAGGACTCAACATGAGCAAGATCGCCGTCGTCTACTGGAGCGGCACGGGCAACACCGAGGCCATGGCAAACTTCGTTGCCGAGGGCGCAACCGGTGCCGGCGCCGAGGCAGAGGTCATCTCCTGCGCCGACTTCTCTGCCGACAAGGCCGCCGAATATGATGCCTTCGCCTTCGGCTGCCCCGCCATGGGTTCTGAGGAACTCGAGTACGATGAGTTCCAGCCGATGTGGGACGAGGTCAAGGAGACTCTCGGCGACAAGAAGGTCGTCCTCTTTGGCTCCTATTCGTGGGCCGAGGGCGAGTGGATGGACAACTGGAAGGCCGACGCCGACGAGGCTGGCGTCAACGTCGTGGACTCCACCATCTGCTACGACGCGCCCGACGACGAGAGCGAGACCGCTTGCAAGGCCCTCGGAGCCGAGCTCGCGTAACGAGCCCAGGACCTCCAAAAGAGCCTGCATCAAAGCGCATCCCCATCCCTACAAAAGAGCGGGGGGCTGGATTCAAGTCCAGCCCCCGCTCTTTTGTAACGGCAGTTACATCAACCGGCTACGAGATGTTGCCCAAGAACGCCTTGGTGCGCTCGCTCTTGGGGTGGTCGAAGACCTCGCTCGGCGTACCCTCTTCCACGATAACGCCGCCGTCCATAAAGACGACGCGGTCGGCAACGTCGCGGGCAAAGCCCATCTCGTGCGTCACGACGATCATGGTCATGCCGTCGCGTGCCAGGTCGCGCATGACCCCCAACACGTCGCGGACAAGCTCGGGATCGAGCGCCGACGTGGCCTCGTCAAAGAGCATGACGTGAGGATTCATCGACAGGGCGCGGGCGATGGCCACGCGCTGCTGCTGGCCGCCCGAAAGCTGGCTCGGCATAAAATCGATGCGCTCGGCAAGACCGACCTTGGTCAGCTCCTCGACGGCGATCTTCTCGGCCTCTTCCTTGCTGCGCTTGAGCACCTTCTGCTGCGCGAGCATGACGTTCTTTTTGACTGAGAGGTGCGGGAACAAATTGAACTGCTGGAACACCATACCCAGATGCGTGCGCACCTTGTTAAGGTCGACGCCCTTGGCGCACACATCCACGCCCTCGACGACAATCGAACCACTCGTAGGATGCTCCAGACGATTGATGCAGCGAAGCATCGTCGACTTGCCCGAGCCCGAAGGACCCAGAACTACGACGACCTCGCCCTTATGCACATCCAGATCGATATCGCGCAGGACCACGTTATCGCCAAAGGCCTTCTGGAGGTTCTTAATGCTGACGACGACCTCGTTCGAGTTATTGGTTTCGCTCATGATAGGACCTCCTTACAGACCGGCGATGTGATCGGCAGGCGTCGCGACAACCTGTCCGGCGCTCTTGGCGGGACGCTTCTTCTTGGTCTCGGTCGTACCCAAAAGCCTCGCCTCAAGACCGCTCACCAAGCGAGCGAGCGGCAGGGTGATGACCAGATAGAACAGGGCGGCAACCACGTACGGTGTAATGGAGCCCGTCGTGGCCACGATGGTACGGGCGTTCATGACGATTTCGACCACACCCACGGCGGCAAGCAGCGACGTATCCTTGTAAAGCAAGATAAACTCGCTGGTCAGCGTAGGCAAAACATTGCGGAACGTCTGCGGAATCATAACGTAGAGCAGCGTCTGGAAGGCATTCATGCCCAGAGAGCGAGCAGCCTCGTTTTGGCCCTTGGGGATCGATTGAATACCGGCACGGAAGATCTCGCACAGGTACGCAGACGAGTTCATGGCCATGACGATAACGCCCAAAACATAGTCGTCCACCTTGACGCCGGCCAACGGCAGACCGAAGAACGCGATATAGATCTGCAGGAACGCCGGCGTACCGCGAATGATATTCACGTAGATGCCGGCGAGGCAGCGCAGGATGCGCGACTTGGAGATGCGCATAAGCGACAGGGCAAAGCCAAAGGGAATTGCCAGCGGAAACGCCACGAGCACGATCGAAAGCGACATAAGGAAGCCCTTGAAGACGATCGGCAGGCTCTGGACCAAAATGACCGGGTTCAGGAACAGGCGCAGGAACATATTGGAGTTCCACGCCTCGACCCACGGCTGCTCCTTAAGGTCGGCCAGGAAGTTATCGAAGGCCGTCACGCCCTTGATCTCCACCGACGGAATCTTGGAGATCTTCTTGGTCGAACCGTCGGCGAGCGTATAGGTGCCGCTAAAGGCCTCATCGCCGCCCTCGACGGGAAACGTCACACCGTAAACCTCGACGCGGAAATAGCCGCCGGCAGGCGCCGTCTCGCCAAAGTCAATCTTGAGCGTCTGGCCGTCAGCCTTGCACGTGGGCTTCATGGGCGTACGATCCATGAGGTCCTCGCCCGAGAGCATCGTCAATCGCGTGTCATCGGTACCAAACGTCGTGCCGTCGACAAACGTCAGCGAAAGACCGCTCAGCTCCTCGTCGGCATCGGCCTGAACTTCCCAAGTGATGCGCGTCTCGGTGCCGCCGACCACATCGCTACCCGAACCGGTATTGGGTCGGGCGGTAATCTTTGCGGTCTCAAGCGCCTGGGCGGTCGTGGGCACGCAGGCCCCCGCGCATACCAGGGCGAGCGCCACAGCCAGGGCACAGGCCAGCTTTTGGAGCATCGAGGGCAGTGGAAAACGCTGCTCCGCGGCCCCTTTGTTCAGTCGAGACAAGGTGGCTCCTATCGTAGAAGTTGCCGGCAAAACGAGACGGAAACGCTCTCCGTCAAGAGAAGCGCAAAGGCCCTTTCCGCCAAAACGGAAAGGGCCCGCGCGCAATCAAGTAGTTATTTTACTTGATATTGTACTTAGCCATGAGGGCGTCGACGGTACCGTCGTCGGTCAGGTCCTTGATAGCCTGGTTGATGTCGTCCTTGAGCTTGGTGTTGCCCTGGTTGATGGCGATGGCGTACTCCTCGCCGGTGCTGATCTGCTTGATGGTCTGGCAGGTGTTGAACTGCTCGGCGGTCAGCTGGCTCGCAACGGAGCGGTTGGTGACTACGGCGTCGCCCTTATCGGACTGCAGGGCGCTGAAGCACTCGGTGGCGTCCTTGTAGGGGACGATCTTGGCCTTGGGGAAGTTCTCCTGGGCAAAGGCCTCGGCGGTCGAGCCAGACTGGACGATGATGGTAGCGTCGGCGTTGTTGAGCTTCTCGCTGTAGTTGTCGGCCGTGATGTCGGTGTTATCGACCTTGGTCACGATAGCCTGATCGTCCATGTAGTAGGAATCAGAGAAAGTGACTTCCTTCTCACGCTCGGGCGTGTCGGTGATAGCCGCGATGGAAACGTCATACTTGGCGCCCGAAGCGACGCCCGGAACCAGCGTGTCAAAGTCATTGTTGACGTACTCGACATCCAGACCCAGCTTGTCACCGATAGCCTTGATGAGCTCAAGGTCAAAGCCCTGGTAGTCGCCGTTGTCATCCTTGTACTCAAACGGCGCGTACTCGGCAGAGGTGCCGACGGTCAGCGTGCCGTCCTTGACGAGCGCGTACTCCTTGGAGCCGTCGACCTTCTCGACCTTAGCGTCGTCAGAGCTGCTGGAACCGGCATCAGAACCAGAGGTGGCGTTGGACGAACCGCAGCCCGTCAGAGCAAGGGCGAGCGCCATAGCACCCGTGGCGGCAAATGCGCCAAGCTTCTTCAGCTTCATAATCAGTCTCCTTCCGGTGACCCCACGTGATTCAGAGGTCTGCAAAAACTGAGGGTTATTATGCACCCGCTTGGAAGAATCTGCAATTAGAAAACTGATTGAAACAAACCCATAACGTGAATGGAATACTCTACTTTGTGACAGTCATTACTGCTGCAATGACCTTAATAGTCTAATTTCAGCTGCATAACCTGCAAGTTCGTTCGGAGTCTCCAAAATAAACGGCAGCGAACGCAAGTGGCCATTCGATACAATATTCTGCATAACCTGCATACCTCCACCAAATTCCTCACTGCCAAGGTATCCCTTGCCGATGCACTCGTGACGATCTTTATGGGCGCCACAAGGGTTCTTCGAATCGTTGATGTGTACGGCATGCAAGCGATCGATACCCACCACGCGGTCGAACTCGTCGAGTACGCCGTCCAGATCATGGATGATGTCGTAGCCGGCATCGCTCACATGGCAGGTGTCTAGGCAAACGCCCAGCTTGGCCGACAGCTCGGGGCGTTTGCCGGCAACACCCTCAATGATGAGCGCCAGTTCCTCAAAGCTGCGGCCCACCTCGGTGCCCTTGCCCGACATGGTCTCGAGCAGCACCGTCGTCTGCTGGCCCTCAAACATCACCTGACACAGGGCGTCGACAATCATCTGAATGCCGGCGTCGGAGCCCTGCCCCACATGCGCACCGGGATGGAAGTTGTAGTAGTTGCCGGGCAGCGCCTCCATGCGCCGCAGGTCCTCTGCCATGGCCTCCAGGGCAAACTCGCGCGCCCGCTCTTTGGCTGAGCAGGGGTTATAGGTATACGGGGCATGAGCCACGAGCGGGCCAAAGTCGTTTTGCTCCATAAGCTCGCGCAGGGCCGCCACGTCATCCATGTCAAGGTCTTTCGCCTTGCCGCCGCGCGGGTTGCGCGTAAAGAATGCAAAGGTATTGGCGCCAATGGACAACGCTGTCTCCCCCATTGCCCGATAGCCCTTCGTCGTCGAAAGATGGCACCCGATCGTCAGCATCTCCAGCTCCCTCCTCATCAGTTGCGGAAAAATACGGTCTATTGGTGCCTTATTTTGGCGCAAACAGACCGTATTCCACCGCAAGTTATAAAAGGGGCATCAAGAGCAAAGGCCTCCAGGCATTCCAAGCGCTGGCGCCATGCCCCCACGCCCTAAAGTTTCAAGCGAATCGCATCGATGATGTGCGCACAGCGCTGTGTGGCGGCTAGGCACATGATGGGGCTTTCGAGTTTCCCCGCCTGAATGAGCTGCGTCGCATGCGACGCCTCACCGTAAAAATCATCGACTTCAAATGGTGCATCGATTTCGAGTACTCGACCGTCGGAATACTTCACATGAGCGAGCTCGGGGCGATGGAGCCGCTCGATTTCCAACGAGCCCCGCTCACAGGCAATCGTTAAGCGGCTTTCATATGTTGCTTCGCCGTCGCACACCATATGAATGGGTATACCGCCGACGCTCATATGGATCTCGTCGGCCCAATCGACGCGACCGCCCGATACGTCACGCCAGCGAACTTCACGGGACGAAACCTCGCAAGCGCCCGCGAGCAAATCCTCAAACCAACCGACCGCATAGCAGCCCATGTCATATAGACAGCCGCCCTGCAACGGATCAAGCAGATAGCCCGAAGGAGGCTCGCCGTAATCGAGCTTTTGCACGCTTTCAATCGAGACAATACGGCCAAGCTCACCCGACGCAAGCAAGTCCTTCACGCGAGTGCGCATCGGGCAAAACCGATTCTTCATCGCCTCCATAAACAGCACGCCGCGCTCACGAGAGGTGGAGGCAATCGAGAGAGCCTCTTCCTCACTCAAAACGGCCGGCTTTTCGCACAGCACGGCCTTTCCCGCGCGCAGTGCCCGACAGACCCAATGCGCATGCATGCCATGTGGAAGAGCCAAGTAGATTGCGTCGACATCGGGGTCGGCAATCAGCGCATCAAAAGCCACATCGCCGCTATCGTCAGCCGTGGCATAACTGTGCGCGGCATCAATCGAAAACGCCCTGCAAAACTCCTCAACATGCGAAGGAGTGCGGCCGGCGGCAGCCACAAGCCGTGCCCCGTCCACCTCCTTGAGCGACGATGCAAATCGATGCGAAATGTGTCCAGCGCCCAAAACGCCCCAACAAACCTCACGCAAATCATCACATGAATCCCGATGACCCACGACAGCCCCCTTCAGTTGCGGTGAAATAGTTCCTGTTTGGCCCCTATTCTGCCGCAAACAGGAACTATTCCACCGCAAGTTATAAAAGGGTCATGAGGAGCGCGTTTTGCCGAAGGCCTTAAGCACCGCCGTCACGGGACCAGGCTGGAAACGTCGGCGCACATCGTCGAGACGCTCGGGAATATCGATGTGCTGTGGGCAGTGGCGCGCGCATTTGCCGCACTTGACGCAATTGCTCACGAGCTTGGGCTCGCTCGTGCGCACTGCACTCGCCGTAAAGTATTGCGACAGCCCCGTAAACCAGCTGTGCGCATAGCTCGCGTTGTAGGCGGCAAAGCAGCCGGGAATGTTGATACCCTTGGGGCATGGCATGCAGTAGCCGCATCCCGTGCAGGGCACACGGTTCGATTTCTCAAACTCCATCAACACGCGCGCAATCGTGTCGAGCTGGTTGGCAGTCATCGAATTCGGCAACGCGAGGTCTGCCAGTGACGAATTCTCATCCACCTGCGCGATATCGGTCATACCCGAAAGCAGCATCGTCACCTGAGGATGATTCCACACCCACGAAAGACCCCAGGCGGCAGGAGTGCGCAAATGCGGGTCACGGGCACTATCGAGCACAGCGCGGGCCCGTGGCGGCAGCTTGCCCGCTAAACGCCCGCCCAGCAGCGGCTCCATCACAAACACCGCGAGCCCGCGCTCCGCAGCCGCCATGAGTCCTGCCGTTCCCGCTTGGTAACGCTCGCCGGCATAGTTGTACTGTATCTGGCAAAAATCCCAGTCATATGCGTCAAGCATCGTCAGGAAATCCACCGCGCTGCCGTGGTACGAAAAACCAATCTGGCGAATGCGCCCCGCCGCCTTTTGACACGCGATCCAGTCCTCAATGCCCAACGCCACCACACGTTCCCACTGGGCGGGCGAGGTAATGTTATGCATGAGGTAATAGTCGATATGGTCAGTCCGTAGGCGGCGCAGTTGCTCGTCGAAGAACCGGTCGAAATCCTCCGCGCATTTGCACGAAGCATGCGGCAGCTTGGTTGCGAGCAAAACCTGGTCGCGCAAGCCCAGGCGCTCAAGCGACGCACCCACGCACGCCTCGTTGCCGGGATAGAGATAGGCCGTGTCCAGGTAGTTAATCCCCTGCTCCACCGCACGGGAAATGATGGCATCGGCTGTCTTCGCATCCGGACGTCCCGGCGCACCGGGAAACCTCATGCAGCCCAGACCCAGAGCGGATATTCGGTTACCACTTTTAGGGTCAACGCGGTATTGCACGGCCCCTCCCCTCCCATCGAAGCCCTGACAAGGCGAAACAAACCCGTCACGTCATCGAAACACATCGGAATCGCAATTGAGAACGTATCGTAACGCAGCAGAAATCGAGCCGTCACGGCACCGCTTTAACATCAGCAAAAAGCCCGATGAAAGGAGCCGGGCATCACCACGTGCGAGGACGCCTACCCCTACCCCGGCGAGCAATACATCCTCTCGGTCGACCGCCATCAAATCGAAGTCATGGACCATCTGGACGAGCTTCCCGCCACAGGCGCCGTCATCTTCTGCACCTTCCCCAAGGTCCGCGATGGCGTCGGATACCCCGCCCGCGTCTTTGCGGTCTGCCCCGCGGCATAAGCGCACAGCGCAATAGTTTCTTTTTCATAACAGCCGCCCCGCGCACCCACCAATCACCCTGGCAGCATACAATCCATCAGGCGCCCCTTACGCGGGCGCCTTTTACATGGGGAGATGATTCACATGCAGATCAACAAGGTCGCCTTTATCGGCAAGGGCGGCGTCGGCCTGCTCTACGGCAGCATGATTGCCAAGGCCCTCGGCAATGACGCCGTCGAATACGTTATGGATGACACCCGTTTTGAGCGTCACGCGAACGACGCGCTCACCGTCAACGGCAAGCCCTGCGATCTCACGTCCGTCCGTGCCAGCGAGGCGACGCCCGCCGATCTGGTCATCCTGACAGTCAAGACCACCGGTCTCGACCAAGCACTCAAGACTATGGAGCGCGTCGTGGGACCCAACACGCTCATCGCCTCGCTGTGCAACGGCATTACGAGCGAGCAAAAGATTGCCGAACGCTTTGGCTGGGAGCATACCGTTCTTGGTATCTGCCAGGGCATGGACGCCGTGTTTCTCAACGGCGCGCTCACCTTTACCAATGCGGGCGAAATCCGCTTTGGCGCGGCGGCCGGCACGAACCCCGCAACCATCACCGCAATCGACGAGCTCTATACGCGCTGCGGCATCGCCCATACCGTCGAGGACGACATCGCCCACCGCATGTGGGCCAAACTCATGCTCAACGACGGCATCAACCAGACCTGCATGGCCTACGGCGGGACCTACGGAAGCGCCACGGAGCCGGGCTCCGAGCAGCGTCGCTGCTTTGTTTCCGCCATGCGCGAAACGCTTGCGGTCGCCAACGCCGAGGGCGTTGAACTGACCGAGGCAGACCTGACGCAAATGGTGCACCTCATCGAGGGAATCGACCCCGCCGGTATGCCCTCGATGGCTCAAGACCGCATCGCAAGGCGCAAAACCGAGGTTGATGAGTTCGCGGGCACCATCTGCCGCCTCGCAGCCAAACACGATATCCAGGCACCGCAAAACGAGTGGCTCTATCGGCGCATCCGCGATATCGAGAAAAGCTGGTAGCGCCGACGCGCCGCATTCAACAGCCTTAACAGCAAAACCGCCGCAAGGGAACCTTTCCCCTGCGGCGGCCTTCATCTTCGTCTATGACCGGCGGCCGATCTCACAACAGTTAGCGTTGCGACCCCGGCACCTCGTCCTCATCGTCGCGGCAAAGAACCACGCCTGCGCTTCCCAGCAGCGTGGCCGCGATCAGCGCGCCGACCACGATAGGAGCAGCCCCGCATGTCCCCTGCATGCCCGCGACGAGCGCGGCCGTGGGACCAAGGCAGCCAAGCATCAACGCGACGGCGGCAACGGCAATATCTCGAGCATTCACAAGACCACTTCCTCCAAGAGAAAGACCTTATTTCTCAAGAACCAGTGTGCCCCGCATCCATACGCCCAGCGTACCGCCACGGTAAGGGCTCTGTTAACTCAAACGCATACATAGAACGGACGTCCTTACGTTGCCCTAAAGCTCGGTAAAGACGCCCGTCCGCCAAATATCCGTGATGCAGAAAAATTACCAACCGGTGTAGTAATCGGTGGTTCCGGCAGCGCAGCCGGAGTCATAGACCTTGCAATCACCCTTGGAGCCCGTAAAGGTCGAGCCCTGGGCCATATCGCCCGCGGCAACAACGTAATAGCCGTCGGAATCGCGCCAGAAGCCCTCAGAATCCTGAGTCCATTCGCCCGTGCGATAGTGATAAAGCACATTGCTGCTGTAATAGGTCTCGCGGCGCCCGTTGTAGTTATTGACACCCGCAGAGCGCGTCAGGCCCGATCCGTTCGCGTAGGACGCGGCAGACGCGTAAGACGGAGTGTAACCGGCGTTGTAGTACGAAGCCTGGGCGGCCTCGGCAGCCTCCGCCTCGGCGGCAGCCTCGAGCGCTTCGCGCTTGGCATCCTCAAGCGCAGCGCGCAGCTCATCGAGCTCGGTCGACTTGGCGTCGACCTCCCCCATCGTCAACAGGCTACCCGCACCGTCGATGCAACCCTGCAGCACAGCACGCTCGTCATCGGTAGCATAGTCGCCATACATATTCATAATGATCTGAGCGCGCATCTCAAGGGAATCGCGCTTGGCCTCCATCGAGGCGTTCCACTCCTGCATGGAACCATAGCCATCGCCGCGATAGTCAACGGGCTGCACCAGCGTCGCCTCGGACGGCGTAGGTCCAACCGTATCGGATAGTGTTGCCGCGTGGGCATCGGTTGCACCGGCGCCCGCCAAAAGTGCCACGGTCAGAGCGGCGGAAAGGGCGGCGGCTTTCGGTTTTCGTGAATCGATCCTCATGTAGCTGGAAACCTCCGTAGTGCGTTTTTGCTGCGTTTGAGCTGCGTGTGATTCGATCGCGCTGCATAGTACCCCGAGCAAATCGCGACCTGCGGTTTTACTCAAAAGGCGCACGTCAATTGCGTAAAACTCACATCCTCTCAACAGGAGTTTTCCACAACTCAAATGCATAAAGCGTGTCAAAAACCCTGTTTTTGCACCCGCTCTATGCAAAAAAGGCGCCTGTGCAACCATTGTTCGCACAGGCGCCTTGAGCAGGCATTTTATGCAGTTATACCTATCGAGTCGCAAGGGGTCCTTGCACAAGTCGCCTTACTCGTCCAGCGCGGCGAAGGCCTGCTTCAGATCCCAAATGATGTCCTCGGCGTTCTCGGTACCGATGGAAAGACGGATCGTGGAGGGCGTAATGTTCTGCTCGGCGAGCTCCTCGGCAGAGAGCTGGGAGTGCGTAGTCGTAGCCGGGTGCACGACAAGCGACTTGACGTCGGCCACGTTGGCGAGCAGCGAGAATACCTGCAGATGATCGATGAACTTCCAAGCTGCCTCCTGGCCACCCTTGATCTCAAAGGTAAAGATCGAGGCACCGCCGTTGGGGAAATACTGCTTGTAAAGCTCATGGTCGGGGTGCTCGGGCAAGCTCGGGTGGTTCACCTTGGCAACGTGGCTGTCGCCGGCAAGGAACTCAACGACCTTCTTGGTGTTCTCGACATGGCGGTCGACGCGCAGCGACAGGGTCTCGGTGCCCTGGAGCAAGATCCAGGCGTTGAACGGACTGATGCAGGCGCCCTCGTCACGCAGCAGGATAGCGCGGACATAGGTTGCGAAGGCGGCGGGGCCGGCAGCCTCGGCAAACGAAACACCGTGGTAGGAGGGGTTGGGCTCAGCGATCTGGGCGTACTTTCCGCTCGCCTTCCAATCGAAGTTACCGCCGTCGACAATCACGCCGCCCAGCGAGGTGCCGTGGCCGCCGATGAACTTGGTTGCGGAGTGGACGACGATATTGGCACCATGCTCCAGCGGACGGAACAGATACGGGGTGCCGAAGGTGTTATCGACGACGACTGGCAGGCCATGCTTCTTGGCGACCTCGGAGATAGCGTCGATGTTGGGAATATCGGAGTTGGGGTTGCCGAGCGTCTCGAGGTAGATGACCGTGGTGTTGTCCTTGATGGCACCCTCGACCTCGTCCAGGTTATGGGCATCGACGAAGGTAGTCTCGACACCAAACTGGGAGAGCGTGTGCTCCAATAGGTTGTAGGAACCGCCGTAGATGGTCTTCTGGGCCACCACATGGTCGCCGGCCTGAGCGAGCGCCTGCAGGGTATAGGTGATGGCGGCGGCACCAGAGGCGACGGCGAGGCCAGCAACGCCACCCTCGAGCGCGGCGATGCGGTCCTCAAAGACGCCCTGGGTGGAATTGGTCAGACGACCGTAGATGTTACCGGCGTCGGCAAGGCCAAAGCGGTCGGCAGCGTGCTGCGAGTTGCGGAACACATAGCTCGTGGTCTGGTAGATAGGCACGGCGCGGGAATCGGATGCGGGATCGGCGCTCTCCTGGCCAACGTGAAGCTGCAGGGTGTCGAAACCAAAGGTGTGCTCGGGGTTGTTGATAAACTGGCTCATGATGATCTCCTTAATCGAATAAAAGTAAATAAGAGTAAGAGAAGTAAGTCGCTGTCTCCTGATCACGCCGACGGGCGCAAACAGGAGCCCGGCATTCGTCTTAGCAAGCAGTTCATATGCGGTCCTCCTTTTGACATCCCGGTTCCGTGGTCGGCTTAATTACCTACCGCCTTTGTGTGTTTTGAATAGTACGAGCATCGTCTCCCCGGGTCAATCACTTAAAAGCGCTAACCTGTTATCGGTTTTTTAGATAGCTATCGAAAGGACGGGCGCCGATGACCCTCCAGCAGCTTCGTTTTCTGATCGCCGTGGCAGAATCCGGCTCAATCAACGCCGCAGCTCAGCGCCTCTATACGGCACAGTCCAATATCTCCAATGCCGTCAAAAGCCTGGAGCAGGAGCTCCATCTGGAGATCTTTACGCGCTCTAGCCGCGGTGTTGCACTCACCAACGACGGCACCGAGCTTTTGGGTTATGCACGCCAGGTCGTAGAGCAGGCCGACATGCTCGAGGCCCGCTACGAGGACGGCGGTACACCTCAGGCCCGCCTCGCCATCTCGGCCCAACACTACGCGTTTTCGGTCGAGGCCTTTGTCAACGTAGTCGAGCGCTGCCGCGACAGCAAGTTCGAGTTCATCATGCGCGAGACCACCACGGCGCAGATCATCGACGACGTCCGCGCGTTTCGCAGCGACATCGGCATCCTCTATCTGGACGACTTTAATACCCGTGTCTTGCAGAAGGCCTTTACCGATGCCCGAGCGAGCTTTCATCCCCTCTTTGATGCGAAAGTCCACGTGTTCGTCAGCGAACGCCACCCGCTCGCCCACCGCCCGCAGCTGTCGCTTGCCGACCTCACGCCCTATACGCGCTATAGCTTTGAGCAGGGCACCTCTAATTCCTTCTATTACGCCGAGGAACCGTTTAGCTATATTCCCTGCAACCGCAATATCCGCGTATCCGACCGTGGGACGCTCACCAACCTGCTCATCACCTCGAACGGCTATGCACTGTCGACCGGCGTCCTCTCCAGCGAAATGCAGTGGGGCATGGCCTCGATCCCCTTGGCAGACGCCCCGACGATGCATGTGGGCTACATCATGCATGACGATCGCAAGCCCTCTCCCCTCTTGCAGCAATACCTCGACGAACTCAACAGCATCATCCATGCCGACCAACTGTCAGAAGACGGGGTAGAAATCGTAGATTGCTAGCCCCCGGTGGGCATGGCGCTACAATGGTCACTCACACGAAACGTACCCAACGAAAGGAACCATGTGAAGGTCATCATCTATACCGACGGCTCGGCCCGATCAAACCCGGGACGCGGCGGCTACGGCGCCGTGCTCAAATACACCAACCCCGCCGGCAAGACCTTCACCTCCGAGCTTTCGCGTGGTTACGCCAAGACCACCAACAACCGCATGGAGCTCATGGCCGTCATCGTGGCGCTCGAGGCACTCAACCGCCCCTGCGAGGTCGAAGTTCATTCCGACTCGCAGTACGTCGTCAACGCCTTTAACAAGCACTGGATTGACGGCTGGAAAAAGCGCGGATGGAAAACCGCCAACAAGCAGCCCGTCAAGAACCGCGACCTGTGGGAGCGCCTGCTCACCGCAAAGAGCAAGCACAAAGTGGAGTTCATCTGGGTTAAGGGCCACGCCGGCCATGAGCTCAACGAGCGCTGCGACGAGCTTGCCACCACGGCGGCCGATGGCAGCAACCTCGATATCGACACCGGCTTTAACGAGAGCGACCTGTAACGGCGTTTTCGCACGCTATTTCCTGCCCCCTCGCGCTACACTCATCCTATAAACCGAACGGCACGAGGGGGATACATGCTGCGTATAGCGACCATCGGCACATCCATGATTACCGACGACTTTATCCAGGTCGTCAACGCCAACGACCAAGCCGCGTTTGTGGGCACGCTCTCGCGCGATGCAGATCGCGGCGCCGCCTTCACCACTAAGCACGGCGGCGAGCGTAACTTCACCGCGCTTGACGAGCTTGCGTCCGCCGCCGACGTCGACGCCGTCTACATCGGCAGCCCCAATGCGCTCCACTACGAGCAGGCGCTCGCCTGTATCGCCGGCGGCAAGCACGTTATCGTCGAAAAGCCCTTTTGTGCCACCGAGGCGCAGGCGCTCGAGGTCTTTCGTGCAGCCGAGGCGGCGGGCGTCGTGGCCCTCGAGGCCATGCGCCCGCTCCATGACCCCGCTTTCCACGCCGTCGAGGACGCCCTGGGCGAGATTGTGCCCATCCGCCGCGCCTCATTGCGCTTTGGCAAATATTCCTCGCGCTACAACGAGGTTCTCGCGGGGCGCGCCACCAATATCTTCGACTGCCACATGGCCTCGGGCTCCCTCATGGACATTGGCGTCTACACCGTCGAGCCCATGGTCGAGATTTTCGGCATGCCCTCCGGCCTCACCAGCATGACCACGCTGCTCGACCCCTCAACGCAAGAGCTCACCCATGGTCCCATCGACGGCTGCGGCTCCATTCTCGCCAGTTATGGCGGAGGCCGCATTTCCGTCGAGCTTGCACACTCCAAAATTACGAATGACCTGCTGCCCTCGCAGATCGAAGGCGAGCGTGGCACTATCCAGATTGACCATCTGTCCACGCCCCGCAACGTCCGCATCGACTATCGCGGCGATGTCGTACGCGGCTCGGCGACCGAGGCACCGCGCGAACAGGGCGACCACGGCCGCGTGCTCGACCTGCCCAAATCTAGCAACACTATGGAATACGAGCTCGCGGACTTTATCACCGCCATCGACGGCATCGATAACGTTAAGGAAGAGATTTGGGAGACCCCGGCGGGACGCCACGAGCTTGGCCACTACCGCGATGTCACGCTCGTCTCGCTGCGCATCATGGATGCCGTGCGCCAGCAGGCCGGCATAACCTTCCCGGCCGACGCAGGCAAGCAGGCATAGCGATGGGCCTCTTCGATACGTTCTTCTCCAGCGTCACCGGCGGCAGTCGAGAGCCTCAAAAACCATCAAACGTCGAGCTTGAGCTGCGCCGCAGGCTTACTGTGCTCGCAAGCGACGAGGCCACTCAAGACACTCCCCTGCGCTATTTCCTGCGCTGGGAGGGCCAAGTCCAGGGCGTCGGCTTTCGCTTTACCAACACCAACCTCGCACAGGCGCGCTCCCTCACCGGCTGGGTGCGCAATATGGAAGACGGTTCGGTTGAGATGGAGCTACAGGGCACGCCGACAAACATCGCGTCTCAGCTCGAGGCGCTTCATGCCTCCTACGAGCGCATGGGGACACGTTTTCGCCTCGTAGACGCCCAGGCCCGAGCCACACTTGCCAATGAAGACGGTTTCAGTCCTCATTATTAGTATTGTGTGCTAAATACGGTATCATTTACCTACGACCGTTGATAGAAAAGAGGCGAGGCGCATGGCGGTGCAAAGAAGGAATACCAGGCAGCGAAAGCTGGTTCTTGACGCCGTGCGCCAAAGCTATAACCATCCCACCGCCGATGAAATCTACAACGCCGTGCGCGAACAGGATGACAAAATCAGCCGCGGCACGGTCTACCGCAATCTCAATCTCTTGGCCGACGCCGGCGAGATCCTCTCCATCAAGACGCCGGGCGGGAGTCGCTTCGATCGCACCATCGAGCCGCATGCGCATGTCATCTGCACCTCGTGCAGCCGCGTCATCGACGTGCCACTCCCCTTCGATACCCAGCTCGACGCCAAGGCGTCCGAGCAAATCGGCTGGCACGTCTCGTCGCACTACACCATCTTCGAGGGGCTCTGCCCCGACTGCCGGTAGTCTTTGAGACATGCCTGCAAATCTACTTTCCCATCCGCTACAGCAAACAGTACATTTCCAGGTATGTCTCGAAAGCCTACTCGGCAAGCAGGCGGCGCAGTTCTTCTTCGACCGTGTGCACGTAGCGGACGCGGTCGTTGATGCCGCGCATGGTGGGGTTGCAGCTCTCCATCAGATAGGGATGGCCCACTACGTTGAGCATGTCGCGGTCGTTTTCGTTATCGCCAAACGCCATCATCTCATCGGGCGAAATACCCAGGGCACGACCGTAATCGGCAAGCGCGGAGCCCTTGCCCGAACCGAAACCGATAAAGTCCGTCCATTCGGTTCCCGACGTCATCACGTCGACGCGGTCGCTAAAGAGGCGCTCGAAATACTCCAAGGCCGCCGGCTGATCCACCTCGGGCGTTTGAAACGCAATCTTAATGACGTCCTCGTCGATGTCCTCGGGACGATCGACCACCGCCACATCGCAGTGGACCTCATAGCGCAAATGGTCGACGAACGCATCGTTGCCGCTCATGGTGTAAAGGTGCCCCTCGCAGGAAAGGGTAACGTCGGCATGGGGATAGGCGACCACGGCATTCGCAATATCCATAGCAAGGCCACGCTCCATGGAACGCTTGACAACGGCACGTCCCTCGCTCATCACCAGGGCTCCGTTTTCACATACATAGGCGAGTTCATCGGCCACCGGGGCAAACAGGTAGCGCAAACTCGCATATTGACGGCCACTCGCCGGCATAAACACAATGCCGCGACGATGCAGCTCGTCGATGAGCTCAAAGGCCTCGGAACGCGGCTCGTGCTCCCCCGGATGCAGCAACGTGCCGTCCAAATCGCATGCAATCAGCTTGATTCCCTCAAGACCCATATGCTTTCCCCCAAAGCACCTCATCAACAGTAAGACGGACTTTGAATAGTTGCCTCTCAAAGTCCGTCTTACGCATACGCACGCTAACCGCGCGCCTTCTTTACGATCGTAAAGTCGGGAGCCATACCCACAACGGCATCCGCCGCACTCGACGCAAAGCGCCGGCCCGCATCGAGTTCACGGGTAACCACCGTGAGCCGAACACCCTCGACGCCCCGAAGCATGCGGCCCAAAACAGGCTGCACCGGCGTATACATGCGCACGGTATGCTCGTCCGAATCGCCTCGGAAAAGCGGCGCGTGCATATTGCCAATCTCCCAGCATGTATGCGCGAGCGCAATCGGGTCCATGCGGTCGACTTCGACCAAATAGACCTCGGCGCTGCGCAGGCGCACGACAACCGCCACGGGCACCATGCCCGAACGGTCGATGGCGAGCACGTCGCCGTCGGCAAGACGACCGCCGTCGGCAGCATCCAGCCGAACATCGACCGTGCGCCCCAGCTCCGTCACGCCCACAAACGCGTACACATCAGCCTGGTCCCAATCGAGCAGCAGCTCGTCAACTTCAAAGACGCCGCCCAACTTCCGGCGAAGCAGGAGTTCATAGGACGGATCGTTGAGATTTCCCAAGCATGTCGTCGAAACCAAGCGTTCAGGCATACTCTAACCCTCGACCTCAACAAGCTCGATATCAAAGTTGAGATCCTTGCCGGCAAGCTCGTGGTTGGCGTCGAGCGTCACGGCCTCGGGCGTCACGTCGATGACCACGGCGGGGACGGGCATGCCGCTCGGCGTGGACAGGAAGAGCTTCATGCCCTTCTCGATCTGCTCGATGTTGGGAACCTGTTCGGCCGGGAAGGTCAGAACCATCTCGGGATTGTGCTCGCCGTAGGCATCGGCAGCAGGAATGTGCACGGTCTTCTTCTCGCCCACCTGCATGTCGACCACGGCGGCGTCGAAGCCCTTGATCATCTGGCCGGCGCCGCAGGTGAACTCCAGCGGCTCGCCGCGATCGTAGGAGCTATCGAACTGCGTGCCGTCGTCGAGCGTGCCGCGATAATGGGTCTTGACCTTCTTGCCCTGGTTGGACATGGTAACCTCCGTGATAAGGGCGGCGCACAACGCGGGCCGCCATGAACATATGGCGCTAACTATACCCTAGTCATACAATTCAATGACAGTTTGCAAAGAAACGCTGCAACCGGAGGAACCATGGCATACCCCGTATTTGACCTACACTGCGACACCGCCGACCGCATCGGCTGGGCCACGCTCGATCTCGACCTGCGCTTTACCGCCGGCACCGACGGCTATTTCCCCGGCGACGAGACGCATCCGCAAGATTTCGACCTCATCGAGGGCAACGCCTGCGCCATCTCGCTCGCAAAGATCGGCAACACGCCGTGGGCACAGTGCTTCGCCACGTTTGTCCCCGACGAGATTCCCACCGCCCACGCCGCGCGCTTCCAGGCGCAAATCATGGCGCACATGAGCGGCCAGGCCATGCTCAACCACGACCGCATGGTCAACGTACGCAGCACCGCTGACATTCGCCCTGCGCTCAAAGACGGCAAGGTCGCTTGCATCCACACCATCGAAAACGCCACGTTCTTTGCCGAGGACCCCGCGCTGATCGAGGTGCTCAAGAGCTTGGGCGTACTCATGTCATCACTCAGCTGGAACGCGCAGGGACCGCTCGCGAGCGGACACGATACCCACGCCGGCCTCACCGCCGCCGGCATCGAGGCGCTTGCGCAGATGGAGCACGCCGGCATGGTACTCGACGTCTCCCACCTCAACGATGAGTGCTTTGACGAGGTTGTCGCCCACGCCACACGCCCCTTCGTCGCCAGCCACTCCAACTCCCGTGCGGTTTGCAGCGTCAAGCGCAACCTCACCGACGACCAGTTCCGCACCATTCGCGACATGGGCGGTATCGTCGGCCTCAACTACTGCAGCGAGTTCCTTTCCAACGACGCAACCGACAAGACCGCCGCAGACGTCACCTTCGACCAGCTGGCGGCACATATCGAGCACTGGCTCGACCTGGGCGGCGAGGACGTCATCGCGCTCGGCGGCGACTGGGACGGTGCCACGGTGCCCGCTTTCCTCTCCGATGCCAGCAAGATGCCCGAGTTCCAGAACATGCTTTCCAAGCATTTTGGCAAGACCGTGATGCAAAAGCTCTGCAGCGACAACGCGCTTGCCTTCTTCGAGCGTTATTAATTTCACATCCCTTGAGCGGGCCGGCATGTCGAACGGTCGACATGCCGGCCCGTCCCCAATCCAAAGGACCGCTTTTGACGCAGCAGTTTACGATTTCCGTATCCCGACCGGATGGGACGCCCATCCCCGTCGTCGTTACCAAAAAGCGCGTCAAGAACTTCAACCTACGCGTCACATCGAGCGGTGAGGTCCACGCCAGCGCACCGCTCGGCGCTACCCGTGAGCGCATCGAAGCGTTTGTAAAGCGCAACAGCGCCTGGATTATCGGCCGACTTGCCCAGCGTGAGCGACGTCAGGCGACGACGCGAGAGTCACTCAGTCCCTCGTCCATCATTGCACTTTGGGGCAAGCCCATCACGGTACAGGATGCGCTCGATCACAACTTTGCATCACCCGCACCGCGACCCAAACAGGCCACCTTCGCAAGTTTTATGGGTACCGATGAATCGGACGAAGGCCCACAAGCCCAGCGGCGCGCAATCCTCGACGGCCTAACGTCCGATGAGCTCCAAGCCCACATCGACCAGCTCTATGCAACCGAGGTCACCACGGCGCTGCACGATATGGTGCACGCATACGAAATCGCAATGGGTGTCGCCGTTTCCCGCGTTTCCGTACGCAGCATGAAAACGCGTTGGGGCTCCTGCACGCCCAAATCCGGCGCCGTTCGCATCGCACGAGAACTTGCCGCCTACCCCGTCGAATGCCTCGACATGGTTGTCGCCCACGAGCTCGTCCACTTGCTCGAGCCAAGCCACAATCGGCGGTTTCACGCCCTGCTCGACACGTACTGCCCCAACAATAGAGCACTGTCCCAGCGGCTCAAGCAGCCACCCCTCAACAAGCCCTAGCGTCGACTAGCGCACGCGCTCGATCTCGACACCGCAGCTTGCCAGGGGAAGACCGACGGGCGCCCAAGGCTTATCGAGCTTAACGCGCACGCCAAGCATCAGGGGGTAACGACGTAGCAGCATCTGGGCCACACCCTCGGCTGCAGCCTCGATAAGCTTAAACGTATGCTCACGCAGATAGCCATCGACATCGTGGCACACCGAGCCGTAGTCAATCGAGGCGTCCAGGTTATCGTGCTCCCCCGCTGCACGCAGGTCGGCATAGAGCACCAGGGACACGATGAACTTCTGGCCCAGCGCGTTCTCTTCGGGATACACGCCGTGGTTGGCAAAGACCTCGAGACCGTCGATAGTAATGCGATCGGCATGGCGAAGATCGTCATAGCTCACGTGGGGCACCGCCGTTGCAGTGGATATTTCGCCCCTTCCACGGCGGGCGAGCTCAGCGCCTTCAGTCTTGGTTGCATTCTCGGGCAGCTTCTTGTTACTCATCGCGATCGTCTCCTTCGTTTAGAACCCCGACCGCGCAAACTAACTACACGCGAATCGACAGGTTCTTTTTATCATCGCTCCAGTTGCAAGCATTGCGCGCGGGGCATGCAAAGCAGGCGCGCGACGCTTTGTCGGCTGCATAGAGCAGACGCTCAAGCGGTTGGCTGTTCACGCGCAGCTTTCGATGGCCCAGAATGGCCGTCTTAATGGCTGCGGCATCGGCCGGCTCAAACGCCACGTCATCGGGCATGCCGCCGAGAATCGCATCAGCGACGCGCTCGCTTGCAACATCATGGGATATACCCGATTCATACTGTTCATCTTTGCCGATATCGTGAAGAAGTGCCGTGGCGTAGATGACCTCGCGGTCAAATTCGAGCTGTTCCTCGAGATTCTTAATCCACATAATGCGCGCGACATCCAGCAGATGGTCAATACCGTGGCGGCAAAAGATGCGCCCCGATTCCAACTGTGCAATGTTGCCCAGGTGCCGCCGGAACAGCCCGTTGGCACAAATGTAATCAATGCGAGGCATGGAGCCAAAGGGAGTCAGGCCCGAAGCCATAAAGCCGCGACGCGGCGTCCCCTCATCGGTCTTCGATGTAAAGTCGTTGACGACTCTCATGGTTAGCGGCCCAGCATCCTAAAGAACCGCTCCTCGAGCGCGGGATCGGTCTCAAAGACGCCGCGGCGAGCGAGCGTCACGGTCTTGGTGCCGGGCTTTTGCACGCCGCGCATGGTCATGCACATATGCTCGGCTTCCATCAGCACAATCGCCCCTTGGGGAGCAAGATATTCCATGAGGGCATCGGCAACCTGTGCGCACAGCTGCTCCTGAAGCTGCAGACGACGGGCATAGACCTCAACCGTGCGAGCAAGCTTAGACAGACCCGCCACGCGACCGTTAGGGATATAGCCGATCGCAGCCTTGCCATAAAACGGCAGCAGATGGTGCTCGCACAGCGAGTAAAACGTAATGTCTCGCTCGATAACCAAATCGTTCGAAGCGACAGCGAAAGTTTTGGACAGATGCTCCTCGGCACTCTGGTCCATACCGCCGGCAATCTCGCCATACATACGGGCGACGCGCGCCGGCGTCTCCAGCAGGCCCTCGCGAGTTGGGTCCTCGCCTATACCTTCAAGTAGCAGCTTAATGGCAGTCTCGACTTTTTCCTGATCGACCATCTGGGCCTCACTTTTTTCGATTTCGCGTTCGCGCTATGGTACCACGCCCTCCGGCATCGGCCACAAGCTACATAGTATGGGTCGAATAGACCGGATCGTCTCGCCAAAGCTCCACGGCGTCGCAAAGCGCAACGTTCTCACGCTCGGCACGGGCACGCGTGGCGTTCATATCAATCACGCGCTGATTGCTCGAGCCCCTAAAGCGCAACGAGATATCATACAGATCCTGAACGAACGGGCCGTCCACCAACATGTCGAGGCAGGCGAGAATGCGGTCCGTCACCTCGGTATGATGACGACCGCCCGGCATAAGTTCCTCAAGCACGTCGCCGGTAAAGCACCAAATGGTCTTCCCCGAATCCACAGGATAAGTGGCACGAACACGCTCAATGAAATCAACGAGCCCCGCCTGGTTCTCGGGTTCCATAGGCTCCCCGCCCAGAATCGTCAGGCCATCAATAAAGGGATGGTCGAGACTCTCGATAATCTTATCCTCGACGGCGCGATCGAACGGCTCGCCCGCAGCAAAGTCCCACGCGACAGAGTTAAAGCAGTTCTTGCACCCACGACGGCACCCGCTCACAAACAGAGAAGTACGAACGCCTTCCCCATCAGCAATGTCGAAATACTTAATGTTCGCGTAGTTCATAGGTAACCTTTCTGGGGGTCTGGAGTATATCATCCCGTCCTCAAACAGCTTCGCTCGCTGCGCTCGCTGCAGAACTGCGGGCGGGACGATATACTCCAGACCCCTCGCGAGCGATACTCAATGAACGTAGCGAACATCGAGTATAGGGTTCGAGGTCTAATAAAAACTTTGTTGCAGCTCAACCGCCATCGCAAGCAAAGCGTTGTTGCAAGTCAACTCATTTCCGCTAAGAACTTCGAGGAGTGAGCAGACCGCATGCTGCATCTCAGCTACATCAACTTGGCTGCCCCGTAGCGAGGCCCCGGACCTTTACTCGATATGAGTTCCGCACGAACAGGAGGCGCCAGTGGCGCCTCCGTCGTGAGCCAGGACTGTTCGAAATAGCGAGTAAAGGTCCGGGGCCTCGCTACGGGGCAGCCTGGGATGGTTATTAGAGATGCAGCACGCGGTCGCGGATCTCCTCGGTTCGGCCCTGGTTCCAGAATTGGGTACCGATGTAGCCGCACGTACGACGGGCGACGTTCATCTTCTCCTGGTCACGATTGCCGCAATTGGGGCACTCCCACACCAGCTTGCCATCGTCCTCGACAATCTTAATCTCGCCATCGTAGCCGCACACCTGGCAGTAGTCGCTCTTGGTGTTGAGCTCGGCATACATGATGTTGTCGTAGATGTACTGCATCACGCGAATGACAGCTTTGAGGTTGTCCTGCATGTTGGGAACCTCGACGTAGGAGATTGCACCGCCCGGCGAAAGCTGCTGGAACATGCCCTCAAACTTAAGCTTGTCGAAGGCATCGATCTCCTCGGACACGTGGACGTGATAGCTGTTAGTGATGTAGCCCTTGTCCGTCACGCCCGGGATAATGCCAAAACGGCGCTGCAGGCACTTGGCGAACTTGTAGGTCGTCGACTCCAACGGTGTGCCGTACAGCGAGAAATCGATGTCGCTCGCAGCCTTCCACTCCGCGCACTTGTCGTTCATGCGCTGCATGACGGCCATAGCAAACGGCGTGCCCTCCTTCTCGGTGTGGCTGTGACCCGTCATGTACTTGACGCACTCATACAGACCGGCATATCCCAGGCTGATGGTGGAATAGCCGCCCACGAGCAGCTTATCGATCGTCTCGCCCTTCTTCAGACGCGCCAGGGCGCCGTACTGCCAAAGAATCGGCGCGGCATCCGAAAGCGTGCCCATCAGGCGCTCATGACGGCACAGCAGGGCACGATGGCACAGCTCAAGGCGCTCGTCGAAGATCTTCCAGAACTTGTCCATGTCCTGATGCGAGCTCAGCGCGACATCGGGCAGGTTGATGGTCACAACACCCTGGTTAAAGCGACCATAGTACTTAGGCTTGGTCGGGTCATAGTTCAGCGCGTTGGCGACGTTGTTAAAGCCGTTGCCCGAACGGTCGGGCGTCAGGAAACTGCGGCAACCCATGCAGGTGTAGCAATCGCCGTTGCCGGCGGTCTCGCCCTTAGACAGCTTGAGCTCGCGCATCTTCTTCTCAGAGATGTAATCGGGCACCATGCGCTTGGCGGTGCACTTGGCAGCCAGCTGGGTCAGGTAGAAGTACGGGGAATTCTCGTGAACGTTATCGTCCTCGAGTACATAGATAAGCTTGGGGAATGCCGGGGTGATCCACACGCCAGCTTCGTTCTTAACGCCCTCATAGCGCTGACGAAGCGTCTCCTCCACGATCATGGCAAGGTCGTGCTTCTCCTGAGGCGTACGGGCCTCGTTAAGATACATAAAGACCGTCACGAACGGCGCCTGGCCGTTGGTGGTCATAAGGGTCACGACCTGATACTGAATCGTCTGAACGCCGCGACGGATCTCGTCACGCAGGCGGTCCTCAACAACCTCGCGGACCTTTTCGGGAGATGCGGAAACGCCGAGCTCCTCGAGCTCGCGGGCGACCTCGCCGCGAATCTTTTGACGGCTCACCTCGACGAACGGGGCAAGATGGGTCAGCGAAATCGACTGGCCGCCGTACTGGGAGGAAGCAACCTGAGCGATAATCTGCGTCGCGATGTTGCAGGCGGTCGAGAAGCTGTGCGGCTTCTCGATCAGCGTGCCCGAGATAACGGTGCCGTTCTGGAGCATGTCCTCCAGGTTCACCAGGTCGCAGTTGTGCATGTGCTGAGCAAAGTAATCCGAATCATGGAAGTGGATCAGGCCCTCATTATGGGCGTCCACGATCTCCTGGGGCAGCAGCACGCGCTGGGTCAGGTCCTTGGAAATCTCGCCGGCCATATAGTCGCGCTGAACGGAGTTGACGGTCGGGTTCTTGTTGGAGTTCTCCTGCTTGACCTCTTCGTTATTGCACTCAATCAACGACAGGATCTTGTCATCGGTCGTGTTCTTCTGGCGCTTCAGGCTCTGAACATAGCGATAGATGATGTAGTGGCGGGCAACCTCGTAGCAGTCGAGACGCATGATCTCGTCCTCGACCAAATCCTGGATCTCCTCGACCGAAACGGTGTGGCCCGCGTTCTCGCATGCCTCGGCGACGTTTTGCGCCGCATAAACCACCTGGCGGTCGGTTAGACGAGAGCTCTCCTCGACCTCCAAGTTGGCGGCGCGGATGGCATTGACGATCTTATCGATGTCAAAGACAACCTCGGTGCCGCTGCGCTTGATGATCTTCATCCTCTTGCCTCTTTCGCGTCGTAGCCTCATTGCGCTTCAGAGCCAAACGATGCCCGGCAGGGCTTGCCCCTGTCTTGCGGCGCCGTCGCGCAATCTGTGTTCTCGATAAACCATAAGCCTCCATGCGGACATTCCCTAGAGCCAATCAAGCGGCTCAAGGACACGTTCGAAAGAGGCAGTTAAGGTCTTCGTTCTCTGTCCGCCATCTATCATACGACAAAGAGGCATCTATATCCTGTATTCTTTTTTTAGGTCAAACACAACATATAGTGTTTCGGCAGGTCAAAGCAATTAGTCATTTTGCAGACGCATTAAAAATGAGGGGTTCTTGGCAAGTCGGTAAAACGTTACCAACACAGCTACCTGCATGGCAGTTATAAAACCCCCTTAGTCAAGCCGCTGACAAATCCTACCAAAACCAAGTCGCTCACGCCAAAAGAATCCAAAAGATTATGCTTGACCAACATGTTGCGGTCACGATCGGCCAGGACGTATGCAATCTGCCGGCACCTCTACGGGATGCGAAGACCATCGCGTACAGACCTTGGATCAATATTTGGTGGCTTATATTGGCGGCGTGCTTGGTGGCAAAACAAAACAGCCCAGAGGACATAGCCTCTGAGCTGCGATCATTTGGTGGGCGTTAGAAGATTTGAACTTCTGACCTCTTCCGTGTCAGGGAAGCGCTCTCCCCCTGAGCTAAACGCCCAAATGGAGCGGACAACGGGGCTCGAACCCGCGACCCCAACCTTGGCAAGGTTGTGCTCTACCAACTGAGCCATGTCCGCTTACGAGGATTAATCTTACGTGATGCCCGCATCCTATGCAAGAACTTTTTTTGAAAAGTTTTGCGACGCTCTCGCGAGGGCATCAGTCGTCACGAAAGGCGTGGACAAACGCAGGCTCGCAGCGAGATGCCCCTACATCTCACCGAGCATGATCCAGGCAGAGCTGTCCTGTGCGAGCCTGCCGTCTGCAAGCGGTGATGAGGTGAGCAGGACCCTGCCCGCCGGCAGCTCCACGGGTGCTGCACCGAAGTTCGTCACACACGCCCAGCCGTTATCGCGGCGATAGGCGATGACGCCGCCCTCAGCGCCCTCGGCACCATCCGCAAGACCGGTACGCCCGTCAAGATCGAGCCACGCAAGATCGTTGGCGCACCCGCGCAGCTTGCGCCGCAGCCAGAGGGCGTCACGATAGAGCGCAAGCATCGATGTCGGGTCCACTTCTTCCCTATCGGCAGCATAATCGGAAAACCATGCAGGCTGCGGCAGATGGGGCGCCGCATCGGCGTCTGCCGGCGAAAACCCAAACGATCCGCCATGCGCGGGATCGTCCGCCGCCGCCCACGGCAGGGGCACACGACAGCCGTCGCGCCCCTTCTCACGCTTCGGTCCGTGCGTATTGGTCGCAGTAGGGTCTTCGAGTGCAGCCCACGGGATATCAGCCACCTCAAAAAGGCCGAGCTCCTCACCCTGATACACGTATGCCGAGCCCGGAAGCGACAGTTCAAGCAAAAGGGCCGCCCGCGCGCGGCGCTCGCCGAGTTCACGGTCCTCGTCATAAGACGACCCGTCGCGTAAGAGCCAGTCGAGCGCAATCTGGTGGTAGCGCGTCGCCTTGATTTGCGGCAGGGCATAGCGTGTCGCCACGCGCGGCACGTCGTGGTTGGAGAGTACCCAGGTCGAGGCGGAATCGGATTCGACGGCTGCCTTCAAGCCCTTCTCGATTGCAGTGTGCATGTCATCATAGGTCCAAGTGGCCTTGGCAAACTCAAAGTTGAATGTCTGGCCAAGCTCGCTGGGACGCGCGTAGAGATACTGGCGCTCGGGCAGCACCCACGCCTCGGCAACGGCACTGCGCGGCGGATTATAGCGGTCGAACACGCGGCGCCACTCGCGATAGATCTCGTGGACCTCATTGCGGTCCCACAGCGGATGGGTGCCGTCGTCAACCATGTCATCGCCCTCGGCGAGATGCCACCGGTCGAGGTCATCGCGGTCGAGATCCTTGGCGAGACCCTGCGCCACATCAATGCGAAAGCCGTCGACGCCTCGATCGCTCCAAAACGCCAGGACGTCGCAAAAGAGCGCGTGAACCTCAGGGCATGACCAGTCAAAGTCCGGCTGCTCGGGCGTAAACATGTGCAGATACCACTGACCGTCCGCAACACGCGTCCAGGCGGGGCCGCCAAAGTTGGCATTCCAATTGGTGGGAGGCAGCTCGCCATGCTCGCCGCAACCATCGCGGAAGATATAACGGGCGCGCTCGGGAGAACCGGGGCCGGCGGCAAGAGCGGCTTTGAACCAGGGGTGCTGGTTGGATGAATGGTTGGGCACGATGTCGACGATGACCTTGATGCCGCGCGCGTGAGCCGCAGCGATCATGTCGTCGAAGTCGTCAAGCGAGCCGAGACGTGGGTCGACATCGCAGTAGTCCGCCACATCATAGCCACCATCGACAAGAGGCGATGGGTAAAACGGGCTCAGCCAGATGGCCTCGATACCCAGCCGCTCAAGATAGTCCATCTTCTGGGTAATGCCCGCGATATCGCCCAGACCCGAACCAGTCGAATCCTTAAACGAGCGCGGGTAGATCTGATAGATCGCAGCGTCGGACATCCATGAGCGCAAAGAGGACTTTTCTGTAGCCATGTGATGAGTCTCCCTTGCAACGAGGTTTTGCTAGATGCCCACGATGATACGCCCAAAGCGGACATTCGCGGCAAACAACGCCACAGCCACGCCCCAAAACGCTCGCTCCCTCTCGGGTTCGAGCCCATGCAATGGATACAAAAAAGCCCGGCTACCGTAGTAGCCGGGCTGTTGCGTTTGGAGCGGACAACGGGGCTCGAACCCGCGACCCCAACCTTGGCAAGGTTGTGCTC
>DAWDYI010000030.1:0-30010 GCA_052344885.1 Collinsella aerofaciens
GCCTCCTCGTGCAGGACGCTTGCGCCCATGTACGAAAGCTCGCGCAGCTCCTCGTAGGTAACGCGCGCAATGGGCTGAGCCTCGGGCACAATGCGAGGATCGGCAGAATAGAAGCCCGAGACGTCAGTCCAGTTCTCGTACAGGTCGGCGCCCAGGCACTTGGCAAGGATCGAGCCCGAGATATCGCCGCCGCCTCGATCGAGCAGCTTGATCTGGCCCTCACGCGTCGCGCCGTAGAAACCGGGCATAACAAAGCCGCCCTGCTGGCCGTACTCCTGCACCAGCTCGGAGGTGCGGTTCATGCTGAGCGTACCGTCGTGATGGAACGCCACAACCGTCGCGGCGTCCAAGAACGGCAGACCCAGGTACTCGGCCATCAGGCGAGCGGTGAAGTACTCGCCGCGGCTCACGAGCTCCTCGGTGGAGTAGCCGCCCGAGCGGGCGCGCTCGGCAAAGGCCGCGAACTCCTCACGGATGGGATAGGTGAGCTCCAGCTCGTCAGCGATATCAAAATAGCGCTGGCCAATGTCCTCGAGCAGTTCCTCGCACGACACGTGATACTTAACGTGCGCGTTAACCAAGTAGAGCAGGTCGGTCACCTTGGTATCGCCCTTAAAGCGGCGACCGCAGGCAGAAACCACCACAAAACGGCGGGCAGGGTCGGCATCGACGATGGCCTTGATCTTCTTGAAGTGTTCGGCGTCGGCGACCGACGAGCCGCCAAACTTGGCAATCTTAATCATGGGCTGGAGGTTACCTTTCTAAAAAGCCTCTGCGAACCTATTTTGCACGCTCTGATACCATGGTTTCACCGATTGGGACCAAGGCATCCGAGGAGCAGTGTTATATGGGAACTTATCATAGTACACGAGGACGCACTTTATCGTGCTCAAGTAAGGTGGCAATCCGCACCGGCATCGCTCCCGACGGGGGTCTGTTTGTCTCGGACGAGCTCGGCACCCAGCAGGTCGATATCAGCTCGCTTGCAGATAAATCGTACTTTGAAATCGCTCAAGATGTGTTGGGAATGTTACTGAATGATTACACGGCCGAAGAAATTTCGGCGTGTGTCGACGAGGCATATCGCGGCACGTTCGCGAGTGAAGAGGTTACGCCGCTCGTCAAACTCGACGCTGCGCCGGGCGCTGACGCCCCTCAGACCTATGTGATGGAGCTCTTTGGCGGCCCCACGAGTGCCTTTAAGGACGTCGCCCTGCAGATGCTCCCCCGCTTGATGGCCCGCACTTCCGCCAAGGACGGCGGCGCCGAGCGCATCATGATCGTCACCGCCACGTCGGGCGACACCGGCAAGGCCGCACTCGCTGGTTTTGCCGACGCTCCGGGCACGGGCATTACCGTCTTTTATCCCGAAGGCAAAGTCAGCCGCGTGCAGAATCTGCAGATGTCCACGCAGGAGGGCGACAACGTCGCCGTCTGCGGCATCCGCGGCAACTTTGACGATGCCCAGAGTGCCGTCAAGCGCATCTTTGCCGATAAGGAGCTTGCCGAGCGTCTTGAGGCCGCCGGCACCGTGCTTTCGAGCGCCAACTCCATCAACGTCGGCCGTCTGGTGCCGCAGGTCGTCTACTACTTTGCCGCTTATGCGCAGCTGCTGCGCGCCGGCGCCATCGAGGCCGGCGACGCCGTGGAGTTCTGCGTACCGACCGGCAACTTTGGCGACATCCTGGCCGGCTACTATGCCAAGCGCATGGGTCTGCCCGTCGCCAAACTCGTCGTGGCCAGCGACAAGAACAACGTGCTCGCTGACTTCCTGACCACCGGCGTTTACGACCGTAACCGCCCGTTCTTCACGACCATCTCGCCGTCGATGGACATCCTTATTAGCTCCAACCTGGAGCGTATGCTTTATTTCCTGTCCGATGGCGACTGCGAACTCGTTGCCGGCCTTATGGAGCAGCTGGCACAGACTGGTCGCTATGAGGTGCCCGCCGAGCTGCTGGCCAAGATCCAGAGTGTGTTTGGCTGCGGCTGGGCCAGCGAGGACGAGGTCCGCGCTGCCATCAAGAACTGCTGGGATGCAAACGGCTATGTGATCGACCCGCACACCGCTTGCGGCTATCACGTCTTTGAAAAGGTCGCCCCCGCCGAGGGCGCGAAGGCCCGCGTGCTGCTTTCGACCGCCAGCCCCTACAAGTTCCCGCGCGCCTGCTGCGACGCCCTGGGGCTCGACGTTCCCGAGGACGACTTTGAGGCCATGCACGTGCTCGAGCAGGCAACCAACACGGTCGCCCCGGCACAGCTCGCCGAACTCGAGTCCAAACCCGTCCGCTTCGAAGACGTCTGCGACGTCGATGAGATGGCAAGCTACGTCGAGTCTGCAGCAAAAAAGATGGCTACCAACTAAACCCCTTATTAAGCGCCGGCGAAAGCCGGCGCACCTTCTTTTTATTTAGCTTTCGGGATGATGACGAGCATGCGAGCGGGTCTGGCCGTTTAGTTCGTCGCGAGTTCCGCACGAGCCGGAAAGCACTTAATGTGCTTTCCGAGCGAGCCAGGACTGCCCGAGCAGCGAACTAAACGGTCAGACCCGCCCAGGAGGACCCACATGATCAAAATCACCGTCCCAGCAACCAGCGCCAACCTAGGCATCGGCTACGACACCCTCGGCATGGCCGTCAGCCTCTACTCGCACTTCACCTTCGAGCGCGCCGACAAACTCACCATCACGGGCTGCCCCGAGGAATTCCAAAACGAGAACAACCTGGTCTACGTGAGCTTTGTCGATGCACTGGCTGCATGGGGCGAGCCGGCTTTTCCCGTTGCCATCGACATTCAAACCGATGTGCCCGTCGCTCGCGGCCTGGGTTCCAGCTCCACCTGCGTTGTCGCCGGCATTATGGCCGCCGCCGCACTGACAGGCCACACCGTCGACCGCGCCGAGCTGGTTCGCATTGCCACCGAAGTCGAGGGCCATCCTGATAACGTCGCCCCCGCCATCCTGGGCGGCGCCGTCTGCTCCTTTACGCCGACCGATTCGCTCCCCCAGTGCCTGCGCTACGAGGTGAGCGATCGCCTGCGTTTTATTACCGTGATCCCGCCCTACGAGGTACACACGAGCGAGGCGCGCAAGGTCGTGCCGCAGGAGATTCCGCTCTCCACCGCCGTGTGGCAGATGGGCCGCATCGCCGGTATGACGCGCGGCTTGGAGACTGGTGACCTCGACCTGATTGCCGCCGCCAATGACGACCGCATCCAGGAGCCCTATCGTCGCCGCCTGATTCCCGACTACAACGCCGTGCGCGACACCTGCCTTAACGGCGGCGCTAAGACCATCTGGATTAGCGGCTCGGGCTCGACCCTTATGGCTGTGACCGACGATACCATCGTGGCAAAGTTCCTGCAGGTCAAGCTGCGCGAGCAGTTCCCTAAGTGTGATACGCACATTCTGACGTGCGACACCGAGGGCGCCCAGATCGAATACCTGTAGTCGCCGTCCCGTATACTCGCCGGGGAGGCCAGGGGCTTTGCCCCCAAATCGTCCTCGGACATGGCAGGACCCCCGCTGCGCACTTCGTGCGGCGGGGGTCCTGCCGTCCTGCGGAAAGATTTGGGGGCAAAGCCCCTGGCCTCCCCTACGTTCACTTCGCTGGCGGCGGCTACAGGGACCTACACTCTGTAAAAGCGCCGGGCTGATAGTTGCTTTTTATTGGTAGGGGCTCTTGCTAGGTAGGGGCACTTACTAGTGACAGGCTTCGCCTGTGCGCTTGGTTTACGCTGCGCTGGTTTCTTTGTATTCGAAGACTGGTTCTAGGAGGTCTTCGATGTTGCAGTGGAGGGCTTTTGCTATGGCTCTTACGCTTGTTACCGAAGCTTCATTGATGTTTCTCTGGCGCTGCTCGTACATTTGGATTGAGCGGAGTGACACATCCGATTCGTATGCCAGATCTTGTTGGGTTTTCTTGAGCCTCTTTCTTGCTAACGCAAGCTTGGTTTGCCTGGACGCTTTTTTCGCCATATCGCAGACGAGGCGAGCCACGCGTTCCTCCGAGGCTTCGTGCCAGGGGTAGTACAGACTGCGTAGCACATCGAATGGAACGACATGCAGCAAATCTTCGAAAGACTCTCCTAGGCGCCACTGAAGGTATGCCAATATCCAGCCTGTCCAATATTCCGGTGTCTTTTCGAATCGGTAGGTTCGATTTGGCATCGGCCTTGATTGATAGCCCGACCTTTCGGCGATAAGCACAAATAGTTCAACGCCCGACTTTCCCGACACTACCCATGCGTTGCCGCGTTCGAACTCGCGGGCTACGCCGCTCAGGCAAAAGAGTTCAGCAACTTCCGATCCTTCTGCCCCATAATCGTTAACGGCATAGTCAAAGCAGTCGCCGAGGTTGTTCATTGCATCCTCAAGGTAGTAGACGGGGTATGTCCTACTCGGCCCACGATCCGTTAACTCTTGGATCATTTAAATCAACCCTCCCTGCCATCAAATCCCTAATGTCGACACCATCAGAGTCAAATCCGTTTACAGTATCCAGGTACTTTTGTCGAGCGTTCTGTTCTCGCTCAAATCGTTTGGGATAAAACTCAGCTCCCGAGGCCTGCTTCCAATCGCGAAACTTAATCGCCGAGAACGCACGCTCACTCATAAGCGCATATTGAATGCCCAAATCCCCCAAAAACATAATGCGCTGCAATTGCCTGAGCGAAATCATGCCGTTGACAAACTGTCTTGCAAACGAGAAATAGGAATCGTCTGCACGATAGCCTCGAATAACGTCATAGGGAGAAATATCAATCAGGCAGTTATCCAGCAGATAACGAAGCCCCTCGCGTGCTACTGGCGTTGAAACATTAAACTCTCTGTTATTCGCCAGAATTGCAAGCCAGTTGAGAATCGAGAACTCACCTGATTCCAAATCCAAAATCGCAAGGCCATCTAAATCAAGCTCATATCGATTGGCAATGCCATCAGACTCGGTCCGACATGCCCACTCCATTGCCATTTCCTCATGCGGTGTGCAATAAAACCCGCGCCCATAGTCATTGAATTGCCTGCATTTATCCAACGATGGATGCTCGACAACAACCTCCGACCCGTGCCAAAGCTCCATATCGACCTCCTAAAAAATATCACCCCAGTGATAGTTTACCAATAACTATCACTGGGGTGATATGAACGGGGGCTTTTGACGGTTTAACCCTGACTAGAGGCAGGCTTCGGCGATGCGGCGCTTGAGTTCGTCGATGCCGGTGCCAGTCTGGGAGCTTGTAATGATTACGTTCTCGGCCGGGACGTTGAGCTGCTTTTTTATGGCTGCCGCCTGGCGGGCCTGTTGGGTGCGGCTGAGCTTGTCGGCTTTGGTGAGGCAGACGATAAAGTTGAACTCGTTGCCCTGCAGGTAGTCGATCATGTCATGGTCGAGTTTACTGGGGTCGTGGCGAATGTCCACCAGCGACACAACCAGGTTGAAGCTGCGCTCGGAGTCGAAGAAGTCGCCAATGAGCTCGGCCCAGCGGTCACGTTCGGCCTTGGAGCGACGGGCGAAACCGTAGCCCGGCAGGTCGACGAAGTGCACATCGTCAGCCTCAAAGAAGTTGATGTTGCTCGTCTTGCCCGGCGTACTCGAAACCTTGACCAGGTTCTTGCGGCCAAAAAGCTTGTTCATGATCGACGACTTGCCCACGTTGGAGCGGCCGACAAAGCTCACCTCGGGGCAGGTGGACTCGGGAATCTGCGAAACCTTGCCATAGCTGGCGACGAACTTGGCAAGCTGGTAGTTAATGGAATCGGCCATGGACACTCCTTGGTCGTAGGTTCTTACAAATAGACGCGCTATTGCGCAGCGGCAATGCGGCGGACGATATCGAGCGTGATGTCACTTGCGACACGCGCGTACTCGAACAGATCGAACTCGCGCTCGCAAATTGCATCGTACGCCTCGTCACAATTATCGCTGATAGCGCGCAACACCAGGCAATCGACACCATTTTTGGTTGCGACATGGGCAATTGCCGCGCCCTCCATGCCGACACAATCGGCATGCGTCGCCTCGATAGCGTCATTGCGCATGGTGGCGCCCGTCACAAAGCGGTTACCCGTGGCAATCGTGCCGACCAGGAACTGCTTGGTGCCCTCGTTCGAAGCGACTGCATTTTTCGAAGCGTCAACAAACCCACGCTCAGCAAGCACGTCGGCGGCAATATCGACCAGCGCGGGCGTCGAGCCAAACTCCTCGAGCCCCGGTGCGGACTCGGCGATAAGCGCGGTATCGGTATCCAGATAGCGTAGGCGTTTGCCAATGACCACGTCGTCGATATGGAGCTTGGGGTTCAAACCGCCCGCAATGCCCGAAAACACAACAGCCTGCGGAGCATACTTGCTAATGAGGTGCTGTGTTGCAGCGGCGGCGTTCACCGTGCCCATGCCCGCCGTTGTGGCGACAACTGTCAGGCCGTCGAGCTCACCGCTCACAACGGTCAAGCCTGCCTCCCGTGCCTCGCAAACGTCGCTCAGCTCTTCCTTAATCTGCATGATCTCTTTTTCGAGCGCACCGATAATCGCGATGGTAGCCATACCATTCCCCAAACCTATACGAAATTCTCAACCAAGGTATGGTACCAGCATTTTGTTTGACCTCGCCAAACGAACACGCTAAGCCAGTGCAGCTCGCGTATCAAACAGAGCCTTTGCAATCGCAGCCGTAACCTCGCTCGAACGGTCGCTCGATGGCATCGATGTCATGACGCTCATGACATAGGTACGGCCATCGATGTCGATGAGGCCTGCATCGCATGTCGAATAGTAGCCGTCCTCGCTGATCCAACCCGCTTTGTTGCGCACCAAGACCTGATCGTCCGCAATGCCATCGCGAATAAACGAGCGCGATGTTGATGCCAAAAGGCCCGACAACCACTGTGAAGTCTCGGTATCCATGCTCAGATACTCGCTCATCTCACGCCATAACCTCGCAGAAGTGCGCGGGCAGTAGGTCGGAAAATCACTCATCGGATTCAGTGCCGTTTCGTCATCAACACCCAGATTGGCAATCCAATCCTCATAGCCATCATGGTCAAACGCCGCGCGTAACGCGATAAACGAATCGTTGTCTGAGTTGGCGACGGCATTCTCGATAAGGTCGCGCACCGTCTGCCAGCCCATGCTGCAACCACCATACGTGGCTAAAGGCCCATCGAGCGACACCCGCCCCGATTCGACCAACGTCTCGCAAATATAGAGCGCATACAGCGCTTTGTAGCTGCTCGCTCCATACACCTCGACATCGGCGTTATACGTCACGCCCCTACCGCTCGATAGGTCGTAGAACACTACACCCACGTCGCCCAGCTCCTGCGCCCGACACAGGGCATCCTGGAGCGAGGCAAGGCTCTCATCCTCCAAGGCAGGAGTCTTGTTATCCACCAACGAGAAAGTCCGAACGGTATCACCCGAAGGGATATCGTTGAAGTCCGCCTTCGAAAGTCTCGTCTTGAGATCTGCCGTCGACAGAGCTTGATCTGCCGACGCTTTGGACTTTGAAACCTTCTCGTTTTGCAGCTGTACCGTTGACGCATCTGGGCGCACCGTTCGCTCCGAGGCGTAGGTTTTAACGGTAATTCCGAGGATAATAACCGCCGACGTTAGCATCCCAATGGCGGCAATCTTCCTCACGCGGATGCGAGCGCCGGCAAGGCCACGCGAAGACGTGCCCTTCGTCTTATATCTGCTGCCATGCTGCGGCACATACTCGTCCCGCGATGCGATGTTTCGCACGTGGTCTCCTGACTGCCACCGTTTATATACGAGCAGTATGATACCGAGCAGGCATTTCTTTCCAAAGATATTCAGCGGCGTTTAAGGTGTCTTTAAAGAAACCACAAGCGTATTTATCCAAATGGCACGATTCTGTTGCGCATCTCACCGCAACCCAGAGAGCAGTCTTTTAAGGACGGGGCTCTTTAGCAATCAACTAGGTGCCCAGGGGCACTCATTTAAGTCTGTCCCCAATGAGTGCCCTTGGGGAACGAAAATGGCATGCTATCCGATAGCGTTTTTGAGCTCCGCACGGCGCTTTTTCATGCCGGTCATAACGGCATTGCGCAGCTCGGGCATGCGCGCGGTATCCATCTGGGGCACGCCCTCGAGCTTATAGGGAATGCCCAGTTGCTCGTACTTGACGACACCCATCGTGTGATATGGCAGCATTTCCAGGCCCACCACGTTGTGCCATGGAGCGATGAGGCGACCGAGCTTCTCGCACTCCTCCACCGTGTCGGTAATGCCCGGCACAACCACGTGGCGGATAACGACCTTGATCTTGCGACGGGCAAGCTCATCGCCAAACGCCAAGATACGTGCAGGATCGCAGCCGGTCAGCTTTTTATGCTCAGCCGGATCGGCATGCTTGATGTCGAGCAGCACCATGTCGGTCTCGTTGAGAACGGCATCGAACTTCTCGGGATGCTGAGGGTCGAAGGCGTAGCCACAGCTATCCATGCAGGTATGTACACGACCATCGGGGTTGTTGTGCATTGCACGGAACAGGTCGGCCAAAAACTCGGGCTGCAGAAGTGGCTCGCCGCCCGAAACCGTAATTCCGCCGCTGCGGTAAAACTCATGGTTACTCTGGAACTCGTCCATAAGGTGCTCGACGGTCACCATGGTGCCGCCGCTAACCGACCAAGTATCGGGATTGTGACAATACGCACAGCGCATGGGACAGCCCTGAACAAACACCACAAAGCGGATGCCGGGTCCGTCGACCGTTCCCATCGTCTCGATTGAATGCACGCGGCCTAGGGCAAATGCGGAATCCTCAGGACGAGCGTCCACACCCTCAAGCGTCATCTCAGCCATTCCCGCTACCTTGCCTCTCCTTGGATGCAACCAATTAAAATGCCAGAGCCATTCTAGCCCATGCGCTTGCGTTTAAACGTCTCGGGCTAGAATGGCACGTTTTAATCTATCCCCCATCACCATGGCTGGGGTCTACGTCGAGATGTCAGGCTGAAGAACGCTCGCCTGCGGCCTTTACGCCTTAAGCGTGAGCACCGCACCGAAGGCGGTCGGGCCACAGTGGCTCGAGATGACGCCGCCGACTTGAGTCCAGGTAACGTCCTTAAAGCCCAGGTCATGCGCATAGACTTCCATGTCATCGCGCAGCTCCTGGGAAAGGCCCACCGAATACGCCAGGCCAATGTGCGAGTAGTCAATCTCGCCCTTCGCAACCATGTGGTCAATGAAGGCGCGGGCGCACTTGAGCATAGAACCGCGGAACTTCTTGGTCGCCACGAACTTACCGCCCGTCACCTCAATGCAGGGCTTAATCTTGAGCAGATGGGCACCAAGGAATGCGACGTTGGACAAGCGACCGCCCGCCTTAAGGAAGGCAAGGTCCGTAGGAACAAAACCCAGCAACACGCGGTCCATGACGGAGTTCGTAAATGCAAAGATCTCGTCAACGGTGGCATCGGGATGAGCCTCAATATACTTGGCGGTCTCGACGACAACGAGCGACTGGCCCACCGAGACAAAGCGCGTGTCCATGGAGAACACGTAGTCGCGCCCCTGAGCCGCAATCTTAGAGGACTGATGCGAACAGGTCGTGGCCTCGGAATATGCAAGATACAAAATAGTCGCGTCGGGTTGCTCGGCATGGATGCGGTCGTACACATGCGCAAAATCCGCTGGCGAACAGCCACTGGTCTTGGGCATCACACCAAACTCGTTGCAGCGCGAATAAATCTCGAGCGGATCGATCGAGCCGTCCTCGACGGTCTCGTCACCAATCGTGACATGCATGGGCACGCGCACGATGCCGTAGCGCTCGCAGAGCTCCGGCGTTACATCCGACCCAGACTCAACCACGATTACATACTTGCCCATTCTTATCACGACCCATCTCGACATTGGCTTTTCAATACATGACACGCGCGTCGCGCTGTTGCACAACGGCATCTAAGCGCCAAAGAGACGCCGCCCTTTGCACATAACAAAGGACAGCGTCTCCCTGGAAAACTCCGTGCTTAACTGAGATTTTACACGGTTTATTAAGGAGTGTTACTTATTCCGCAAACGGTCGCTATACGCGATAAACGGTAGTTGGCCGCGGCAACTGCGACACATTCCGCCCAACAAGTCCAATCGTGCTCCATGCACGGTTAATGAGCGAGGCGGTAGAAATCCATCGACGCCGCGCCCTCGGCGTGCAGCGCCATCGCCGGAACCGCCGACGAATAGGTACGGCTCGTAAGTGCCGCCTCACCGCCGTTGGCAAAAATCTCGACCATCGTAGTGTCCGAAAGCACGCGCAGGTCGCGAAGCTCGCCGAGCTCAATCGACCTCTGGTCGCGCCCATAGCCTTCGTCACCCATGTCGAGGGTAAGCATCCCGTCCGCATAGCGCACAAAGACACCCTTGCGAATCTCGAGCTCAACCATCTTGGCGCCCTCACAGGAAACCACGAGATCAAACAGGCGGCCCGGCTCCTCAACGGTTTCACCGCCTGTCGTGCGAACGCAGTCGCCGCGCATCCTCTCAATCTCGTGCGCCGGCTGCTGGCAGAGCTTACCATCGCGCATGCTCAGCTCTCGCGGCACCGTCAACGCGCACTGCCACCCGCGCGCCACCGTCGGGTTTTCCGCCGTCGCATCGGGGCAACCCGACCATCCGATCATCAATCGCCGGCCTGCAGCATCCTCAAAGGACTGCGGAGCATAGAAATCAAAACCGGCATCGACCATCGGGGGCATGCCCTGCCCGGCGATCTTAAAACTCGGCGCCTCCCAATCGGCCTCGATGGGAAACCACACGCACTGGTGCGGATTGCGGTAACGCCATCCATCGGCGGACACACCCTGCGGACAGCAAACGAGAATAAGCTCACCATCGAGCTCAAACAGATCGGGGCACTCCCACATAAAGCCAAACTTCTCGCCCAACTCAATGCGCGTCGCATAGCTCCAGTCCTCTAGATTGCTCGAGGTATAGACAAGCACGCAGCCGCGGTCGTCTTTCGTACGAGCGCCCAGAACCATGTAGTAGATACCATCGTGTTCAAGGATTTTGGGATCACGCACGTGCGTACCGATATCGTCGGGGTAATCGACCGGCCCAACAGCTATGCGCTTCTCGCCCAATTCGTCGGGATTCTCGGCAACCATATGAATCTGGTTTTGCTCACGGCCCGTCAACACGTAGTCGTAATCATCGCGGTCAAAATGCTTGACGTTGCCGGTATAGAAGTAGTGAATCTTGCCATCACGTACAAAGGCAGAACCAGAATACGCTCCGCTCGAATCCAAATCGGAATCGGGGAACAGCACGGGGCCGTGATTCTCGTACGTCACAAAATCCTTTGTCGTCAGATGGTTCCAAAGCACTGGACCGCCATGCGCAGCATCGAACGGATCGTATTGATGATAGATGTGATACGTATCACCAATCTGAACCAAACCGTTGGGGTCGTTGAGCCAGCCAAGCTCAGGCTCCACATGGAACAGAAGCCTATCGGGGTCGGACGCGATGCGAGCCGCCGTCTCATCCTGTCCGACACGCCACTGCTCATAGTCCGCGCGTGTCACCTTGTTTTTTTGATTTAACATCGCCGTTGACTTTCTCGTCTATGGGGAAGGACGCTCGACTCACACGAGTCGAACGCCCTTCCTCAAATGGACTTATCCTCAGATTACACTGAACGGCTCAACTAGAAGCTGACATCGAAGCCAGCGCCAGCGCCCTCTTCATCGGTGGTCGGCACGCCCTTTGCCTTGTTGTAGGCAAAGATCAAGACGATCGGCACGATAAAGGCGATGAGATTGCCAGCCACATACCACACGAGGGTCTCGGGCGTGACGATGAGCAGGCCAAGCACGCCGGTCAGACCCTGACCGATAGCGCGCACCTCAAAGAGCTTGACGAAGGCACCGCCGCAGCCTGCACCGATGCATGCGCAGATGAACGGAATGATCGAATAGCGCATGTTTGCAGCAAAGATAGCGGGCTCGGAGATTCCGACCAGCGTCGGGATAAAGGACGACATGCAGATGTTGCGCTCTTTGGAGTGCTTCTTGTGAATGAGGTACATACCGATGGCGCCGCCGCCCTGGGCGATGATGGAAACCGACCAGATGGCCTGGATGTAGTTGAAGCCAGTCGTGGCAACAAGGTTTGCCTCGATACCCTGGATGAACTGATGCGTACCGGTAACGACGAGCGGCTGCAGGAACGCGGCGAAGACAAAGGCACCAAAGACGCCCATCCTGTTGTACAGGATATCGATTACGCCGGCGAGGACGTCACCGATCAGGTTGCCGAGCGGGCCGAACACGGTGAACAGGGCAACGTTAGCAAGAATCAGGGTAACGGTCGGGACAAAGACGAACGAAACGACCTCGGGGATGTACTTCTGGGCAATCTTCTCGACCTTGGCCATAAACCAGGCAGTCAGGATTGCGGGGAACACACCGCCCTGGAAAGCAACCATGGGAATGGATAGCGGACCGAAGTTCCAGTACTCAGCACCCGTCGGGTCCATAACGAACGTGTTGCGGTTCATAAGGCTCGGGTGAACCATGACGATACCGACGAGGATGCCCAGGATCGGGTTACCGCCAAAACGCTTGACCGCGCTGTACATAACCAGGACAGGCAGGTAGTCGAACGTGGTGGCGATAATGGCAAAGAAGCTTGCGAGGTTCTTGAGGAACTCGCTGTGATCGGCGAGGCTGCCCTCCATGCCAAAGAGGCCGTTGGCAACGATCAGCGACTTAAGGCCGATGATGATTGCAGCGCCGACGAAGGCGGGAATGATGGGGATAAAGATGTCCGAGAATACCTTGAGGACCGAGAAGAACTTGCCCTTCTTGTCCGCCTCGGCGCCCTTGACCTCGGAAGCACTGATCTCCTTAACGCCCGTCAGAGCCATAAACTCATCGTAAACCTTGTTGACGGTACCGGTACCGAAGATGATCATGAGCTGGCCGCTGTTGTACAGCACGCCCTTGACGCCATCGATGTTCTCGAGCTCGGCCTTGTTGTATTTGCTCGTATCCTTGAGCACCAGACGCAGACGGGTCACGCAATGCGTGGCGCCCTCGATGTTCTCCAGTCCGCCGACGTTGTCGACGACTTGCTGGGACACTGCCTTGTAGTCCATGTTCCTCTCCATTCCTTTTCTAAATCATAAAACGGTTCGTTGCCGCTACAGAGACGCGATCGTTGCGTTTGCGCACTTGAGCGCACCGTCGGTGACGGTAAGCGCCACACCCTGGCCCTGCTTGTTGCAGAAGCGAGCGTTGAGCGCAACATCATCGACAAAGATGGTCGCGATGTCGTCGTCGACGACCAGACGCACATGGTGAGTGCCCTCGCCCTTAAAGAACAACGGACGCTCGAGGCCCATGTTGTTGACCTGGAACCACGGGTACTGGGGAGCCGGCGTGAACTCGAGCTTGCCCTCGCGCAGGTTGGCGCGGAACTCATAGGCAAGACCGGACTCGGCGTCCTCGGCAAGCTTCACCGAGAAGCCGGCAGCGTCACCGGCGAGCTCGATGTCGGCGTCGAGCATATAGGTGGAACCGGCATCCGCGGCGAGCACCTGCTCGACCTTGCCCGACTCGCAGGAAAGCTCAAAGGCCTCGACTGCCTTAGCCTCGCTAAAGGCGCCAAGCATGCTGTCAGGGAGCTTGGTGCCGAGCGTTCCGTCAGCACGCTGAACGATCTCGAGAGGCATAAAGGTGCCACCCCACAGGTAAGAGCTGGGGTCGCCACCCTCGTCACGCGTAGGAACCCAACCAAAGAGAACGCGGCGCTCGCCGTCAAATGCGGTACGCGCGGCATAGTACGCGCGGCCATCGAAGGAATCGTCCGCAGGAGTGATCCAAGGACCGTTGATAGAGCGAGACATGCGGTAACGGGTCTTGTTGCCATCACTGTACTCGGAGAACACCAGATACCACCAGTCGCCCATCTTAAAGAGATCAGGCATCTCGAACATGGTGTACAGGCCCGGATTCCACCAGTCGCCCTGGAACTCCCAGGTATCCAGGTCCTTGGAGGTGAACTTGACCAGACGACCGGTCATCAGACGCTTGTCCTCGCCCACACGCGTGCCGAGGATGAGCATGTACTCTTCGTTCTCCTCATCCCAAAGCACAAAGGGATCGCGCCAGTTGCGGTCATCGTAACCCTCCTGGGGCGGAAGCAGCGTCTCGGCGATGTTCTTCTCCCACTTGACGGCGTCGTCACTCGTTGCGTGAAGAAGAACCTGCTTCATCAAGCGTGCCTTGACCTTATCGCGATTGCAACCAGTGTAGAGCGCATGGTACTTGTCGCCCACCTTAAACACCGTGCCGGCATAAACATACTGGTCGACTTCCTCGTCGCCGCCACGCTCAAGGCTCTCGCCAAAGTCTTTGTAATTGACGAAGTCCTTGGTTGTCGCGAGTGCCCAGCCAAACGGCTCTCCGAAAGGTCCGGGGTTTCGCGTGTCACGCTGATGATAGAGATAGAACGTGCCGTCCTCGCCGTACGGCATGATGTCGCCTACCCAAATTCCCTCAGGCTGGTAATACACCTTGTGCATCCGAGACTTCCTTTCTCACGAGATACTAACTCGGTACAACTGCAAGATATGTCAATCGTTTTCATATGTCAAACGTTTTCACACCAATACGTCTTTTCGCAGTTCCAGTCGTCGGCAAACGGTTGACATATGCCGGCGAACGGTCATCAGAGGTGTTTGAGGAATTCTTTTGGCACGGGATGAACTACGCGGTTTTACCCTCAATGAGTTCAACGGGGAGCTTGATATTCGATTCGGGCTTTTCGCCGTTAATAAGAGCAATGATGGATTGCGCCGCGAGCTCTCCGATGCGATCGATATCTTGGCGTACGGTTGTTAAGTCAGGCATAAACGTCATAGTGCGGCGGGCACCATCCGCGCCCACGACCTTAATATCGCCCGGAGCGCTCAAGCCGCGCTGCTTCATCACGTTAAGACAGATAGCCGCCATCGTGTCGTCTCCCGCAAAGATGCCGTCAATATCGGGGTTCTCATCGAGGATCTTCGCAACGACCGCGCTCTTTTCGTCGTCGGGCTTAACGAACTCAACCTCACGGACAAGCGCGGGCAAACCGGCCTGCTCAACAACATCGAGGTAGGCATCGGTACGCTTATTGGCAGGCATGCGCATGCGGCTATTGCTGCGCAGGCACAGGATGCGTGAACATCCGTCATCGATCAGGCGACGCGTGGCAAGTTCGCCGATGCTATAGCTGTCGCTCGCAATCTGAACAGAGGCTTCGCCAAGGTCGCAGTCGATACCAACCAGACTCAAGCCCATCTCGGCATACGCCTCGGCACCGATATTAAGCGAGTTGACGATGACGCCATCAACCATATTGCGTCGAAGCATGTCGATATAAGAGCGCTCAAGCTCGGGTCGATTGGCGCTATTGCACAGCAGCATCTTAAAACCGTTTTCGGCCAGGGTATGCTCAATGACTTGAACCACTTGGGCATGAAACGGACTGCTGACATAGGGGACGATCATACCGATAAGATTCAGGCGACCGTTGAGCATGGCACGGGCGATATCGTTGGGCGTATAGTTGATGCGCTTCATCGCGGCATGGACCTTATCGCGGGTCTCTTGGCTAATATAGCCGCGATTATTAAGCACGCGAGATACCGTAGTAGGCGAAACCCCCGCCACCGCTGCAACTTCCTTGATGCCAGGCTTAGCCGAATCCTTAGAACGAGCGCCCTCGCGAGCCATAGCACCCTCCCCCATCAACATGTCATACGTTTACATACGAACAAAGCATACCCCAATAAGAGCGGGAAGACGGTAACAGTACAAGTAAGTAAACGACTCATCCAAATAATTAGGAGAGTTCCGCCTAAAGGGTGACTACACAGGACCCCAGCCGGGGCTGTTTGGACTACCTCCCAAAACATTCCGCAGGACGCAAAGAGGCTCGCCGCACGAAGTGCGCAGCGAGCCTCTTTGCATGTCCGAGGACGTTTTGGGAGATAGCCCAAACAGCCCCGGCGATCCTGCGGGAGTTGAGTCCCTTTAGAACTTGTCGTGGAAGGTACGCGCAATGACCTCGTCCTGCTGCTCCTTGGTGAGCGTGTGGAAGTTCACGGCGTAGCCGGAAACGCGGATGGTCAGCTGCGGATACTTCTCGGGGTGAGCCTGAGCGTCGAGCAGCGTCTCACGGTTGAAGACGTTGATGTTCAGGTGGTGGCCACCCTTCTCGGCGTAAGCGTCGAGCATGTGGACCAGGTTATCGGCCTGAGTCTCGGAAACTTCAGAAACCTTCATAATGTGTCTCCTTCGATCGATAGGCGCCGGCCGAAACCGGCGCACTAATCAGTAATCGTTATTGTTAGTATAGCACTAACAATAGTTACTCGCCCAGCTGATCAAGGTCGATATCGCCAAAGAACACCTGATCCTCCTTGCCGAGCGCACTCGGGATGATGGAGAAGGTGTTGGAGATGCCGTCCTGAGCATCGCGGAACGGGAGCTTGGAAACCGAAGACAGCGAAGCGATGGCACCGTGGCTATCGCGCTTGTGCATGGGGTTAGCACCCGGGGCGAACGGCTGGCCAGCCTTGCGGCCGTCGGGCGTGGAGCCGGTCTTCTTACCGTACACGACGTTGGAGGTAATGGTCAGAACCGAGGTCGTGGGCACGGAGTTGCGGTAGGTGTCGTTCATGCGGATGTACTCCATGAACTGGTGCACAACGTCGTGAGCGATCTGGTCGACGCGGTCGTCGTCGTTACCGTACTTGGGGAACTCGCCCTCGGTCTCGAAGTCGACGATGATGCCGTTCTCGTCACGGACGGGGTGGACCTTGGCGTACTTGATGGCGGACAGGGAGTCAGCCACGACGGAAAGGCCAGCGATGCCCGTAGCGAACCAGCGGTGCACGTGCTTGTCGTGCAGAGCCATCTGGATACGCTCGTAGCAATACTTGTCGTGCATGTAGTGAATGATGTTCAGCGAGTTGACGTACACGCCAGCGAGCCACTTCATCATGTCGTTGTACTTGGCCACAACGTCGTCGTAATCGAGCGTATCGCCCTCGACGGCGCGATACTTGGGGCCGACCTGCTTCTTGGAGACCTCGTCAACACCGCCGTTGAGTGCGTACAGCAGGCACTTGGCCAGGTTGGCGCGAGCGCCGAAGAACTGCATCTCCTTGCCGATGCGCATGGAGGACACGCAGCAGGCAATGCCGTAGTCGTCGCCGTGATAGACGCGCATGAGGTCGTCGTTCTCGTACTGGATCGAGGAGCTGGCGACGGAAGTCTTGGCGCAGAACTTCTTGAAGTTCTCGGGCAGACGGGTCGACCACAGAACGGTCATGTTGGGCTCGGGGCTGGTGCCCATGTTCTCGAGCGTGTGCAGGTAGCGGTAGCTCATCTTGGTAACGAGCGTACGGCCGTCAACACCCATGCCGCCGATGGACTCGGTGACCCACTGCGGGTCGCCGGTGAACAGGGCCTGGTACTCGGGGGTACGGGCAAACTTGACCATGCGGAGCTTCATGATGAAGTGATCCACGAACTCCTGGATCTGCTCCTCGGTGAAGGTACCGTTGGCAAGGTCGCGCTCAGCGTAGATGTCGATGAACGTGGAGGTACGGCCGATGGACATAGCGGCGCCGTTCTGCTCCTTGACGGCAGCGAGGTAGGCGAAGTACATCCACTGGATGGCCTCCTGCGTGTTGGTAGCAGGGTTGGAAATATCGAAACCATAGGTCTCGGCCATCATCTTGAGCTCACCGAGGGCACGGATCTGCTCCTGCAGCTCCTCGCGATCGCGGATGTTGTCGGCGGTCATGACCGTCGGGGTGGAAGCCTTCTGGGCCTCCTTGTCCTTGATCAGGTAGTCGACACCGTACAGGGCGACACGACGGTAGTCGCCGATGATGCGGCCGCGGCCATAGCCATCGGGCAGACCGGTGATGATGTGAGCCGAGCGGCAAGCACGCATCTCGGGGGTGTAGACATCGAAGACGCCAGCGTTGTGGGTCTTGCGCTCGAAGGTGTAGCGCTCGACAACGTTCTCGTCGACCTTGTAGCCGTGCTGGCTGGCAGCCTGGCAAGCGATGCGGATACCACCGTTGACGTGCAGCGCGCGCTTGAGCGGCTTGTCGGTCTGGAGGCCAACAATGGTCTCCTTGTCGCGATGGGCATTATCGATGTAGCCAGCGGGGTGGCTCACGATACCCGTGACGGTCTTGGTGTCCATATCGAGGACACCACCCTGCTCGCGCTCCTTAAGCAGCAGGTCGAGAACCTCGCCCCACAGCTCCTTGGTACGCTCGGTCGGACCTACGAGGAACGACTCATCGCCCTCGTAGGGGGTGTAGTTCTTCTGGATGAAGTCTCGGACGTCAACCTCTCCCGTCCAGATACCTTCCTTGAAGCCTTCCCATGCCTCCTGCATTGTGTAACCACGCTCCTAGTTACGTGTAATGCGGCGCTCTCTCACACCGCTGCTTATTGAATTCTTGAATGTTCGGCTTGCACTACCGGCTTCTTCCGTTCTTCACCACACGTTGGTGCAGGAAAAACGTTTGTCCACCTTGGAACTACAACCCAAAACCCAAGATTTCACCCGTTTGAGAAGGATAACATAGCGACCCTCTCCATCTGGGCTGTTATATGTTTCTTTTTTTATATCATAAGGGCGTTTTTTACAAAGCCGCAGGAAATGAGAGCGTGAACAACTACCGTTCACCGATTTGTTTGGTTTTTTCCTTGCCTTTGTACGACGTTCACCCTAGCTGTTATGCCAGCTTTATCAGGGTAAAGTACCTCTGAGTAGGCTTTAGGACATGCCTAACGATCTGCCCCTAACTTTGCTGGCATCGACGGTGTACGGAGGTCGCCTAAAGGCAGTTTTCTAGGCATGACCCAAAAATCTACCGTATAGGGCGCGCGTGCAAGGGTATCATCTTTCACCGAAAATAGTTTCTAGTGTTAGGGGTTTTCGGTGGAAGATACCGATTTCCGTGAACTTGGACGTCAGCTCTTAACTGAGTTTGGCAGCATGCATCAGCGCATTTCGCGCTTTGCGGACAAAGCTCTCGGTGGCGAGATGGCTGTAATGCGCGCCCTCATGCTCGCCGGCGGCTCGCTCACGCCGAGCGAACTCGCTGATCGCGCCTGGGTCTCGAGCGCCCGCATCGCCAATATTCTGCGCGCCCTCGAGGCCAAGGGCTGGGTCGAGCGCGAGCACTCAAAGACTGACCGTCGTCGCGTACACGTCATAGTGACCGACAAGGGATTCCAGGATCTCGAAATCAAACGTCGGGAATTCGAGGACCGCACCGCGGCCTTCCTCGAGCAGCTCGGCGAAACAGATACCCAGGAGATGGTGCGCCTTCTAAGACGTGCCAACGAAATTATCGACCGCAATCAAGAAAGGAGAGATGCCGAGTGAGGATTCTCAAGCTCTTTAAAAAACATATCCTGGCACTGTTCGCAGCTATCGTACTTATCGTAATCAGCTGCAACGCCGATCTGGCGCTGCCTACCTATATGAGCGACATCGTCGACGTGGGCGTGCAGCAAGGCGGCATCGCCTCGCCCGTGCCCGACACCATTCGCGCCGAATCGCTCGACGACCTCGAACTCTTCATGAGCTCCAAGGACGCCAAGGCTGTGGAGGCCGTGTTTAGCAAGGCGGACAATAACGGCATTCGAACGTACAAGGGCACCGAGGAGGAGCGTGCCGACGGCGGCAAGATTGCCGACATCATGAGCCTGCCCGAGACTGTCGTCCTTTCGTTCAACCAGGGTATTGACGCCAACTCCATGGGCGACATGATGGGCACGTCCGGTGAAAAAGACAACAGCGGCGCCCAGGCCATGCCCACGCCCGAGCAGATGGCGGCGATGACGCCCGAGCAACTCGCCGAGATGCAGCAGAAGGCCGCTGCGGCGCAGAACATGCAAAAACAGATTGATGCCGACGGTGGCAAGATCACCATGAAGAGCCTGCGTCTAGGCGTTGAAGGCGGCCTAATCGACCAGGGCAAGCTCGTCGAGGGCGCCAACGATATGGCAGACAAAATGGGCTCCATGTCGGGCTCCATCGTGACCCAACGCGCCGTGAGCTATGTGCAAGACGAGTACAAGGCACAGGGCATCGACCCCGCCGACGTGCAGAACGCCTACCTGGGCCGCATGGCGACCACGATGTTTGGTCTGTGCCTGGTGTCGCTCGTCGCCACCATCCTGACCGGTGCCGTGGCTTCGCGCACCGCCTGCTCCATCGCCCGCGACCTGCGCCGCGAGACCTTCAACAAGGTTATGCACTTCTCGCCGGCCGAGGTGGGCAAGTTTAGCCAGGCCTCGCTCATCACCCGCTGCACCAACGACATTCAGCAGATCCAGATGGCCGCAACCCTGTTTATCCGCATGTGCCTGATGGCCCCCGTCATGGGCATCGTCGCCGTCATGCGCGTCCTGGCCAACCACACCGGCCTGGAGTGGACCATCGCCGTGGCCATCATCGCGGTTTCGGCCGTTGTCGGCGTGCTCATGGGCCTCACCATGCCCAAGTTCAAAAAGATGCAGAGCTTTGTGGACCGCGTGAACCTTACCGCCCGCGAGCTGCTCGACGGCCTTATGCCCATCCGCTCGTTCAACCGTGAGGAGCATGAGCTCGAGCGTTTTGACAAGGCTTCGCTCGACCTGATGACCACGCAGCTCTACACCAACCGCGCCATGAGCTTCATGATGCCGCTCATGATGCTCGTCATGAACTGCATCACCGTGCTTATCGTCTGGTTTGGCGCGCAGGGCGTGTCCGACGGCGTGATGCAGGTCGGCAACATGATGGCGTTCATCTCCTACACTATGCAGATCGTCATGGCGTTTATGATCCTCACCATGGTTTCGGTCATCCTGCCCCGTGCCGAGGTCGCAGCCGAGCGCGTAGATGAGGTCATCACCTGCCCCACGAGCATCAACGACCCTGCCTCGCCCAAACTGCCCGCTGCCAGCGCGCCGCGCGGCGAGCTCACCTTCCGTGACGTGAGCTTCCAGTATCCCGATGCCCGCGCCGACGTCATTAGCGGCGTAAACTTCACCACGCACGCCGGCCAGATGCTCGGCATCATTGGTTCCACGGGCTCGGGCAAGTCCACGCTCGTGCAGCTGATTCCGCGCCTGTACGACGTCACGGGCGGCAGCATTTCGCTCGACGGCATCGACGTGCGCGACATGACCCTTTCCGAGCTGCGCCGCCGCATCGGTTATATTCCGCAGCAGGGTCGTCTGTTCTCGGGTACCGTCGAGAGCAACCTCAAGTTTGCCGGCGACATGGTGAGTGACGAGGATATGCGCCAGGCAGCACGCGTCGCCCAGGCGGAAGACTTTATCGCCGAGCGCGAGGGCGGCTACGACTCCCCCATCAGCCAGGGCGGCTCCAATGTCTCGGGCGGTCAGCGCCAACGCCTGGCCATCGCCCGCGCATTGGCCAAAAAGCCCGAGGTCGTGGTGTTCGATGACTCGTTTAGCGCCCTCGACTACAAGACCGACGCGCGCCTGCGCGAGGAGCTGGCAAAAAACGTTACCGACGCCGCACTCGTGGTCGTAGCCCAGCGCATCGCGACCATCATGCACGCCGACCAGATCATCGTGCTCGACGACGGCCACGTAGTGGGCACCGGCACGCACGAGGAGCTGCTGCGCAGCTGCCCGGCGTACCTGGAGATCGCACAGTCGCAGCTTTCCGCCGAGGAGCTGGGGCTTACCCAAAAAGAAATTGCAGCCGTCATGGAAGGAGGCGAGCGCTAATGGCAGACGAGACCAAGACTCAGATTCCCAAGCCCACCCGCCAGCGTGGTCCCATGGGCCGCATGGGTGGCATGCGCCGCGGCGAAAAGGCCAAGGACTTTAAGGGCACCATGAGGCAGCTGCTCGGCTATATCGGCCAGCACAAGATTGCCGTGTTTGCCGCCGTCGCCTTTGCCGTGTGCTCGGTCATCTTTAACATTGTGGGACCCAAGGTGCTCGGCCAGGTTACGACCAAGCTGTTCGAAGGCCTGGTCGCAAAGGTCAACGGTACCGGCGACGTTGACTTTGACTGGATCGCCAAGACGCTCGGCTTTTTGCTCTGCCTGTATCTGGCGAGCTCTGTCTGCAGCCTCATCCAGGGCTGGCTCATGACCGGCGTCACGCAAAAGATCTGCTACCGCATGCGCAAGGAAATCGCCGCCAAGATTGCCGTCGTGCCGATGAGTTACTTCAACGGCCACAGCAAGGGAGACGTACTCAGCCGCATCACCAACGACGTCGATACGCTGGGTCAGTCGCTCAACCAGAGCGTGACGCAGCTCATCACGTCGGTGACGCAGATTATCGGCGTGCTCGTCATGATGCTTTCGATCAGCCTGCCGCTTACCGGCGTCACCGTGCTCACGCTGCCGGCCGCCGCGATTATCTTGACCGTAATGATTCACTTCTCGCAGCCGTACTTCCGCGAGCAACAGCAGGTTCTGGGCGCCGTCAACGGCATTATCGAGGAGGACTTTGCCGGCCAGAACGTCATTCAGGTGTTCGACCGCGCCGAGGCCTCGATTGAAGAGTTCGACCGTCAAAACGACCGCCTCTTTATTAGTGGCTGGCGCTCGCAGTTCCTGTCGGGCCTGATGATGCCGCTTATGAGCTTGGTGGGCAACATGGGCTACGTGGGCGTCGTCGTGGTGGGCGCGCAGCTCGCGCTGACCGGCAATGCCACGCCCGGCGACATCCAGAGCTTTATCCAGTACGTTCGCAACTTTACGCAACCCGTGCAGCAGCTGGGCAACGTGAGCAACACGATGCAGTCGATGGCTGCCGCCACCGAGCGCGTCTTTGAGTTCCTGGCCGCGCCCGAGGAGGAGCAGAAGGCCGACGCGCAGATTCCCGAGAAGCGCCCCGGCCACGTGGTGTTTGACCATGTCAAGTTTGGCTACACGCCCGACAAGATCATCATCCACGACTTTAGCTGCGAGGCGCAGCCCGGCCAGACCATCGCCATCGTCGGCCCCACCGGCGCCGGCAAGACCACGCTCATTAAGCTGCTGCAGCGCTTCTACGACGTGGACGGCGGCTCGCTGCGTGTCGAGGGCGTCGATGTGCGCGACTGGGACCGCGCGGCACTGCGCGGCGAGTTTGCCATGGTGCTGCAGGACACCTGGCTGTTTAACGGCACCATCCGCGAGAACATCCGCTACGGACGCCCCGACGCGAGCGATGCCGAGGTCGAGGCCGCTGCGCGCGCCGCACGCTGCGACCACTTTATTCATACGCTCGCCGGTGGCTACGACTTTATGATCAACGAGGAGGGCACCAACCTGTCGCAGGGTCAGCGCCAGCTCGTGACCATCGCCCGTGCCATTTTGGCCGACCGCCCGGCACTGATTCTGGACGAGGCGACTTCCAACGTCGATACCCGTACCGAGGAGCTTATTCAGCGCGCCATGGATGCGCTGATGCAGGGCCGCACCAGCTTTGTCATCGCGCACCGCCTGTCCACGATCCGCAACGCCGACGTGATCTTGGTGATTCGCGACGGCGACATCGTCGAGAAGGGCACGCACGACGAGCTGCTCGCCCAGGGCGGCTTCTACGCCGACCTGTACAACTCGCAGTTCGACGAAGCGGCGTAAAAACCGGCGGCAAACAACCGCAATGCCAAGAAAACGGGGGCGCAGGACAACCTGCACCCCCGTTTTGTGTCCTTCGAGCCTCGAAACGCCTTCCCTGAGACCTCACTGACGTCGCTTTCCAGACCCCGTGGGCAAAAAAGGGCAAATATGAGTACTGTTACCTTTTTAGTAACAGCCAAAACCGCCTCAAATGCCGCTCCCACGGCTTACACGCGTCCCTAAATTGATCAAACAACACCATAGCGGACTTATATGTGTTTGCGTTAATGAACATATTTTGCTGTTATGTCTATTATTTTGCGAAGGCAATATGATACTAAGATAGCAACCGTACTCATATTTGGCATTTTTTGCCCACAGGGTATTTCCTAGGGAACCGACAACAGCCTTAGGGTCCCGCGCGGCGCCGCTCCCTCCCGGCATCCGCCGACGTTTGCCCAGATAAAACCGACCAAAATAAACCTGTCCCTTTTTGGTCGGTTTCGGGGTGACAAGGGCTTGCACTTTAGCGTGCGACAGCGGATAATGCCGAACACTCGACAATACGCTTATTGCTCTTTCTATAGATTGAGGAGGCCCCTATGGCCATGGAATTCAAACGCAGGCTGCCGATCCCCATGGAGATCCGCGAGGAAATGCCGCTTTCTGCCGAGCTTACCGCCAAAAAGCAGGCATTTGACGCCGAGGTCGCCAAAGTCTTTACCGGCGAGGACGCACGCAAGGTGCTCATCATCGGCCCGTGCTCTGCCGACCGCGAGGATTCGGTGCTTGAGTACATGAACCGACTGGCCAAGACCGCCGAGGAGGTCAAGGACAAGCTCATCATCATTCCGCGCGTCTACACCAATAAGCCGCGCACCAAGGGCACCGGCTACAAGGGTCTTCTGCACAACCCCAACCCCGAGGCTCCCGACGACCTGCTCGAGGGCGTCAAGGCCATCCGCCACATGCACCTGCGCGTCATCGAGGAGACCGGCTTCTTTACCGCCGATGAGATGCTCTACCCGTCCAACTACCAATACCTCGTTGACCTGCTGAGCTATGTTGCCGTGGGCGCACGCTCGGTCGAGAACCAAGAGCATCGCCTGGTGTCGAGCGGCATTTCGGTACCCGTCGGCATGAAGAATCCCACTGCCGGCTCTACCACCGTTATGCTCAACTCCATTTACGCCGCCCAGGCGCACCAGAGCTTCATCTTCCGCAACTGGGAGGTCGAGTGCGACGGCAATCCGCTCGCACACGCCGTTATGCGTGGCTACATCGGTCTCGATGGGCGCACCTACCCCAACTACCACTACGAACACCTGGAACGCTTGGCCGAACGCTATACCGAGCATGCCGGCTATGCCAATCCGGCAGCGGTCATCGACTGCAACCATGACAACTCGGGCAAGCGTCCGCTGGAGCAGTATCGCATTTGCAAGGAGGTGCTCGACAGCTGCCGCCGCAACGAATCCATCTCCAAGCTGGTCAAGGGCTTTATGATCGAGTCCTACCTGGAGGACGGCAACCAGCCGGTCGACGGCGGCGTCTTTGGCAAGTCGATCACCGACCCGTGCCTGGGCTGGGAAAAGACCGACTACCTCATCCACGAGATCGCGGAACGTATTTAGCTACGCGGTTTTACCAAACCGCGTAACGGCTCGACGCTGCAAACCCGCCAGAACGGCAATCTGCCTTTCAACTTCGGCGGCATGATCAAAAGATCAATGCCGCCTCGTTTCAAGGCACCTTGCTCGCTCTGGCGGGTTTTCGCTGACGTTTTTCGACCTGCATTGTTGCCAGGGTTGGCACCAATGACTAATGCGATAGCTAGCTACGTCGGTCCGATTGATCGGCTGGGTTTCCGAGGTGCGGCAGATTCCCGCGAAAGAGGAGGGCATAGACCTTAAGGGTCATGCCCGACGATTGAAGGGCAAGGTGCCGTGCCTCGGGAAGACAGACAGTTACGCCGAGGGCTCCTGCTGCGTGATGCAGTGGATGTTGCCGCCGCCGTAGACGACCTGATCGGACTGGACGCCCACGCACTTGTAGACGCCCTCGCCCCAGACCTCGTCGTAGATCTCCTGGAGCGTGTCGACGGCCAGCTGGTCGTTCTCGTCGCCGTACTGCGGGACGATGACGCCGTGGTTGGTGACCAGGTAGTTCATGTAGGAGGCGATCAGCGGCTCGTCGGGGACGCGCGGCTCGGCGTTCTCGTCGGCGTCGATGGTGTCGCAGGAGGCCTGGTCCATGAACAGCGGGTTCACGGGCATGCAGAGCTTGTAGACCTTCATCTTGCGGCCCTTGGCGTCGACCGCGTTGGAGAGGGTCTCGTAGGCGGCGTGGCACTGCTCGTAGAACGGGTACTCGGGGTCGTCGGTCCAGATGCAGGCCATGACGCCCGGGGCGATGAAGGTGGCGACGTCGTCGATGTGGCCGTTGGTCTCCTCGGGGTCGATGCCCTCCTTGACCCAGATGACCTTCTCGACGCCCAGGTAGTCCTTGAGGTGCTCGTCCATGTAGGCGCGGAGCTCCTCGCTCCAGGGCTCGAACTTCTTGCGGTACTTGGGCCAGATGGACTCGGGGTCCTCTTCCTCCTCGAGCACCGCAGAGCAGGTGCGGCCCGGGGAAAGCAGGCACTGGTCGGTCACGACGAGGGTGCCCTCGCCGTCGACGGTGATGGAGCCGCCCTCGAGGATCATGTCGTCGGGACGGTAGCGGCGGCAGCCGGAGAGCTCGGCCATCTTGAGGGCGATCTGCTCGTCCTTGTCCCACGGGAAGTACAGGCCGTCGACCAGGCCGCCGTAGGCGTTGAAGTGCCAGTGGTTGGCGCGCTTCTCGCCCTTGCCGTCGATGACGTAGGTGGCGGCGGTGTCGCGGAACCAGGCGTCGTCGGTGGTCATCTCGATGACGGTGACGTTCTCGTCCTCCTCGAAGACGGCCTTGCAGTTGGCGTAGTCGACCTGGTTGGCGCACATGTAGACCGGGGTGAACTCGGCGATGGCGCGGGCGATGGCGGCATACTGCTTCTGGGCCGGCTTGGCGCCGTGGGCCCAGGTGTCGGTGCGGTGGGGCCAGCCCATCCACACGCGGTCCTGCGGGGCGAACTCGGCGGGCATGAAGAAGCCGTCGGCCCTGGGGGTGGACTCGGACTCGGTGATCGTACGCATAAGATTTCCTCCAAATCGAACGATCGTTTGCCGCGGGCGGGTTGCCCGCGGCCTAAAACCAAGAGATGGCAGGCGCCCGTTCCCCGGCAAAGGTCGGGGCGCCCGGCGCCGGTTTTCACGGAGTCGCACCGGCAAGCGACGACGTAGCCAGGTGCGCGGAGACAAAACGCACGAAGGATACGGGAGAGAGGTTGGGGTGGGCGGTGGTTACCGGAGCAATCGCTCGCACCCGCCCCGGGGAGTGGTTAGCAGATGATGAGGGTTGGAGCCCCGAATCCGGGTGCTCTAGTTCTCCTCGGCCTCGGCGGCCTCCTCAGCCAGGCGCTGGGCAGCCAGCTCGGGGGTGAGGCCCTTGTACTCTTCCTTGCGGCCCTTGGCGCTCACGACGCGGACGACCTCGCCGATGAGCACGAGCACGATGAAGATGACGATCATCGGGACCTTGTCGCCGATTTCGGCGGCGGAGAACGGCACCAGCGTCGCGACGATGGCCAGGACCAGCTCGATGCAGGGGATGGCCAGCATGACCTTCATCATCGCGCCCCTGAACGGGAACGTGAAGATGCGCTCGCGGTTCGGGTCGTTCTTGCGAAGGTTGAGGAACGCCGGGAACATCGGGATGTAGGTGAGCAGCAGGAAGACGACGGAGGTGCCGAAGAGCATCCAGAAGACGCCGTTGGAGATGGCGTCGATGGGCACCAGCTGCAGGCAGAGAACCAGGGAGGCGACGACGGCGTTGACCAGGTTGGCGCCGTTGGGCATGTCGTCCTCGGAGATCATCGAGGCGAAGACCTTGGGCATGTTGCCGTGCTCGGCGGCGTAGCGGGCGACGGAGTTGACGCCGAAGGACCAGGCGGCCATGTTGGCGAACAGGGTGATCAGGAAGGCGATGCAGATGACCTTGAAGAGCATGGAGTCGCCCACCATGGTCTGGACTGCGACGATCATGCCGTAGTCGGGGTCGATGGAGTCGGCCGGCACAGCGGCGCCGATGCCGAAGCCGGCGAACAGGTAGATGACGGCAATAGCCACGCCACCGACAATGATAGCCTTGGGAATATCGCGAGCGTGATCGGCCATGTCGTCGGTCATGGTGCAGATGACCTCGAAGCCCATGAAGTTGAAGATGATGATGGACAGGTAGCCCAGAGCGTTGGTGTTGGTGAGCTCGGGCAGGAAGGTGGCGGCGGACATGTCGTTCGCAAAACCGTTCTCCATGGCAAACCAGATGCCCAGAGCGCCGACGACAACGGCTACGGCGACCTTGATCAGGGCGCCACCGTTGAGGACCCACTCGGAGTCGGCAGCCTTGGAGCGGCCCATGAGGTACACGATCCACACGAAGGCAAGTTCGATAACCATCTTGGCGATCAGGTTGAACTCGACGCCGAAGACCATGCCCAGGATGTCGGGGAACATGGTTGCCAGCGAGGCGATCCACAGCGGGTAGTTAATCCAGTAGTAGTACGAGATGCGGGCGCCCCACTTGTCGCCCAGGCCATCGCGTACCCAGTCGTAAATGCCGCCCTCGCCGTCATAGGTGGTGCCGAGCTCGGCGACGACCATGCCGTAAGGGATCAGGAAGGTCAGGATCAGGAAGATCCACCAGAAGAACTGCTGGTTGCCGATGGCGGCAGCAGGTGCGGCGGCCTCGCAAACGAAGACGACGCAGATGATGGTCGAAATGACCGTAAAGAAGGAAAGCTTTTTCTTTCCGTCGCTCATGATGAGCTCCTTCGCTCAGTCTTGTACAGATCCGAGGCCCTAAGGCATTAAGGCAATTGCTTGGGCCTCGGTGAGCGGGCGGCAGGAGACGAGCATCCACCGCCCGCAAACGTGCTTTTAGAAGCCTTGAGGCTTAGAGCTGCTCGAGAGCCTCGAGAGCGGCGTGGAGCTCGGCCTTGGCGGAGTACTCGACACCCTCGTCGTTGAGCGGGGTGCGCTTGCCCAGGGCGGCAAGGAGAGCACGGATGGAGTGCTTGCGGTTCTCGGCCTCGACCCAGCACAGGGAGCGCTCGGGATCGTCCATGACCTCGTCGACGACTTCCTCGTTGCGGGTGGCCGGCAGGCAGTGCATGAACTTGGAGTTGGGGCCGGCGAAGTTCATCATGTCCATGGTGACCTGGTACTTGGGATAGAACACGTCCATGTAGTTCTCGCCCGAGACCTCCTCGTCGTACAGGCCATACCACACGTCGGTGTAGATGAAGTCGGCGCCCTTGATGCACTCGATGTCGTCGGAGATGACAACCGAGCCGCCGGAGACCTTGCAGTTCTCCTCGGCGATGGCCATCATCTGCTTACCGAACTCGGCGCGCTCCTCGACGGTGCCAACGTGCAGGCCGCCGTCGGGGATCTGGTGGCCCTTAGGTCCAAACTGGACAAACTTCATGCCGACCTTGGAGGCGATGAACATGAGGGAGACGCAGACCTGGGTGGCGTCGCCGATGAAGGCCAGGGTGCAGTCCTCGATCTTCTTGCCCTCGGGGAGGTTCTCGAGCATGGTCATGAGGTCGCCCATCTCCTGCGTGGGATGGTTGAACTCGGACATGCCGTTGATGACGGGCACAGCAGAGCCCTCGGCGAGGCCGACGACGTCCTTGTGACGGTCAACGCGAGCCATCATGATGTCGAGCAGCGAGCCCATAACGCGAGCGGTGTCGCCCAGGGACTCGTGACCGCCGAGCTGGATGGTGCCAGGGCCATAGAACTGAGCATGGCCGCCGAGGTCGGTCATAGCGGTCTCGAAGGAAAGACGAGTGCGGGTGGAGACCTGCTGGAAGATCATGCCAAGGCTCTTGTTGCGAAGCAGGTGCGGATAATAACCGTCAACCTTGATGGCCTTCTTCATTGCCAGGCCAAGATCCTCGATAGCCAGGATCTGCTCTTTGGTGAAGTCGTTGGTGTCGATGAAATCCTTAGGCAGTGCCATGTCGATTTCCTTTCCGCCGGTCTTGCCGACTATTACTATGAGGCGCTCGAACATCACGCCTCGTGTTGACAAGACCATCATTCACCCGTATGCAATTTTTACCTAGTTTATTCGGGATTAAAGACCGTTCATGGAGTTACACCCCCTCTAAACCAATATAAACCCGCAGGTCAAGAGTTTACAGGGGGTTTACCATCTAGAACCGCGAACGGTATACGGCTACCTTGATTCTCATTTTCATTGCAACAGCCTCAGGACTCAGCGCAACGCGTTGC
>DAWDYI010000031.1:0-28419 GCA_052344885.1 Collinsella aerofaciens
ACGTTGTACAGATACGAATCGGCGCACAGCGTGGCCTCCTGGCCCAGATAGCCCTGGATGTAGCCACCGCCCGGATTGGTGAACGAGGCAAAGGCGAGCACGGCCATGTCGCAGAACTGCGCATAGCCACGACCGTTGTCCAGGATGGCCTGCGTGGCGGAGGCATCGAGCACGGTGACCTCAGGCAGAACCGGAGCGGGCTCCTCAGCAGGCGCGGACTCAGCTTCGGCGATTTCCTCGGCAGGCTCAGGCGCTGCCTCGGTCTCGGGCGCCGTCTCGGTCTCGGCAGCCTCCGCGCCCTCGACGTCCTCGGCAACCTGTTCTTCGGCGGCCACAGCACTCTGAACCTTGGCCTTCATCGCCGCGACAAAACCGGCAGGCATACCATCGAACTCGCACACGCCGGCAAGCGAACGCTCGATATCCTTGGCGCACGCTTCGGACACAGTTGCCACGTGACGCTCGGCGGCCTTGGCACGGGCCTCGCGCTTGGGATTGGGCTGACCCGCTCGGTTGGACCTGCGGTTACGGTTCCTGTTGTCGACGTCTGCCATAAGTGGTCACCTTTCTCGGTCTCTGCCGCTATCGGCTTTTCCCATCCATGATACCCCGCCGCGTACAAAAAAGACGGCCCCGAAGGACCGCCTTTCGCATCGATTTGCACGTACGGCAAGCACCGCCGCAATTCGCCACTAGTCGCGACGGCCGAGGATGTTCAGAATGCGCAGGAACACGTTGATAATATCCACGAACAGATTGGACGCCATGAGCACGGCGTTGGGCAGCGTAGGCGGCACCGTCGTGGCAACATAGGTGTCGTAGCCAATAAAGCCGGCGAACACCACGATCACGATCAGATCGGTGATGGTCTGTGAGACGCCCATGAACATCAGCACGATCTCAACCAGAATAGTAGCGAGCAGAATGCCAAAACCGATGCCATATACGCGCTGGAAAAACTTGGGGAACGTCACGCCCAAGGCGCCAAAGACAAAGGTGATGGCGGCCGTGGCGATAAAGGCAGTGTTGATGGTGGGCAGGTCGTAGTTGGCAAGGCCAAACGACGCGGTCAGGCCAAAGGTGCTCGCAAAGATTACGTAGCCCACAAGGGACAGGCCCACGGACTGCTTGCTGGCGGCGGCCGACATCATGACCATGCCGACGATGGTCAAAATAAACGAGCCAAAAACCAGCGGTAGGGCAGCCCCGCTCATCATCATGCGCGCAAACGACATGGTGCTCGTAAAGTAAGCACCGACGCCCATGGCACAAAAGCCCAAGAAGATGAGGGCAGACATGGCAAGATTATACGCACGCGGCGACATCTCCTTGGCACGGCTTGCGCCGGTTTCGATGGGGCCGTTCTGATAGCCCTGAATATCGTTCATAATTTCGTCCTTTCAAAAGCGCCGCGACAGCGCAGTAGCTGACAAGATTCCTGTCATTGTACCCGAATGCCGTACGTCCTTACCTACGGCGCTCGCCCTCGAGCGTGCGATCAAAGGCCCAGACCCACCAACGCATCACGTGTGCCTGCGAGCCGTCCGCCCGCTCGCGCGTCTGGTCCTCCAGATACAACTCGGTCGCGTGCCCGCCAAAACGCACCTTATAGGTTGCCGTACGGATGCCGTGGACCATCAGGCCAAACCCGGTGGTCGAGATAATTTCGTCAATCGTAAAGCAACGACCGTCGACCCAGCAGACGGTGACCGGCACGACCTGTCCGCCCGCGAGGATGCGAGCCACGACGTCCACATACTGCTTGTGCACGCGCCGAGTTTTGCCATCTGTCTGTCGATATTCCATGCCTCCTATTATCGAACGCATGTTTGCATATTGTAAAGCGAACAGACTGTGGTTTTGGGATGTTGGGGCACGCACACGTGTCCTCATGGTGTGTTAGCAAAAAGAACACCCGCGGTCAACAGGGCTAATATTCAATATTAGTGCCAAAAAATTCACTTCTCCCATCAGAACTCGGTAAAGAAACCCGCAGGAGGTGATACGATTTATCATGTTTTTGTAACGTGCCTGCAAACTTCGAGAAAGCCCATATATGGACGTAACGTTCTCAACCTTCCTCGGCCAAATTGTGTCGAACCCAGTCCTTGCCGTCACCGTGATCCTCGCGCTCGGCGCCATCTTCGTCAATGGATGGACCGACGCGCCCAACGCCATCGCGACCTGCGTCACTACGCGTTGCATGCCCGCCCGCGCCGCCATTCTCATGAGCGCCGCATTCAACTTCCTCGGTGTGCTCATCATGACGCACTTTAATGCGAGCGTCGCCAATACCATCTCGCATATCGTCGACTTTGGCGGAAACAGCACCATGGCGCTCGCCTGCCTGTGCGCGGCCCTGTTCTCCATCGTCGTCTACGGCGCCACAGCGTCGCGTTTTGGCATCCCCACCTCGCAAAGCCACAGCCTTATCGCCGGCCTGACCGGTGCCGCTATCGCCCTCGGCGGCGCGAGCAGCGTCAACGTCCACGAGTGGATGAAGGTCATCTACGGCCTGGCGCTCTCCATCGGCCTGGGCTTTGTCATGGGCTGGGTCCTGTGCAAACTCGTCTCGATTCTTTTCGCCGCCGCCAACAGGCGACGTGCCAATGTCTTCTTTAAATACGCTCAGATCGCGAGCGCTGCGGCCATGAGCTTTATGCACGGCGCGCAGGATGGACAGAAGTTCATCGGCGTGCTCTTTTTAGGCGTGGCCTTCGCAAACGGCCAGACCAGCGTCGGCGATGCCGGCATCCCCATCTGGATTATGCTGCTGTGCTCGGCCACTATGGGTATCGGTACCAGCGTGGGCGGTGAGCGCATCATCAAGTCCGTCGGCCAGAGCATGGTTAAGCTCGAGAAGTATCAGGGCTTCTCCGCCGACCTCGCGGGCGCCGCGAACCTGCTGCTTGCCACCCTTACCGGCATCCCCGTGTCCTCCACACACATCAAGACCTGCGCCATCATGGGCGTCGGTGCCGTCAAGCGCCTCTCGGCCATCAACTTCGGAGTCGTCAAGGACATGATGTTCACCTGGTTCTTCACCTTCCCCGCCTGCGGACTCATCAGCTTTGTCATGGCCAAGCTGTTCATGATGTTCCTCTAATCAAACCGAACGTCCATCCGGACCGCAACACTTCGCCCACCCGTCTTCGCCTCGAAAGGACCCACCCATGGCAAAGAAACCCGATTCGTTCTACTTTGACAACTACGTCGCTTGCGCCGACCTCGCCGTCCAGGCCGCAGAGCTGCTCACCAAGATTTTTGAGAACTTCGATCCCGCGCAGATTCACGACATGCTCAATAAGATGCATGCGATTGAGCATGCGGCAGACAAGAAGCACCACGAGCTCGAAGACGCCCTGCTCACCGCCTTTATCACCCCGCTCGAGCGCGAGGATCTGGATCTGATGAGCTGCGCGCTCGACACCGTGCTCGACCGTATTGAGGGCGTCGTGCAGCGCGTCTACTTCACCAACATTCAGAGCATCCATCCCGACGCCATCGTCATCGCCCACAAGGTGACTGACGCCTGCCGCGCCATGAAAGACCTGATGGTCGAGCTTCCCAACTACCGCAAGTCCAAAACGCTGCGCGAGCTGGTCATCCAGATCAACACCATCGAGTCCGAGGCCGACGAGCTCTACATCAACGCCATGCGCAACCTGCACGTTAACGGCAAGGATCCGCTCGAGGTCATCGCTTGGCGTGACGTCTACGCCTTCCTGGAGTACTGCGCCGACTGCTGCGAGAATGTGGCCGATGTTGTGGATTCGATTGTCATGAAGAACAGTTAATTGGGGGTACGTGTCCCGGCGGTCGCGGGCCCGGCCACTAATAACCTTTTTCACTCCGGCTGCAAGCAGAGTCGTTCAAAAGGTTATTAGTGGCCGGGCCCGCTCCCTTACGTACCACCATTGGGAACTTTGGCTGATAGTTATAGCGCAATGGGGGTTTGGCTGAAGGGACCTTTGGTATCCGTTCGGACACTTTGGCCCTCGATGAGCGTTTGGCTGATTGCTGCTTTGGGTACTGTTTGGGTTACTTTGGGTTTGTTTGATTTTTAATTGTTGGAGGGCTTGTATGTCTTATTTGGATCTGGCTCGGGGTCGGTATTCTTGTCGTGAATTTCAGGATCGTTCTGTTGAGCAAGCTGTTGTGGATGCCATTGTTGAGGCTGGGCGTATTGCTCCTTCTGCTTGTAATAACCATCCAACCCGTGTGATGGTGTTGGATACGCCTGAGCTTCTGGAGAAGGCTGCTGCTTGTCAGCCTCGGTTTGCTCGTGATGGGTCTATCTTTGGCGCTCCGCTTATCTTCCTTATTTGCAGCGTTACCGATGATGCCTGGGTGCGCCCGTATGATCAGATGAACTCGAGTGCCATCGATACTTCGATCGTCTGCGATCAGATGATGATGGAGGCCACCGAGCAGGGCCTGGGAACGTGCTGGGTATGCCATTTTAAGCCTGGGGTGGCACAGGAGCAGTTCAATCTGCCCAAGGGCGTCTATCCCTATCACATGCTCGTCTGTGGATATCCTGCCGACCACATCGCCGATCCCGAGCATCGCGAGGCCCGTACCATTCCCCTCTCCGACTTCCTCCTCAAGTAGATTTTGGGACATGCCCTAAAACCTATCCTTGACCGCTCACCGGTTCGCCGAGTTCTGCGCCACCATGTGCAGGGCTCGGTTTTTTATGTTGCGCGCCCCGGTACAGTCATAAAAAAGGACCCGCAAGCTGCGGGTCCTTTCTAGGCACTAAATTGTAGGCCGAATGTTAGTCCAGGTCGTCGGCAGCGAAGTTGTCGATCGGGGCGAAGGGATCGGCCACGGGGACAACCGGGTCAGCGACGGGCAGCGGCTCGGCGGGAACAGTCACCGCAGGAGAAGCGGCAGAACCGACCGGCGTGGAGGCCATGAGGTCGGCCGGGAAGGAGTTCTGGGCATCGTCCATGAAGTGCTGGATGAGCTTGAGATACTCGGCCTTGAACTCCTCACGAGAAGCCTTGAGACGATCGATCTCCTCGAGCTCAGCCTGCTTTTCGGTCAGAGCCTGGCGGATAACCTCGCGGGCCTTGGCGTCAGCCTCGTTGCGAATACGCTCAGCGTTCTCATTGGCATCGTTGACGATGGTCTCAGCGGTCTGCTGGGCAGCGATCAGGGCAGCGGAAATCTGGCGCTCCTGAGCGGAGAAGTCAGGGGCGGGAGCAGCCACGGGGGCGGCAGGAACGGCCTGGGCGGGGGCATCCTGAGCCTGGGCAAGCTGAGCCTGCGCATCGGCAAGCTGCTGCTCGGTAGCAGTCAGACGACCCTTAAGGTCGACGATCTTAGCGAGCATAGCGTCAACCTCAGAGGACAGCGTCTCCAAGAAGACGTCGACCTCAGCAGGATCGTAGCCACGCTTGGCCTCAGAGAAAGTCTGAGCCTGGATGTCTGCAGGGGTAATAGCCATAACAAGTCTCCTTTTTCATCGCCTCGGCGCTACACGCCCGACGTATGTTACTAAGACAGTTCTACACGAGTATACCTATAAGAAGCTGCAGAACCAGCCTCTGCACCAACTGCAACGCAATAATCGCAACGACCGGCGAAAAATCGATACCGCCCATCGGCGGGATGAAACGACGGAACAGGTTGAGCCACGGACCGCACACGCTATCAAGCACCGCGGCAATATCCTGAAGCAAACCACCCTGCTTCATGGGAATCCACGTCATAAAGCAGTAGACGACAATGAGCGTGGAATAGAAGTTGAACAGCGTATTGACCAGCTGGACGATAGTGTAGATGTTGATGGGAATCTCCTCGTCTTGTCTTTACTTAAGGTAGCCGTCGGCACGAAGCTTCTTGAGATCGGAATCTTTGACCTCGCAACCGGCGGGCAGCACCATGAACACGCGGTCGCCCACCTCCTTGACCGTGGCACCCAGACCGCAGGCAAAGCCGTAAGAGAAGTCCAAGACGCGCTTGGCAACTTCGGTGCGTACGCCCACAAAAATCAGTGCGACAGGCTGCTTGGTGCGAACGCGGCGCACCACGGTCTCCACGTCGTCATAGCTCTCGGGGCGCAGGACATAGGCCGGCAGCTGCGGTGTGGCGTTGATGATATTGCTCGCATAGGCCGAGGCATCGCTCGGTGCAGGCGCAGGCGCAGCGGCGGCACGGGCGCGGGTGTTCTCGGCGTAGCTCGACGGCGTGTCATAGGCACCAGGACGATAACCGCTCGCAACACTGTCCTGCGAGCGCGAAGGCGGGTTATACGTCGTGGCATGGCGGGAGTCATCGCCGACCAGCTGCCCGGAGCGTGTATACACGGCAACCGACTCAGCTTCACCACGGCGCGTCTGACCAAGCAGGCCGTTGCTCGGCTCGTCTTGGGTGTAGAAGCCCTCGCCCGAAGCACCGCTGTAGCCGTTGCCCTGATAGCCATCGTCATAGCCATCATCGTAGCCGTAGTCGTCGTCCTGGCCATAACCCTGGTCGTAACCCTGCTGGCCGCCCAGGTGCATCTTATTTTTAATCTCGTCAAGGAAGCCCATGGTTGTGTCCTCTCGCGGTTTAGTGCAGGCGCCCCGATAATCAGTGCGCACTTCAGAGCCTTATTTTACTGCAAACTCCGGGCTAAATACTACCCTGCCCAGGCGAACGAGCGTAGAGCCCTCCTCAAGGGCAGGCTCAAAGTCCTCGCTCATGCCGCAGGAAAGCTCAGGCAGGTTCAAATCGGGATGCGCCGCCTCCAGCTCATCCCTCAGCTCACGAAGCCCCGCAAAGGTGCGGCGTGCCACATCCTTATTCCCCCGGGGCGCCATAGTCATAAGCCCCTGTACGCAAATTCCCTCAAGTTCCGCAAGCTCACCCGCGGCGGCGCGAATCTCATCGGGCGAAAAGCCTCCCTTCGACTCCTCACCACTCACATTGACCTCAATGAGCACACGCTGGGGGCCGGCGAGTTCGCCTGCCTCAATCTTGCGGGCAGCACGGCTCGAGATCGCCTGCGCCAGATGCAGCGAACCCACCGAGTGAATCAGCTCGGCTGAGCCCAGCACCGCATTGATCTTATTGGTCTGCAGGTTGCCGATCATATCGAAGCGCACCTCGGGCAGCTCCGGATGCTCCGCCAAACCTGTGAGCTTGCGAACCAGCTCCTGCGGGCGATTCTCGGCAAAATGGCGATACCCCGCCTGGATGGCGGCAACGGTCTCATCGACACCAACGGTCTTGGACACGGCAATGAGGCGCGCGGCGTCGTGGGGACGGCCCGCGCGATCGAGCGCCGCATAAAAACGTTCCAGAATCTGCTCGCGGCGAGCGCGCATCAAGTCCAAATAGTTATCCATTGCCAATCGCCTCCGCTGACAGCCAAACAAGTAGTCCCATGCTAACGCAAGAGCGCGGCCCCGCATGTGCAAGGCCGCGCTCACTTAGGTATTTACAATCTTTCGACGAACGGGGTTACTTACTCCTCGTCGTCCTCGCCATCGTCCTCATCCTCAAGATGATCGAGCAGGTAGCGAAGACCCTCGCTGACCTCGTTAACGGGCACCTTGGCAACGTAGCGTGCATCGACGGCGGGCCTCATGATAACACCCTCGCCCGAAGGCACGCGCATGCTCTCGAGCTCATCCTCATCAGTGCAGGCGATATCACTGGCAGTCATACGCTGTCCGGTCAACAGGAAGGTCAGACGGCAGGCGGCATCGATGGAAATCGAGGCGATGCGATCGAGATAGCGCGATACCATGATGGCGCGGCGCAGGTCGTCATAGTTGCTGTCGTCGTCCATAAAATCGCCCGTGTCCATGCGGTTAAAGGTGCGGAAGAACTTCTCGTAGGCGGCGCGCACTGGCTCGTCCTCGACGGCCAAGTTGCAGATGATGGACATGTCGTTGGTGACGAGCGCAGAAAGCGAAGAGCCCAGCACCTGGTAGACGGCCTCAGCCTCGGCCTCGACCGTGCCGACAAGCTCCTTGGGCAGCGAGATGTCGGCCTTGATCATATGACGCGTGGCGCGGCAAATCTGGCGAACCTTATCGGTCATGCGCTGCAGGTTAAAGTCGACGTAGATGATCGTCTGCAGCAAGCGGAAGTCGGAGGCGACCGGTGACTGCGTGGCAATCAGGTTGTAGCAGACGGCCTCCAGGTTGGCGCAGCGTGCGTCAATCGAAAGCGTACGCTTCTTGGTCTTGGTGGCGAGCTTGCGGTCGTCGGTCACATAGGCCTTCACGGCATCATGGAGGGCCAGATCGACGGCCTCGTAGATGCTCAGCATCTCGTGACGGGCCTCGATGAGCTGACGGGAAAACAGTTTGCGCATGGTTCACTCCAATCAGTTGGGTGCGGTCATGCCGCCCGCACAGTGAATACGCACCGGACCAGATCCGATCGGCTTGGGACTAGTCGCACCGATCAGCCAAAGCGGCCGGTGATATAGTCTTCCGTCCGCGAGTCCACCGGGCTGGTGAAGATCGCGTCGGTTTGACCATACTCGATGAGCGTAGCGGGCTCGCCGGCAACTTCCTGCAAGAAGAACGCGGTGTAGTCACTGATACGAGCTGCCTGCTGCATTGAATGCGTGACGATGATGATCGTCATCTCGGGCGCCAGCTCGGCCATCAGATCCTCGACCTTAGAGACGGAAGTGGGGTCGATGGCGGAGCAGGGCTCGTCCATCAGGAGGACATCGGGTTGCACCGCAAGCACGCGCGCGATGCACAGACGCTGCTGCTGACCGCCCGAGAGCGCCAAACCATCCTTGTTGAGCTGATTGGATACCTCTTTCCAGAGGTTGGCGCGCTTGAGCGATTCTTCCACGATGTCATCGAGGTCGCTTTTGCTAGTCACGCCCTGCAGACGAGGGCCAAAGGCGACATTCTCGTAGATGGATTTGGGAAACGGGTTGGGCTGCTGAAAGATCATGCCCACGCGACGACGGAGATCGACCGGATCGACACCCTCGGCATAGATATCGTTGCCGTCGAGCGTCATGGTGCCCTCGACGCGCGTGCCCTCAATCAGGTCATTCATGCGGTTGATGCAGCGCAAAAACGTCGACTTGCCGCAGCCCGAAGGGCCAATGAAGGAGGTGATGGCGTTTTTGGCGATGTTGAGGTCAAGCCCCGTCAGCGCATGAAAGTCACCGTACCAAAAGTTGAAATCCTTGGCCGTAATGGCCGCTTGCTCCAACGCGGGAGCGGACTGATAAACGGACATGGGACTCCTTAACTAGCGACGCTTGCGCGACAGGAAGCGCGCAAACAGGTTGAAGGCCAAAATGATCACCATCAGCAAGAGCGCGGTGCCGTAGGCTGCGTTCATGTTGATGCCGTCGTTGGCAAGCAGGTACAGGTGAACGGTCATGGGACGACCGGAATCGAGCGGCGAAATAGGTAGATTGATGGCCTGGCCCATGGTGTAGAGCACCACGGCGGTCTCGCCGATGGCACGGCCGATGGCAAGGACGATGCCCGTGGCAATGCGGCCAAAGGCCGAAGGAAGCACGATCTTGGAGACGACCTGCCACTTGGTAGCGCCCAGGCCGTACGCGCCCCAACGGATATAGCGCGGAACGGCGCGAATGGCTTCTTCGGTGGTGCGCATGACGATGGGAAGCATCAAGAGCGCGAGCGCCAGAGCGGCCGAGACCATCGAAAGGCCCAGGCCCATAGCCTCGACAAACAAGGCGTAGCCAAACAGGCCCATAACGATGGAGGGCACCGAGGCCAAAGCGTCAGCAGCGTAGCGAATGAGCTCGACGACCTTGCCCTGCTTGGCGTACTCGGCCAGATAGACGGCTGCCAGCACAGCGATCGGCGTGCAGATAAGCATGGCGAGCGCCGTCACGTAGACGGTCGAGACGATCGTGGGCCAAATTCCGCCCTCGGCGTTGACGCCCTGGGGCCAACCGAAGATAAAGTCGAGCGAGATGTGTGGCAGGCCGTTGATGACCACGTAGGCGATGATAGCGACCAGCACCAGCGTGGTGATGTAGGCAGCGGCACGAAACACGCCAAGCATGATCTTGTTGGACAGGTCCTTGTTGATGCGGCCCTTCTTGCCGTGGGAAAGGGCACGCTTGATGCGCTCGCGCGACGAGGTCGTATCGACCGTCGTGTCAACGGAATCGAACATAGCCTACCCCCTCTTCTTCTTGGAAATCAGACGAACGATACCCACCAGCGTGGCGGAGATGATAAACAGGACCACACCCATGCCGAACAGCGCCGAGCGGTGCAGACCCGAGGAATAGCTCATGTCGAGCGCAATCTGGCTCGTGAGCGTCGAGATGGGGCTCGCAATGCTGTCGGGAATAACCGGGGCGTTACCTACGACCATGAGCACGGCCATGGTCTCGCCGATGGCACGGCCCATACCCAGCACGATGGCATCAACGATACCCAGCTTCGCGGCAGGTAGCACGACCTTATAGATGGTCTGCCACTTTGTGGCGCCCATGGCATACGATGCCTCGCGAATGCCCATGGGAATGGAATTGAGAGCATCGATGGTAAGCGTGGTGATGGTAGGGACGATCATGATGGCGAGCACAAACCACGCCGTCAGCGCACCAAAACCAAGGCCGCCGGTCAGTTGTGCGATAAACGGGCGGATGATGATCATGCCAAAGAAGCCGTAGATGATGGAGGGTATGCCCGCCAGCAGGTCAACGGCGGGGCTGATGAGCTTGCGCACGCGCTTGCTGGCAATCTCGACCAGGTAAACGGCCGTACCCACGCCCAGCGGCACGCCCATGGCGAGCGCACCGACGGTCACCAGACCCGAGCCAGCAAGCAGCGACAAGATGCCGTAGTGGCCCTCGGAAGGCGCCCACGTAAAGCTAAAGAAGTCAGCCAGACCGATGTCAGTAAAGACGGGCAGCGCCGAGTACGTGGTAAAGACAAAAATCAGGATGACGGTAACGACCGCCAAGAACGCGCAGGCAAAGAAGATCCACTGCAGCGCCTTCTCCTTGATATAGGTACTGCGCGATACGAGCGCCAGCTCGCGCTTCTTGGGCGTCTGAACATTCTGCTCAGTCTGGGAGTTTTCCTGTGCTTCCATGCTACTCACTCCCCTTCTCGTCGTTGGTGACGGGAATAAAGCCCGCCTCGCGAATCTGCTTGTCCATCTTTTCGGACGTCACATAGTCGATGTAATCCTGCGCCTGCTGCGAAGGCACACCCTTCACAAAGAAGTAAAGGTCGCGCGAGATGGGATAGCCGCCACTCGCGACCGTCTTCTCGGACGCCTCAACATGATTGACCGAGACGGCCTTGACCGAGGTCTTGGCGTTGAGGCTATCGACGAAGCCCAGCGAAATGTAGCCGATGGCCCCACGCGAACGAGATACCACGTCGCGCACCTGGCCCGTACCCGAAAGAACGGCCGAGCGGCGATCGAACGGCGTGCCATCCATCACGATGGTACGGAAGGCCTCGCGCGTACCGGACGCCTCGTCTCGGTTGATGACCTGAATCCTCAGGTCCTCGCCACCGACTTCTTTCCAGTTGGTGATCTTGCCGGCGTAAATATCGCGGAGCTGCTCGGTCGAGAGGTTATCGACCGGGTTATCGTCGTTCACGATGACCGCGATACCGTCGTGGGCAATGACGATGGGAGTCAGGCCCAAATCCTGTTCGTCGGCATTGAGTCCACGGGAGGAGCTGGCGATATCGGCCGTGCCGGCGCTGACGGCCTCGATCCCAGCGGAAGAACCCAAACCGGAAACGAGCACGTCGATGCCGGTCTCCTCCTTAAAGCCCTCGGCCGCAATCTCGGCGATAGGAAGGCAGGTCGTGGAGCCGGCCACGGTAATGGAAGAGGTAGAAGATCCCGAAGAACAGGCGCACAGCGTAAGCGTAAGCACAGCGGCGCTCAGGACCGATACGATCTTTCTCATAGCATCACGCCGATTGCAGCATGGCGCCCACAGGTGCCGTCCTCGTTACGGTAGGAATAAAAGCGGTCGTTCTGACGCACGGTCGAAAGCTGGGTATCCACGATATCATCCGCGTCGACACCGACATCTACCAGCGCCTCGCGAATGGCAGCGGAAAGATCGAGCATGCGAGAGGTACTCGCATCGATGCAAGAGAACTCGGCGGCAAAGCGATCCATGAGTTCCTGGGATACCTCATATTCGTCACCCAAGATATGGGGGCCGATATAGGCGGAAACGTCGCCCGCATCGCAGCCGGCAGCATCGCAAAGCGCCTGGCACGCCTTGGCAGAAATACGTGCAATCGTGCCCTTCCAACCGGAGTGCACCACGGCAAATCCGCCAGGGGCCACCAGCACCACGGGAACGCAGTCGGCAAAGCAGAGCAGCACGGGCACGTTATGCGCCGTACAGACGATGGCATCGCAGCCCGCGGCAATCTGCTCGCGGACGTCCTCAAGGTCATCGGCGCCGTTCGAGGTCACCGCAACGATATGATCACCATGGACCTGATTGGGAACGAGCAGGTTGTGCTCGCACTCGGCGGCACCCATAGCCTCGAGCGCACGACGACGATTTTCTTGAACAGCAAAGGGGTCATCGCCAACATGCGAGCCCAAGTTGAGTGAGGAGTACGCATCTTCGGAAACGCCACCGGCGCGCTCGGTGAAGGCAAAGCGAACATCGGATGTCGCGCCCTCCACCAACGTAACTCCATCATGGTCGACACGCGAAACTTTGTCCGCACGTGCTGCCATACTAAAGCCTCCTAATAACACAAGTACCGCGGCATCGCCGCTACAGCCCGCGTTTATACGGCTGTCATACTTCTCTAAAAGGATACCTGCTGCGCTGGAGGCAATCGTAAAGGGAACGTAAAGAGATTGGAGGTTCTAGTTTACAAAGTCGAAATAAAAAGGGCGCGTCCATACGGACACGCCCCCGTGAGCAACAATGCAAAGAACGACTTAGAAGCTACCGCGCTTCAGGAAGTCGGGAAGCTCGAACTGATCGTTGCCGAAGTTAGGAAGCTCGGTGCCACCGACGTTGCGGGTCGGAGCGGCCTGAGCCGGGCTGGTGGCCGGAGCGGTGCGCTGCGGCTCAGCGGAGGCAGCGGCCTTGCTCTGAGACTGCTGAGCAGCAAAGAGCTCGTCCTGACGGTTAACGTTGGAGTCGGAGAAGCCCGTAGCGATGACGGTGATACGCACCTGATCGCCCAGGGACTCGTCGACAACGGTACCGAAGATGATGTTGGCCTCGGGGTCGACGGCGTTGGCGACAACGTCGGCGGCGTCGCTGATCTCCTGGATGCCCAGGTCCTTGGAACCGGCGATGGAGAGCAGCACGCGCGTGGCGCCATCGATGGAGCTCTCGAGCAGCGGGCTGGAGATGGCCTGCTGGGCAGCGTCGACGGCACGGGTGTCCCCAGAAGAGGTACCGATACCCATCATGGCGGTACCGGCCTGCTTCATGATGGTCTTAACATCGGCGAAGTCCAGGTTGATGATACCGGGGACGGTGATGAGGTCGGTGATGCCCTGGGTGCCCTGGGAAAGGACGCCATCGGCAATCGCGAAGGCCTCGAGCATGGTGGTCTTCTTCTCGGCGATGTCGAGCAGCTTATCGTTAGGGATGACGATCATGGTGTCGACGCAATCGGAGAGGGTCTTAATGCCCTCCTCGGCGCTCTTCTTGCGCTTGCGGCCCTCGAAGGTGAAGGGCTTGGTCACGACGGCGACGGTCAGCGCACCGACCTCGTTCATCGCGATATCGGCAACGATGGGAGCAGCGCCGGTACCGGTGCCACCGCCCTCGCCGCAGGTGATGAACACCATATCGGCGCCAGCGAGCGCCTCGGCAATGTCGTCGCGGGACTCATCGGCAGCCTTGCGGCCAACCTCGGGGTTGGCGCCGGCGCCCAAGCCGCGGGTAAGGTCGGTGCCGATGTGCACCTTGATATCGGCATCAGAGATCGCGAGTGCCTGAGCATCGGTGTTGATGGCAACAAACTCGACGCCGCGGATGCCCTCTTCGATCATTCGATTGACCGCGTTGGTACCGCCGCCGCCGACGCCGACCACCTTAATGACGGCAAGGTAGTTGTTGATCTCTGTCTCGTGCATGTCGGTCCTCCGAACAAAGGTTATAGCCATAGCATGGGTCGACCCCTGCGCACATTAACCTTCAGGTTGAAAGTAAATGCAAAGGTAAACCGTATTATGGTTGCACATTATGAACGTATCAGTCAAATAATTGACCGTGAAAACCAAACAAACCAGATAAACGGCGTGGTATGGCCCCTCAACAAAGCATCAACCAGCGCTACGAGGTCGGAGCGTTCCTAAATGTATAGTTACCCGGAGAGCGCACATTGATATACGTTACGCCCTCTACCTGCGAAAGCAGCTTGGTGACTACGCGCTCCTTCTTGACGATATCGTTCGAATCGCCCAGCGACACCTCAATGCCGTTATTGAGGTTTGCCGAGATGGCTTCGACCGAAGGCGTGGAAATATCCTTGACTTGTCCCAAGAACTCGCTCGAAAAACCACGCACATAATCCAACCCAGCCTTAACGGCCTTGGAGCTCACTGCCTGGCCGGAAACCGGAGCGACATCCGCCGAGACATCAGTCAACAACACCGCGCCATAGTGCTTAGCGAGCGCCAGTGCGGCATCAATGCCGGTCAGGGTATTTGAGCCCTGCCCTGTCGTGATGACGTTGCCCTGGTCGTCAACTTCGACCGACGTCGACAGCGGGGCGATCCAGGTGTCATCATCCCCGATGGCCCAGGCAAGGTCATCGGAGCTGATATAGGCAATTGCAATGACCTTGCGCTCCATCGGCGTAATGATGAGCGTATGCGGGAACTGACGCTGGACATCCACGCCCGAGACCCACGGGTTCTGCTTGAGATCCTCGGTAATCTGGTCGGGATCGACGTTAAAAAGCGACGTTCCCTCGGGCAAATCGATCAGCTGGATAGCATCGTGCTTCGTCACATGCTCGCTGCCTTGAATCTGAATATCAGTGGCAGTAAACAATCCAGAGTTAATCACCACGATGGCAACGACGACGAGCACGGCCAAGGCGGCCAGAACCCCGCCCACGATTTTGCCTTCGCCTGTAACGACAGAAGCGGCGTCTGATGTTTTATTTGCCATCGCCCCAAGTGAAGACAACGGGTTGACGCCTTTTTTACCCGAAGGCTTCTTGGCGGTAGCCGGCACCGATGTCAGCGAGCGCGGTTTCGATGCGCCCAGCGTGCGACCCGGACGCAGCGTTTTAGTTCCCGTCGGTGGCTTAGGAGTTGCCATGGGACGGGCAGGCTTGGCGCCCATAACAGGCTTTGACGTCACCGAGGGACGCGAGGACTTTTTTGCGGCCGGACGATTACCGAGCTGCGAGCCGACGACCGGACGACTGGTCTGTCGAGCATGCCCGACAGACTTAGAGTGCGCGACGGTATTGCGTTGAGGTTTGGCAGGCGCGCCGGAACGCCCTCCGGCGCGGCGGAAGGTGGGTTTCGATGCTCTAGAAGCCGAGGAATTTAACTTCCGGTCTGAGCTCGATGCCATACGCCTCCCTCACCTTTCCGTGCACATGTCTGATAACCGCGGCAACGTCATCGGCCGAGGCAGTTCCGTTATTAACGATAAAATTAGCGTGAACGGGCGAAACTTCCGCGCCGCCAATCGAAAAACCCTTTAATCCACAATCCTCGATAAGCTTGCCCACGCTCGCATCGGGCGGGTTGCGAAAGACCGACCCGCAGGATGCGCGACCCATGGGCTGTGTACGCTTGCGCCTCGTCAGGTACCGCTCCATGCGCTCGCGAATGTCGGCCTTGGGCGCCAGTTTAAGCTTGAGCACGCACTCGAGGATGATCTCATTGCGGGGAAGGCTACATTCGCGGTAGCCCCAAGTGATCTCGGACCCCGCATAATGTTTGATACCGGATGCCGGGTCAAACGTTACGACATCCTCAACCAGCGAGCCAATCCACTCGGTCCGTGTGCCGGCATTCATAGATATCGCACCGCCAACCGAACCAGGGATGCCAACGGCAAACTCAAGGCCCGAGAGGCTACGCGACAGGGCATCGTTGACCAGGCGCGCAAACATCACGCCCGCACCGACCGTCAGCGTACAACCGTCATCGGCAACAACCGTGCGCTGAAACTCACGTCCGAGCGAAATGACGGCGCCGCGATAACCGCCATCGGCAACCAGCAGATTGGAGCCCTTGCCGATGATGACCCACGGCACCTGCTCGCGATCGAGCACCGCCACGGCGCGGCGGAGGGCATGATAGCTATGGCACGTCACAAAGAGGTCGGCCTTGCCGCCGATACGATAGCTCGTATGACGCGCAAGGCGCTCGTCCTCGATCACATCCGTGTCGATCATGCCCGAGAGCGCCATGACGGCGTTAAACAGACCCATTAGACTTAAGCGTCTTTCTTGGCAGTCAGATACTCAATGAACTCGGGACCGACGGTCGTAACGTCACCGGCACCCATAGTGAGCAGCAGGTCGCCCTCGCCCACCATCTGCTCGAGCTCCTGATTGAGCTCAAGACGGCTGGAGCAGTACACGACCTCCTTGCCAGGATGCTTGGCGCGCACGGTATCGGCGAGCATCTTAGAGGTGACACCCGGAATGGGCATCTCGCCAGCCGAGAACACATCAATCAGCAGCAGTTTATCGGCATTGGCAAATGCATCGGCAAAGTCGTCGCACAGGGCCTGCAGGCGCGAATAGCGGTGCGGCTGGAACACGACGTCGACGTGCTTGTAGCCCAGCGACGAAGCAGCAGCAAGCGTCGCCTTGATCTCGGTGGGGTGATGGCCGTAATCATCGACCACGGTGATGCCATCGATATCGCCCACGTGGGTAAAGCGACGGCGGACGCCCTCAAAGCTCGAGAGCGCCTTGGCGGCGGCGTCGATGTCAAGGCCCAGGACATGGGCGACGGTGAGCACCGCCGTGGCGTTGAGCATGTTGTGGCGACCGGGATTGCTCTTGATCTCCACAGCGTGCTCAGTGCCGTCCTCAAAGCGAACGATAAAATCGCTCTGGATGCCCTTGACATCCGGGTGCATGCAGACGATGTCGTTGCTCTCGGCAAAGCCGTAGGAAAGCACGTGACGACCCGTCGACTTGGCGAGCTCGACCAGATGCGGGTCCTCACCGCAGACGATGACGGTGCCGTCCTCGCCCACCAGGCTCATGAATTTGGCGAAAGTTGCCTCGATCTCCTCGATACCCGAGTAGTGATCGAGGTGGTCGGCCTCGACGTTGGTCACGATGACCACGTTGGGGTTCAGGAACAGGAAGGAGCTGTCGGACTCGTCGGCCTCAGCGACAAAGTAGTCGCCCGAGCCGTTCTTGCCGTTCGTGTCATAGCCCTCGACGATGCCACCGATCAAGAAGCTCGGATCCAGACCCATGCGGTCGAGCATGGTGGCGCACATCGAAGACGTGGTGGTCTTGCCATGCGTGCCGGCAACAGCGACGGTGGTGTAGCCGTGGCCCAAAGCAGAGAGCATCTTGGCACGGGGCCACACGGGAATACCAAGCTCGCGAGCGCGCACGAGTTCAGGGTTGGACTCCGGAATAGCGGTGGAGACAACAACCACGTCGGGCTTGACCTCGTCGATCGTGGCGGCCTCATGGCCCACATGCACCTTCACACCAGCGCGGGTAAGCTGGCGGATATAACGTGACGTCTTAAGGTCGGAGCCGGTAACGGCATAACCGCGCTCGTGAAGAACGAGGGCGATGCCGCTCATGCCGGCGCCGCCGATACCGATAAAGTGGGCGCTCTTAAACTCGGGCGCGGAGGTTGCAGTCTGGGAATCAGCCATGTGCTCGTGTACTCCTTGCGTAAACACTGCCTGTAACCCGTTAACTGTACCGCACCTACCGCATCAGCGCGAGGGCGACCGACGATATCCCGTCTAACTAACGCAAACCCTCTACCGCATCCGCCAGAAGAGCGGCGGCCCTATCCTGAGCCAGACCACGCGCCGCCTGACGCATGGCGTCGCGCGCCGCCGCGTCATCGACCAGGTGCAGCAGTTCATCGGCAAAGGCAGAACCGTCGATATCGGCATCGGCGCAGAGCACGCCGGCCCCAGCGTCGACCAGATAACGGGCATTGGTGGTTTGGTGGTCGGCCGTCGCATGCGGGTACGGCACGAGCACCGAAGGCACGGCGAGTGCAGCGATCTCGGCCACGCTCGATGCGCCCGAACGCGAGAGCACCAAATCGGCAGCAGCCAGCATATCGCCCATGTTGTCGATGTAAGGCTGGACGCGGTAACGCTTCGCCTCCTCGGGCGTCAGCGCCAAAGCGCGCTCGGTCTCCTCAAAGCCGTCGGCACCCGTCGAATGCAACACATAGAGGTTCTTGCGCGAAAGCAGCTCGTTTTTGAGCGAAGCCACACGCTCGTTGAGGTGCTGGGCGCCAAGTGAACCGCCAAAGACGAGCAGCAGCGTAGCGTCCTCGGGAACGCCAAGTGCCTTGCGGCCGCGAGCGCGATCGCCCTCGATCACCGAGCGACGTACGGGGTTGCCGGTCATGAGCACGTGGTCAGGGTCACCTTCGCGCTCAAAGACCGAACGCGCTGCCGGCACCGAGATGCACACGCGGGCGGCGTGGGAGTTCATCATCTTGTTGGCCAGGCCCGGAACAGAGTTCTGCTCATGCAGCAGATACGGAACGCCCGCGCCCTTGCACCACCCCAGCAGCGGAACCTCGACATAGGCACCAAAACCAATGGCGGCATCGGGCTTGCCGACCTTTGAGAAATGACTGGCGAGCGCACGCTTGGCTTTGTTGACACGCCACAGCGAGGTCAGCGCCGTCCAAGGACGGGAGCGGTCGAAGCCCGTGACCGTAATGGGCACAAAATCAAACCCAGCCTCGGGGACCAGACGACCCTCGAGCTTGCGCGACTGGCCCACGAACACAACGTGGTGGCCACGGTCACGCAGCTCTTCGGCCAAGGCGAGCGCGGGGTTGATGTGCCCGGCCGTGCCGCCGGCTGCAATAGCAACGGTCATTTTATCGGTCATGGTAGTCCCTTCGTACACGCGGTCCCTGGTCGTCGGTACGCAGACGCGCCGACGGGTCCGAGTTCAAATCGATTCGATTATATCCGCCGCCCGCGTTGCGAGGGCTGGGGCGCTGAGGACGACCTTGCGGCGCCGTTCGCTGACGCGGGCGGGCTGCCGGCTCGGTCGCAGAGCCATCCAGGACGGTAAAACCGTTACGCGAAGATCGCTCGCCGCGCACGTGGGGCACGCCGGCGGTACTCTCATCCATAACGGCAAAGCTCTCGCGGCGGCGGTCATACTCATCGCGGCGGGCGCTCTCGTACGAAACGCGCAGGATCAACCCGGCAAGCATGAGCGACACAATAATCGACGAACCGCCGTAGCTAATAAACGGCAACGGTTTGCCCGTCATGGGAAACACGTTGAGGATGCCCAGCGCGTTAATCAAAAACTGCACTGCGAGAATGACCGCGGAGCCAGACGCCATAAGCGCGCCCCGGCGATCGGTCGCCTGCTCGGCAATGCGAAACGCCGAGTAGATCAGCATCGCAAACACCAAGAAGAACAGCACGGTTCCGACAAAACCGACTTCCTCGCCAATGATGGCCAGGATGTAGTCATTGTGCGCCTCGGGCAGATACGAGTACTTCATGGTTGAGTTGCCGATGCCACGGCCGAACAGACCGCCCGAGGCAAAGGCCATAATGGCAAGCGTGGCCTGATAGCCGTCACCATACTCGTCGGCCCAAGGGTTCAAGGCAACCTGAATACGCACCATACGGTACGGCTCTGCGACAAGCGCAATCACGATCACGAGAATGCCGAAGATTAGCACGCCGATGATAAATCTGGGGTCGAGACCCGCAAACAACGCCATGCACATGAGGGTCAACAGGATGATCAGGACAGTACCGAAATCGGGCTGGATAAAGATCAGAAAGAGCGAAATGCCCAGGTAGATGCCCATCTTGCGAAGGAATTCGTTGATGTTGCCACCGGGCGAAAAGAAGCGATCAAGCATGATGGCCGAATACGCAATGGCAAATGGCTTTAAAAACTCGGAAGGCTGGAACTGAATACCGGCGATGTTAAGCCAGCGCGTGGCGCCACGGCTGCCGCTGCCCACCAAGAACACCAGAAACAGTAGCCCTATCATGCCTATGAGGAAGATCCTGAGCACATCCTCCCCAAACCAGCTGTCCGGCAAAACGCGCACGATGGCAATCAGCGCCAGAACACCGACCACGGCAAACGCGGCCTGTCGACCCAGAAAAAACGTCGCCGAGCCATTCTCGTGCAGCGCCTCGACCGAAGACGCCGAGTACACCATCAGCAGGCCAAAGCATACCAAGGTAAACAAGCAGGCCATGAATATCAAACGGGGGCGCATGATACGGGCGGGAACGCCGGCAATATAGCGTTCGCTAAACGACTGCCCGCCGCGACCGGAACGCGGTGTGCTGCGCCGCGAGGAAGCACGGTCCGAGTCGGGCCTCCTCATACCTTGTCGGGGGCTCTCCTCTCTCACCGGCAACCCCTATTCCATTTGCGATTTCGCCGCAGCGGCAAGCTGGGCCACATAGTCCTTAAACACGCGGCCGCGCTCCTCATAGCCCGAGAACTCATCGAACGAAGAGCAGGCAGGAGAAAGTAAGATCACGTCGCCACGGCTCGACAGCGAACGGGCGACGTCCACGGCATCGCGCAGGTCATCCGCCTGGGCGATATCCACATCGCCGTCGACATCGGCCTCGTCCATAGCGGCGGTGAAACGCTCGCGCGCATCGCCAAAGCAGACGACCGAGCGTACGTTATCCATAACAACGCGCGCGAAGTCCGTGAGCGGCGTGCCCTTATCGTGGCCGCCGAGCAACAAGATCACGTCGTCATCGGGAAATGCCGTCAGTGCCTTCTCGACCGCATCGGTGTTGGTCGCCTTGGAATCGTTGACGTAGCGCACGCCGTCAATCTCGCCACACGGCTCCACGCGGTGCTCGAGCGGCTGGAACGAGGCAAGACCGCGGCAGACACCATCGACATCGGCACCGACCGCCAAGGCAGCCGTGGCGGCGCACAGGGCATTGATAACATTGTGATGGCCCGAGATCTTGAGCTCGGATGTAGCGATGAGCGGGGTCTCGACGCCCTTCAGGCGCACGACCATCTTGCCGTCGCGCACAAAGGCGGCATCCTCGCCCTCAGGCTCGTCAAAGGCAACCTTGCAGATGCGACGACCCGGCGTGTAGATGTACTCATCGAACTCGTGAATGCCGGCGTCTTCGACGTCGACAACCGCCAGATCGTCATCGACCATATTGTCAAACAGTTTGATCTTGGCAAGCGCGTAGTTCTTATGGCTCTTATGCCAGCCCAAGTGGTCGGGAGTGATGTTGAGCAGCACCGCCACGCGGGGGTGGAGCTCGGTTGTCGTAGCAATCTGATAGCTCGAGAGCTCAGCCACAAACCACTCGTTGTGGGCTCGGCCGTCAATCTCGTTGACCGGCGGCTCGCCGATGTTGCCGACAGCAACGCTGGCCTCGCCGGCAGCCTTGAGCAGATAATCAGTCAGCGACGTGGTGGTCGTCTTGCCGTTGGTGCCCGTGATGGCAATCCAGTTATCGGGTGACAGGCGATAGGCAAACTCGGGCTCACCCATAATCTGGGCGGCATGCTCGCGCCCAGCCTTAAAGAAGCCCGAGAACTCCGAGATGCCCGGGCACGTCACGCATACGTCATAGGCGCCCTCGACCTGTTCGGTCCCATAGACAAACGACGCACCAGCAGCCTCGAGCGCACGCGTGGCGTCATTGGGCTCAGAGGTGCCACCGCCATACACGGTAACGGCACTTACGCGCTCGGGATGTGCCAGCGCCCAGCGGGCGACATCGAGACCGGATTTGCCCTGACCCAAAACGAGCAGGCTAAAGACATCAGCAAGAGACATGAAAGACCACTATCCCAACTGGAAGAACAGAGCAAGGCCAACGGCACCAAAGGCAGCAGCGATAATCCAAAAACGGATGACGACCTTGGTCTCGGCCCAGCCCTTCTTTTCGAAATGATGATGGATGGGCGCCATAAGGAAGACGCGCTTGTGCGTAAAGTGGAAGTAGACAACCTGAATCATGACCGACAGGGTCTCAACGATAAACAGGCCGCCGATGATAAGGGAGACGACCTCGGTGTTGGTCATGATGGACGTGCAGGCAAACGCGGCGCCCAGGGCAAGCGAGCCGGTATCGCCCATAAAGATGCTCGCCGGATAGCAGTTGAACCACAGAAAGCCCAAGCAGGCACCGGCACACGCGGTGCAGAAGATGGACAGGTTCACGTCTCCGTGCAAAAACGCCATGGCAGCCATGGCGAGCATGGCAATCATGGAGGTGCCGCCAGCAAGACCGTCAAGGCCATCGGTCAGGTTCACGGCATTAGAAAGACCGGCGATCATCAGCCAGCAAAAGACAATGTAGAGCCACGGGAACGAAAGGCCGCAGATGGTGGTCGAAAGCACGCCAAGGTCAATCGTCAGGCCGCCGGGAAAACGAATCTCGGGGGCGACGCCGCACCAGTTAACGGCAAGTACCGTAAAGGTGACACAGATAATGGTTAGGCCGATCATCTTGGCATGAGGCGTCAGACCGAGCGAGCGCCCATGCGTAACGGAGGTCAGGTCGTCGATCAGGCCCAGCACGCCGGTCGCCAGCGTGGCGAGCAGCACGAGCACGAGCTCGGTGGTGAGCTTGCCCATCAGCAGGCAGGTCAGCGAAATCGCAACAAGGATGATGACGCCGCCCATGGTCGGCGTACCCTGTTTAATCAAATGACGCTTGGGGCCGTCGGCTCGGACCTGTTGGCCGATACCCTCGACCTTCAGCAGCTTGATCCACCACGGCATGAGCAGCAGCGCAATGGCAGCGGCGATGCCAAGCCCCAAAAAAGCCTGATACGTTGGATACGAGGGATTGCCGAACATGGGCTAGCACACACCTTCCACAAAGCGGTCGAGCTCAACAAAGCGGGAACCCTTGACCAGTACAACATCATGTTTTTCAAGCGCGCCGCCCATGCGGTCGAGCACCTGCTGATAATCGGAGAACACCTGGATGCGGTCCTCGTCCATGCCCATCATGCGCGCGGCATCGGCCATAAGCTGGGCCAGCTCACCACCCACGCACGCCAGCATGTCGAGCTTCTTGGCGGCGGCATAGGCGCCCACGAGCTCATGCATGCGAGGAGCCTCATCGCCCATCTCGCCCATCTCGCCCAGGATCGCCATGCGAGACCCCGTGCACGAAAGCGAGCACAGTAGATCGAGGCCAGCAGCCATGGATTCGGCACTGGCGTTATAGGAATCGTCGATGACGCGGGCACCGCTCTTGGCGCGCTTGATCTCCTGGCGGTGACCGGTGATCGTGAGGCCCCTAAAGGCAGCATCGATCTGCTCGGGCGTCACGCCCAGGCGATAGGAAACCGCGGCGGCCTTAACGGCATTAGGAACGGACTGCACGCCGGGGATGGCAAGCATGGTAGCGATCGTCTCACCCTGGCCAAAATCGAGCGTAAAGACCGGACGTCCCTCGTCATCAACACGAATGTCGCGGGCACGGACCTCATCATCGTCCGAGACGCCGGCCAGCATCACATCGATACCAGCAGGCTGGGCGAACGTATCGCGAATGAACGGCGTAAAGTCGTCCTCACCGCCCAAAACCAGCAGCGGCAAGAAGTCGCCGGCGGCGCACATACCCTGGACAATCTCGGCCTTAGCGCGGGCGATGTTCTCGCGGCTGCCCAAAATGCCGATGTGAGAGGTACCAATCTTGCTTACGATGGCAAGGTTGGGATTGGCGGACTGGGACAGACGCTCAATCTCGTGGAAATGGTTCATGCCCATCTCGAGCACCAGGACCTCGGTATCGGCCGGAGCGGAAAGCACCGTGAGCGGCATGCCGATCAGGTTATTGAAATTGCCCTTGGTGGCCCAGACACGATAGCGCTTGGCGAGTACAGCGGCGAGCACGTCCTTGGTCGTCGTCTTGCCGATGGAACCGGTAATGCCAACGACCAGGCAGCCAAGCTCCAGGCGATACGTGTGCGCCAAACGCAGCAGAAACTCCTCGGGATCATCGGTCAGCAAGATGGCACAGCCCCTGTCCTGTGCCAGCGAGACCAGCTCGGCCTCGGGCTCACGCGTCATCACGACGGCGCCGGCACCCGACTGGACGGCACGGGAAGCAAAATCATTGCCGTCGACGTTTTCACCGGGAAAGGCGACGAAAATCGTCCCTTCCTCGACCTGGCGCGAGTCGATAACGCACCCGCGGCATACCCGATCGGCTTCTCCCGTCACGGTTCGGGCCCCTGTTGCGGCCGCGAGGTTGTTGACGGCGATCTCTATCATTGCAGCTCCCCTGTAAACCTAATAATGCTATCGGCGTATTGTATCCCAGCGCCGCGCATGCGTGGTGCAGGGCATGTGAACACCCTCATATGGGACAACAAACCAGGCCCCAAAGATTGTAACCCCCTACCTCGTGTGCGGGATACCCAGCACGTCGAGCGCGTTGGCCATAATGGACTGGAACGGCACCGCAGCGGCATCCGAGCCGCTCGGCGTTCCGTCGAGCGTGATATAGCACAGCACCTTGGGCGATTGTGCCGGTGCAAAGCCCATAAAGGACGACATATAGTTCTCCTTGAGGTAGCCGCCGTTCTCGTCGGCTCGTTCGGCCGTACCGGTCTTACCCGCCACGTCATAGCCGTCAACCGCGCCGCCAACGCCCGTTCCCTCGGACACGACCGTCTGCATGCACGATGTCACCTGGGATGCGGCATCCTCAGAAATCGCGCGCTCGCCTTCGCCCCAGTCCTTCTCGTCGCCCTTGCTGGACTTATAGAAGTGCGGGGTCATCATCACGCCGCCGTTGGCGATACCGCCCACGGCACGTGCGATCTCAATCGGCGAGACGGACAGTGCCTGTCCAAAGCTCATCGAGCCCAGCGTGGCGCCGTCATACTGGTCACGCTCCTTGACGATACCCAGGCTCTCTCCCGGAAAATCGACACCCGAGCTGTGACCGATGCCCCACTTGTCCACATAGGCGGCAAAGTCGTCGGCACCGATCTTGCGCCCCACTAGGACAAAGCCCACGTTGGACGAACGGCGCATCATCTCGCGCACATCCATGGTCATGGCATAGTCGCGCTTGTCGGCATCGGTGACGGTATCGTCGCCCACCTTGATGCTCGCCGGCACCTCAAACGACGTACTCGATCGCACGACGCCCAAGTCGAAGCCGGCGCCCGCCACGAGCGTCTTAAAGACCGAGCCGGGCTCGTAGGCGTCGGTGACCAGGCGCAGATTCATATCCTCGGTCTTGGCATTCTCCAGATCGGTCTGGTCGTAGGTCGGGTACGAGCAGGCTGCCAAAATCTCGCCTGTCGTAGGATCGGTGACCAGCGCCGAGCCGTTCTTGGCCTTAGTCTTCTCAACTGCCTCTGCCAGGGCATCCTCGGCCGCACGCTGGATATTGACGTCGAGCGTCGTCACGATATCAACGCCGTCGACCGCAGCCACCTTTTTATAGGCACCGCCCGCGATATAGCTGCCGTCCCTCGCGCGCTCGCGTACGAGAGAACCGTTCGTGCCGGTCAGAAGCTTGTTGTATTGCTTTTCGAGACCCGTCAAGCCGTCGTTGTCTACATTCACTACACCCAGCACCTGCGATGCCAGATTGCCGTATGGATATACGCGCTTCATGGCCTGCTCAAAAAGCACGCCGGGCAGGTTCTTCTTCTCCAGCGCCGCAACATCGTCTTCGTCCACCTGGCGCTTGATATACACCCAGGTTCCATCGGACTCAACGAGCTTGCGGCAGGTCTTTTTATCGATTCCAGTTGCCTTGACCAGCGCCGACACCGTCTTGTCAACATCCTCGACAAGCTGCGGGTTCACGGCGATGTTGCGACATTCGACCGACGACGCCAGCACGTTGCCGTTGCGGTCGTAGATGGTGCCGCGTTTGGCATAGAGGGTCTGCGCAAGCAGGCGGCGCGCATCGGCACGCTCGCGCAGTTTATCGGCTTCGACAATTTGATAGTCGGCAAGGCGAAAGACGCCCAAGCCCAAGCCAAGCCCGATGAAGCCCATGACGGCTTTGCGGCGAGGCAGAGGCGCGCCTGTGAGCCATTCGATCGACGAACTCTTGCGCGACCTGGTGTTATGCACTTGAGGGCCGCCCGAGCCGCGAAGTCGCGACGCCGGGTCGTTGCCACGGGACCGCCCGGCGTTGTAAGATTGCCGACCCGTTCCTTGATAACCAGAACGTCCCCGCGACGAGGGACGTCCAGAACCGCGGCCCCCATCGGAACCGCGGCGATAGTCATTTGTCATACTCAGCTACCGTCTTGCTACTGAGCGGTCGCGGTCGCGTTGGCGCCCGCGGCTGCATCCTGCGAAAAGTCAAGTGTAACGCTCTCGCTGGGCTCCACCATGCCATAAGCGCCCGCAAGGTCGCGAATGCGCGTGTCGGCGCCATAGACCGAATGCATGACCTCCAGGTCGGAGCTCTCATCGGTCGCCTTTTCGAGCGTGCTGGTAAGCTCGGCGTTGCTGTTGAGCACCTGGGCCGTAACGCCGGCGAGCGCCACGCGGGCGACGCCGATCGTCATGAAGATAGCCGCAATGATGCAAAACGTTTTAAGAACGCTCATGAAAACCGGGCTTACCGCCTGGTTTGCCTGACGGCCCGCGCCCGTGTAGACATCAAAGCGCGGCGCGCGCTGCTCACGGGGAGCAACGGGGGCCTGCGGCGTCTCACGATAGGCGGGCATGGCGTTCATATCATAGGCGAGTGCTGCGCTTGAAGTGTTGTAGCCCATGATATGCCGCCTCCCATCCCGAGTACGTTGGTAGTGTGTTTAAGCTTCGTTTATGGTGCGAGCGGGAGGTCCAATATCGCGCGGTCGCGCCTACAGACGCTGCGCCACGCGGATTTTGGCTGATCTCGCCCGAGGGTTGCGCTCAACCTCATCAGGCTGGGCAACCAAGGGTTTGCGGGTGATGACCTTGAGTATCGGCACGTTGCCGCACACGCACACCGGAATCTCCGGCGGACACGTGCACCCCTGGCTCATCTCCTTAAAGTGGTTCTTTACGATACGGTCCTCGAGCGAGTGATACGAGATGACGCAGATACGTCCGCCCGGGTTGAGCCACCTGGTGGCGGCATCAAGCCCTCGTTCGAGCACATCGAGCTCGTGATTGACCTCGATGCGAATGGCCTGGAAACTTTTCTTGGCCGGGTGTCCGCCATGCCGACGAGCGGCAGCCGGGATACCCGCCTTGATGATCTCGACAAATTGGCCGGTGGTTTCGATCGGTTCTTGCTCGCGGCGGCGCACGATCTCGCGCGCAATCTGCGAGGCGAACTTCTCTTCTCCGTAGACGCGTAGAATCCGGGCGAGGTCGTGTTCGTTATAGGTGTTGATGACCTCAGCTGCGTTTAAGGTGTTATTACCCGGATCCATCCGCATGTCCAATGGGGCGTCCTCGTTATACGAAAAGCCCCTGCCAGGGATATCGAGTTGCGGTGACGAAACGCCCAAATCGAACAGGAAGCCATCGACCCCGGGCACCTCGGCCGAGCAAAGCAGCTCGTCCAAGTCGCCGAAGTTGCCCTTCAGCAGCTGGTGCGGAACGCCGGGAACCTCGCGGTCCAGACGGGCACCAGCGGCCTCGAGGGCCATGTCGTCCTGATCGACGCCGAGCAAAAGGCCCGTCTCCCCCACCTGCGCGGCCATCTTTACCGAATGGCCGGCACCACCAAGGGTGCAATCGCAGACAACGGAGCCGCTCTTTAGCCGCAGCGACTCAAGCACTTCGCCGAGCATGACAGGTTCATGCCGATATTCTTGTGTCAAGATCCCACGCTCCATCCGTTACCCGTGCCTTGCCCTTACGAGAAGAAGAGGTCCAGCAGGGCCTCATCGTCATCGTCCTCATCGGCCGCGGCGCGATCCCAAACCTCAAGGTGGTCGTAGTTGCCCACAACCGTGACCTCGCGGTCAAGGTTCGCCTGCTTGCGGAGAGACTCGGAAAGACCGATACGACCGGCGCTGTCCACGTCCATCGACGTGGTGCGCTTGTTGATCGCCCTCATGAGCTTCTGGTCGTTAATGTCACGCGGGTTAAAACCCTCGTGGCCCTCACGACCCGCGAAGAGTCCTTCGACCCACTTATCGAAGGCCTCGGCAGAGAACACGTACAGAGCATCGACATCCAGGGCTTTGAACACGCGAACGTGCTCTCCAAGCTCCTCGCGAAGGGGTGCAGGCAGGGACAGACGACCTTTTGCATCGAGATTGCGCTCGTATGCACCCGTCATTCCCATGTGCGCCCTCCCCTCGGTTACTC
>DAWDYI010000032.1:0-28383 GCA_052344885.1 Collinsella aerofaciens
GTCATGCGGACTCCAAACCGGACCTGATGGTCCAACTTTTTGTCCGCAGTCCCCCGCACTGCGGCCAGCGAAAAGGGGGACACCATGTTCAACATCAACAGCACGCTCAGCCGTAGGAACTTTCTCGCCGGTGCCGCGGCGCTCGGCAGCACCGTGGCACTCGCTGGTTGCTCGTCGGGTGGCTCGGAGGGCGGCTCCGCCGATGACGGCAAGACCTTCAAGATCGGTGTCATCGGCCCTCTGACCGGCGCCGCGGCAACCTATGGCGTTTCGGCCGAGAAGGGTGCCAAGCTCGCCGCCAAGGATTTCTCGACCAAGGACCTCAAACTCTCGCTTAAGTCCGAGGATGACGTCGCTGACGGCGAGAAGGCTATCAACGCCTTCAATACCCTGTGCGACTGGGGCATGCAGGCTCTCGTCGGCCCCGTCACGACTGGTGCCGCCGTCGCCGTCTCGGGCGAGATCGCCGACGATATGCTCATGGTCACGCCTTCGGCCTCGTCGCTCGACGTCACCAAGGATAAGACCACGGTCTTTCAGGTTTGCTTCACCGATCCCACCATGGGCGCCAGCGCTGCGAAGTTCTTGGCCGAGAAATACGCGGACGCCAAGATCGCCCTGTTCTACAACTCCGGCGATACGTACAGCTCGGGTGTTGCCGATGCCTTTGCCGAGCAGGCCAAGGAGTCCAAACTTGATATCGTCGATACCGAGACCTTTAAGGACGATTCCTCCACGAGCTTTACCAACCAGCTCACCAAGGCCAAGGAGGCCGGCGCCACGCTCATCTTTGCGCCGATCTACTACACGCCGGCGTCCGTTTTGCTCAAGAACGCCAAGGACATGGGCTACGACATGACGCTCATGGGTACCGACGGCATGGACGGCCTGCTCTCTGTGGAGGGCTTCGATACCTCTCTTGCCGAGGGCGTACTGCTCATGACCCCGTTTTCCGCCGATGACGAGAAGAATGCCGACTTCGTCAAGGCCTATAAGGATGCCTACGACGAGACGCCTAACCAGTTTGCCGCCGACGCCTACGATTGTGTCCACGCCATCGCCGAGGCCATCGACAAGGCGGGCATCGATATTACGGCCGATGGTGCCGACATTGCCGACGATCTTGCCAAGGCCATGCGCAAGATCAAGATTGAGGGCCTGACGGGCGAGCTCACGTGGAACGACGAGGGCCAGGTCGAAAAGCCCGCTACGGCCTATGTGATTCAGGATGGCAAGTACATCGCCGCCTAAGTGCGCATAAAGCGCTACCGGTGAGGCCGTTTTATTCAGGGCAAGGGCGCTTGTAACAGAACAGAAACATTACTTTCACATAATAAAGTGGCTAAACTGCATAAACTGATAGAAATACGCATAAATATGGATAAATGGACAAAGCAAAAGAAAAGTTGAAATAATCGCCACTTTTCTCAACTAAAGCGTCTACTATTTTGCGAACGCCGAACACGGCGAAGGATGGCCTGTCGGGTAACCGAAACCCGACGAGATTTGAGAGGAGAGCCGCATGTCGAGCCTCACCGGTAAGTCATTGAACCCTGTTATGAATCGCAGGAGCGTTATCGCGAGCGCAGCAGGTCTGGGGGCGATGTCCATTCTAGCTGGCTGCTCCTCCAACGGCGGCGACAGCGGTTCCGCTTCGAGCGACGCTTCGTTTAAGATCGGCACCATCGGCCCGCTGACCGGCGCCAACGCGTCCTACGGCAAGTCCGTTACCCAGGGTGTCGAGCTTGGCTGCAAGGATTTTTCGACCAAGGAGCTGCCGCTTGCCAGCAAGGCCGAGGATGACCAGGCCGATGGCGAGAAGGCCGTCAACGCCTTCAACACCCTGCTCGACTGGGGCATGCAGGCCCTCGTCGGCCCGACTACCACGGGTGCGTCGGTTGCCGTTGCCGCAGAGTGTGGTAACGACCCCAAGACGTTCATGATCACCCCGTCCGCGTCCTCCGAGGACGTCACCGACGGCAAGGATTGCGTCTTCCAGGTTTGCTTCACCGACCCCAACCAGGGTGTCAACGCTGCCAAGTTCCTGGCGCAGAAGTATGCGGACGAGAAGTTCGTGCTGTTCTATAACTCCGGCGACGCCTATTCTTCGGGCATCGCAGATTCCTTTAAGGCCCGGGCCGCTGAGTCCAAGCTCGAGATTGTTGACGAGGAGACCTTTAAGGACGACTCCGCCACGAGCTTTACCAACCAGCTGACCAAGGCCAAGCAGGCTGGCGCCACCATGATTTTTGCGCCGATCTACTATACGCCGGCGTCCGTCCTGCTCAAGAACGCCAAGGACATGGGCTACGATGTCAAGATGATGGGCTGCGACGGCATGGACGGTATCCTGGGCGTTGAGGGCTTCGATACCTCTCTTGCTGAGGGTCTGCTGCTCATGACCCCGTTCTCCGCCGACGACGAGAAGAACGCCGACTTCGTTAACGCTTACAAGGATAAGTACGGCGATACCCCCGACCAGTTTGCCGCCGACGCCTACGACGGCGTGCACGCGGTGGCCGAGGCCGTCAAGGAGGCCGGTCTTGGTGTCGACGCCGACCCGACCGAGGTCGCCGAGAAGCTGTCCAAGGCTATGCTCAAGATTACCGTTGACGGTCTGACCGGCAAGCTCACCTGGAACGATAAGGGCCAGGTTCAGAAGGAGCCCACGGCGTACGTCATCACCGACGGCAAGTACGTACAGGCCTAATTGGCCGCCTTACATAGAGCGGTTTTGATCCCAAGCAGGGGAGGTTTTGGCCTTCCCTGCTTGCTTGGTATCTAGGGACGATGTAACGTCCCTGTTTCATACATCAACTGGAAACCTATTCGAAAGGGGGATGTGGAACATGACGGTCTTTATCCAATACCTGGTCAACGGCCTGTCCATGGGCAGCGTCTACGCCATCATCGCGTTGGGCTACACCATGGTCTACGGTATCGCCAAGATGCTGAACTTCGCTCACGGCGACGTCATCATGGTCGGTGCCTATGTCTCGTTCTGCGCCACGTCGTATCTCGGCCTCCCGGGCTGGGTATCTGTAATTCTTTCTTGTGTGGTCTGCACGGTTCTCGGCGTTCTCATCGAGGGTCTGGCCTATAAGCCGCTGCGCCAAGCAGGCCCGCTGGCCGTTCTGATCACGGCTATCGGCGTGTCTTACTTCCTGCAGAACGCCGCGCAGCTTCTGTGGGGCGCCACGCCCAAGAACTTCACTTCGCTCGTCACCTTCCAGGTGCCGGAGTTCTTGGCCAAGTTCAACGTAAGCGCCGTCTCGCTCGTCACCATCGTCGCCTGCCTGGTTATCATGGCCGGCCTGATGTTCTTTACAGGTAAGACCAAGATGGGCAAGGCCATGCGCGCCGTGTCCGAGGACAAGGCCGCCGCTCAGCTCATGGGCATCAACGTCAACCGCACCATCTCGATGACGTTTGCCATCGGCTCGGCGCTTGCCGCCATCGCCGGCGTGCTCCTGTGCTCCTACTCGCCGGTGCTGCAGCCCACGACGGGTGCCATGCCTGGCATCAAGGCCTTCGACGCCGCCGTCTTCGGCGGCATCGGCTCCATCCCCGGTGCCTTTGTCGGTGGCATTCTCATCGGCATCATCGAGGCGATGGCGCAGGCTTACATTTCCACGAGCCTTGCCAACTCCATCGTCTTTGGTGTTTTGATCATCGTCCTGCTCGTCAAGCCTGCCGGCCTCTTGGGCAAGTACGTCCCCGAGAAGGTGTAGGTGAGCGTTATGAAGTTTCTTAAAGACAAGCAGACGCGTCACGACTTTGTCACGTACGCCATGTGCATCGTGGCCTTCGCCATCGTGTTCTTTATGCAGTCTAACCACATGATTCCGCGCATGATCGCCGGTCAGCTGGTTCCCATCACGGCCTATATCGTCATGGCCATTTCCCTCAACCTCGTCGTCGGCATCGCGGGCGACTTGTCGCTGGGCCACGCGGGCTTTATGAGCGTCGGTGCCTACACGGGCATCGTCACCGCCGTCGCGCTGGAGAGCGCCGTTCCGTCCGATCCGATGCGTCTGATCATCAGCATTGTGGTCGGCGCTATCGCCGCTGCCATCTTGGGCTTCTTGATTGGTATCCCGGTCCTGCGCCTGAGCGGCGACTATCTGGCCATCGTGACCCTGGCTTTTGGCGAGATCATCAAAGAGATCGTTACCTGCCTCATTGTGGGCGTCGACTCCCGCGGCCTGCACGTGATTTTTAACATCACGGGCAACTCTACGATCGACGACCTGCACCTGCTCGAGGACGGCACCGCCATCATCAAGGGCGCCCAGGGCGCCTCGGGCGTGTCGACGTACTCGACCTTCCTCGCCGGTGCCATCCTGGTCATGGTCGCACTCGTGATCGTGCTCAACCTGGTCCGCAGCCGTACCGGCCGTGCCATTATGGCCGTGCGCGATAACAAGATTGCAGCCGAGTCCGTAGGCATCTCCGTCACGGAGTACCGCATGATCGCCTTCGTGGTTTCCGCTGCCCTCGCCGGTGCTGCCGGAGCTCTCTTCGGCGGTAACTTCTCGCAGCTCTCCGCCACCAAGTTCGACTTCAACACGTCGATCCTCATTCTGGTGTTCGTGGTCCTGGGCGGCCTGGGCAACATGCGCGGTTCCGTCATCGCGGCGGCGTTGCTCACGGTGCTTCCCGAGCTGCTTCGTCAGTTCTCGGACTACCGCATGCTCATCTACGCCATCGTGCTGATCCTGGTCATGATTTTTACCAACAACCCGCAGCTCAAGGCGTTCTTCGGTCGCGTCAAGGACCGCTTTGCTTCCAAGAAGGAGGTGGCAGCCGATGCCCAGTAAATTTGAGTTCAAGAAGGGCAAGATGGTCCCGTATCCTTCTGGCGCCATCGTTCCCGATCGTGACCTGGGCGAGCGCCCTGCACTCGAGTGCATCCACCTGGGCATTGAGTTCGGTGGCCTTAAGGCAGTCGACGACTTTAGCCTGACTATCGGCAAGACCGAGATCGCCGGTCTGATCGGTCCCAACGGCGCCGGCAAGACCACGGTCTTCAACCTGCTCACCAAGGTGTACCAGCCCACGCATGGCACCATCCTGCTCGACGGCGAGGACACCTCGGGCAAGTCGGTCTACCAGGTCAACCGCATGGGTATTGCCCGTACCTTCCAGAACATTCGCCTATTCAACACCATGACGGTGGAGGATAACGTCAAGGTCGGCCTGCATAACCAGGAGCGTTACTCCGGCTTTGAGGGCGTGCTGCGCCTGCCGACGTATTGGAAGCACGAGAAGGCTGCTCACGAGCGCGCCATGGAGCTGCTGTCCATCTTTGATATGGAGCATCTGGCAAACGAGCAGGCCGGATCGCTGCCTTACGGCGCTCAGCGTCGTCTGGAGATCGTCCGCGCGCTTGCCACCAACCCCAAGCTACTGCTGCTCGACGAGCCTGCTGCCGGCATGAACCCGTCCGAGACCGCGGAGCTCATGGAGAACATCGTCAAGATTCGCGACACCTTTGGCATTGCTATCATGCTTATCGAGCATGATATGTCGCTCGTTATGAACATCTGCGAGGGCATCTGCGTGCTCAACTTTGGTAAGGTCATCGCCAAGGGCACGGCAGAGGAAATCCAGAACAACGACGCTGTTATTGAGGCATATCTGGGCAAGCAGGATAAGGGGGAGAACTAAATGGCAGAGCCGATGCTTTCCGTCTACAACATCAACGTCTGGTACGGCGCCATCCACGCCATTAAGGACATCTCCTTTAACGTTAACGAGGGCGAGATCGTGGCCTTGATTGGCGCCAACGGTGCCGGCAAGTCCACAACGCTCAAGACCGTCTCGGGCCTGCTGCGTTCCAAGACCGGTTCCATCAAGTTTATGGGCGAGGACATTACTCATACGCCCGCTGATAAGCTGGTTGGTAAGGGCCTGGCTCAGGTTCCCGAGGGTCGTCGCGCCTTTTTGCAGATGACGGTCGAGGAGAACCTGGAGATGGGTGCCTATACGCAGCCCAAGTCCACGGTGGCTCCGGGCCTGGAGCGCGTCTACGAGCAGTTCCCGCGCCTGAAGGAACGTCGTCGCCAGGTCGCCGGCACCCTTTCGGGCGGCGAGCAGCAGATGCTCGTTATGGGGCGCGCCCTTATGAGTAACCCCAAACTGCTTATGCTCGACGAACCTTCCATGGGTCTGGCGCCGATTCTGATTGAACAGATCTTCCAGATTGTCGAGGACCTTCACAAGGCCGGCACCACGGTGCTTCTGGTCGAGCAAAACGCGCAGATGGCGCTTTCCATCGCCACACGCGGTTACGTGCTCGAGACCGGCAAGATCACCATGACCGGCACCGGCCAAGAGCTCCTGCATGACGACAACGTCCGCAAAGCCTACCTCGGAGGCTAACCCACCTAACAAAAGGGGCGCTGACCATCTCAGTCAGCGCCCCTTTTTAAGTTGCGGCGAAATAGGGACTAAATGGGAGTCTCGGAGGCCAAAAGAGTCCCCATTCCACCGCAACTTCATGGGGATGTGTGACAATGCCCGTCGGAAAACATCTGCTGTCTTTTGGGGTCTATCTATGCTGTACGAGTTTTGTGCCGAGAACTTTGAGCGGGTGCCGGCGGCTATCGATGCCGGTGCAAGGCGTATCGAGCTGTGCGACAACCTTGCCGTCGGTGGCACCACGCCTTCGGCCGGCGTTATCAGCGCTACGACCAACTATGCACACGAGCACGATGCACGGGTGATGTGCATGATCCGTCCGCGTGGCGGCGACTTTCACTACAACCAGGACGAGTTGCGTATGATGGAGATGGACCTGGGCCTTGCCGTGAGCGCCGGCGTTGACGGCTTGGTCTTTGGCTGCTGCAAGCCCTGCGCTGGCGGATGGGCACTCGACGAGCTTACGTTGGGCGCCCTCGTGATGGCCGCGGGCTGCGCGACCGAGGAATGCAAGCGTGAGCCCATCGACATCACCTTCCACATGGCATTTGACCAGCTCTCGCCCGAGGCTCAGCTCGATGCAATTGATACACTTGCCGACTGCGGCGTTACGCGCATCCTCACGCATGGCGGCGCTGCCGGTACGTCGATCGAGGATAATTTTGATCACCTGGCTCGTTTAATCGAGTATGCGGGCGATCGTTTGACCATCCTTCCCGGCGGCGGCATCACTACGGCAAATCGCGACACGGTCGCGGCGGCGCTAGGCGTCTCCGAGCTCCATGGCACCAAGATCGTGCCGCTGGAGGTATAACCCGTGGCGCTGGTATTTGACGTTCAGCAGGCGAGCGGTAAGCCTGACGATAATCGTCGCCCTGGCACCGCGTGCCCCTTTTGCGACACGGAGGGGCTTGCCAACATCATCCAGCGCGATGGTGACTGCATCTGGCTCGAGAATAAGTTCAAGACCCTGCGCGCCACCCGTCAAACCGTGCTGATCGAGTCGGCCGATCACGATGCCGACCTGGTGACCTATGAGCCGGATGAACTCCACCATGTGATGCGGTTTGCCCTGGGTTGCTGGCAGCAGATGATTGATTCACAGCAGTATCGAAGCGTGCTCATGTACAAGAACAAGGGTCCGCTCTCGGGCGGTAGCCTCGTTCATCCGCACATGCAGATTGTGGGTTTGGAGCAGGAAGACGGCTACACTTCGCTGACTTCTGCCAATTTCGAAGGCATCAATCTCTGGCAACAGGGGAGAATCGCGGTCAACATCTCAACCGAACCGATCATGGGGTTCTTTGAGATCAACGTTTCAGCCCCGCAGGGAATCGCTGCCAGCGATGACACGAGAGACCAAGCCGAGGCGGATCTCTTCGCCGATGCGATCCAGGTAGCTCTGCGCTATATCCTGAACGAGCACCACGGTGGTCGCGCAGAGTCGTATAACCTGTTCTTCTATCACCTGGGCGGTCGGACCATTGCCAAGGCGCTGCCGCGTTGGGTGGCTTCGCCCTACTTTGTCGGCTATCGTTTGGCCCAGGTCAATGCTGAGACCACGCTCGATGTCGATGCGGAGCGACTCCGTGCACATCTGGAGGCGCTCACATCGTAAAGTGAGCGCCCGCACACTGCGGACAGTCTAGCGTGCCATGGCGTCGCGGCCGGCCTCGACCCGCTTGCGCTGGGCGGCGCGCTCCTCGCCGGTTAGACGCTCAAAGAGATGCCCGATAAGCGAGGCGAGTACCTGCTGAAACAGCGTGCCGCACATGACGGGGAATACGACTTCGCCCGGAAAGTATTGCGTGGCGATGACGGCGCCCGAAGAGATGTTACGCATGCCGCAGGTAAAGCACATGGTAGCCGTCTCGCTATATGGCAGATGCAGCGCACGGGCGACCAGAAAACCGATGACAAAGCCGCTGATGGCGAAGGTCAAAATAAAGAGGGCGACTTCCAGGCGCACCGCGTTCATGTGCAGCACGTACTCGCTCATGGCGGTGGAGTTGGAGGCGATAACGCCCATCATCATGAATTTGCAAGCGGGCGAGAGCGCGGGGGAGAGCTTCTCGTGTCCCCATCCACGCGTGAGCTCGTTGATCACGATGCCGAGCACGGCGGGGATGGCGATCATAAAGGCCATGTCTTGCATCATGCTCGGCACATCGATCGAGACGGTGGCACCCAGCAAGAGCTTAAGCGTAAGCGGAATCGTCACAGGGGAGATAACCGAGGACGTCAGGATGATGGTGAGCGCGAGCGGGCCGTTGCCGCCGAACATGCTGATCCACATAAAAGCGGTGACGGCCACGGGCACGCTGTACTCGAGCACGATGCCGCAGACAAGGTTGGGGTTGGAGCCAAAGAAGAGTGACCCTATGGCATACGCCGCGATGGGAATAAGCACTGCCGAGACCAGCAGCGCCAGAATCAGGTGCAGCGGACGGTGGAACACCTCGGCTACCTGGTGAAAAGTGTTGCTGAGCGCGCCCTGAAACGTCATAAAGGCGAAGAGGGCGGGAACAATGGGCTTGAGCACGCCGATCTGCTGGGGAAAGAGCACTCCGAGCGCCACGCAAATCGGAACGATGATCTGCATATGCCCCGCGAGGAACTTTCCCAGTCCAGCCCATTGCTTCATATGTCCCGTGACTCCCTTTATCCGCGAACTCGTTTGTATGGATATGCTAGACGCTCGTATGCGTCCGTGCGGCTGAAACGCTCGATTATTTCGAGGCTATTACCGCTTTGAGCTGTTCCCAAGCCCCTGACCTGCCGTCGAACGGTCGAACGCGTTGGCAGCGCAACCCCTCGGCAACCATCACGCCGCTATTGTTCGGGATAACCAGAGTTTTCAATGGCGGGCGCGGCTTTCCACGCTTTCAACGGGCTTTAGGGCTTTGGAACGCCGCCCGTGCCTGTTGGAAGGGTGGGAAGGTGCGCCCGCTGTTTGTAAACTCGGCTCTGGCATGGTTCCGTTGGCTTTTCAGAAAAATCTAGAAATAGTTCTTGTGGCAATGGCTGACGGCTGCTAGTATCGAGATAACAAAGGGCAATGGCTGAAGGCCGCTAGTTGAAAGGACATATCATGCCCAATATCAAAATTCGTCAGGCAACTATCAAGCTCGCACGTGAATGTCTCCCGCTTTTTCAGGATGTTAGGCGTAGCGCGATTATCCACGGCGTGAGCGACCATCCCACAGATTCCACCGCCCTCGCGTTCGCGTTCGACCGTATTGATGCCTTTGAGCGTTCGGGCGGGACGGTACTCTGGCCTGTTCTCATGTCCCTCCCTCCACAGCGTTTTAATATCCCTCTTTCGTTTGCTTGCGATATTCGGTATAAGACGACCCTTACGGGCGTTAGTCTGCTTTTACGAATTGATGGGCTGCGTGATTTACTAAGCACCCTCCCCGCGTACCGTTCGGATACTAGGGGTGTTTATAAGAACTTCGCCATTCGCGCCGCTTTGCGCTTTGCCTACGCTATCGACCATGAAAAAGAGTTCCGCGATGTTCTGATTGTTGCGGGTACCGATGCCGAGGACAATCCCACCGCCTTTGACCCCTCCATTTTCGATAGCCCCGCGCTGGTGCCGAGCGATACCGACCGTATTCTGAACCGAGCCGCTATGGATGTGCTCTATCCGAACGGGATTGTTGATGCTGATGGCACCGCTGCCGAGGGCTACGTTGACGAAAGCGACCTCTTATGATGCCCCGCCGTCCCGCCCGAACGCTTTCTATGCACAATTTCCGTTTTGCTAGGCACTTCGAGGGCGACCATACCGAAAGTCTCTCTGGTCAACGTGAACCGTTCCCCGCCGATGATATAGCCGAACCTAATTACGAGGTCTACGCGTTCTCGCTCTGCCGCCGCCCGCGTGGGCGCTATGGGCTTGTCCCGATACTCGTAGGTAGGACTGTCCACCACTTGCGCGAGCCTAAAGACAGAAAGGGTATTTTCGTCCGCTCGGGCTATAGCGTGCGCCTAGCATATGTAGATGACCCAGAAGACCCCGAGGACGGGGAGTTTTTGACGGGGTGCTACGCCCGCGTGCTGCACATCCGTAAATGGTTGCTCTTGATACCGCTTCTCATTGCCGCGCTGTTCCTCGTGCTCTCGCTCACGCTTTGCGGCTCGGGGCGCTCGGGTATCGCTTTTTTTGAAGGTCAAAGCAGGACTTCGTCCGAGCGCACTAAGCCAATCCAGCAAACAGATTTCGCGTCCTACACGGCTACGCCCGACACGGTGACGTGGCGGGCGGGAGAGACACGACAGGATATATCCCTTTCCTTGCCTGCTAATTGTTCAGTGGAAGGTAAAGAAGAAACGGGTAATCCCGTTTGTTCGACTGTTGCCATAGCCTGCGACCTCGACTCGAATGGGAAGTTTGATGATTCCGAAATTGTTTGGTCTGCGACCGACCCTGATTCGGGTTCACCTCTCTACATCAGACCGGGCTTCGGAATCAATCATATCGACCTTTCAAAGCCCCTCGTCGCAGGCGAGTACCGCGCGAGAACTATCTGGCGAAGCGTGCTCTTGGACGCTCCGTCTACGTCTGCGGGGTCTGCGTCCTTTGACTGGCTGCTAAAGGTGGTCGAATAGGTTCGCTGAATTCGTCTCGATTAGTTTTTTCGAGACGTGTTCATATAAGCCCCGCGCCGTGCGGGGGAAACTTCTCTGAAGGGAGAAAAAACATGTTGGTAAAAAAGTCGTTTATGGCTGCTACAGCCGCCCTTGCGGTAGCCGCCGCCCTCGGTACGCCGCTGGGAGCCTTTGCCGAAGCCGCACCCATCACGGGTGAGCCTGCGAATGAGGTACAGTCTGCTACCTCTGCCGACGATACGCTGAAGGAGAAGGCAGTCGCGCACGTCGCTACCCTTATCGACAGCACGGGCGGCACTTGGAGCGACGGCACGACCTCACATCCAAACGGCACCTATGTGGTGACTGTTCCCACGCGAGTCGGCTATAAAAATGTCAACGTCGGCAAGGTTGACCTTACCGCCACTTATGACGTGAATGTTAAGGGCGTTATCGGCACGGGCGATAACATCACCTGCACCGTCTCATACAACAAGGTCATGAACGGCGCTCTGCGTGGTGCCGACGGCGGTTTGCTCGGCGGTGTCGGACCCTACGATTCGGTTGACGGCGGCAAGCTGAACGCCGAGCTTACGCAGGGAAAAACCGTCTGGAGCGGCGAAGAGGTATCAAAGCTCGCCGATGATGGCAATACCGTTGTCGGTACCTCTGGCACCGACAGCCTGCACTTCACTGGCTCCGTCCGCTCCGCTACCCAGTTCGCGGACTCCCTCAATTACTCCTTCAGTACGGGCTATGCCAATATCGGGGCTGCACTGAACAAGGTTCATAGCACCCACAGCGACTAGCATTAACTAACCTCTAACGAAAGGTCTATTCATCATGGCAACTACCTATCCCAGCGACGTTTCTGGCGCAAAGTGGTACCTCGCCGAGAACAAATTGAGCTATCCGTATGTCGACGGAGAGCGCGCTAGCAATCCAAATGGGGTGAAATATAGTGTCGTTGATGCTAAAAACGCTTACTGCCCCATTACCGTGACTATCGAGGGAACCACGTCGTTGCTCTTCGATACGGAGAACGGTGCCGAGATTCCCGATATGTGCGAAGTCCAGTTCAGCGGGCTTGTCGTGCGTCCGTACGTCTCCAGCGCCACGAAGCGAATTGCTTACAGCGCGAAAGCCACTGGTATTCGTCTCGTGAACCAGCCGCGCGTCAAGGAATAGCGACCTCCTTACCGCAGCCGATTCCAGCCGCCGCCCTGCGTCCCAAAACGCCAATCCCGAGACGCGGGGCGGCTCTCTTTCATACAACAGAACCGATTACGATAGGAGGCCGTCGTGCCTTATTTTATTCGAGTCCTTCGAGGAATAACCGCGAAACTGTGTTTTCACGCCGATTCGTTTGCTGACTTCCGCTACCGTCACCCCGCCATAGCCCGCGACCTCGGCGCTTTCGTCCTCGTTCTCCTGCTCGCCGCTGTCATTTGGGCGCTCTCGGCTGCTTCGGGCAACCCCAACCCGTTCGGATACTAGGGGTGTGCCATGCTCAAGCCCCTGCGCGTGTTCTTCGTCTCGGTGGCGGTGCTTTACGCCCTCGTCCTAGGCTGGCTCGTTTTCGAGACTGCCCGTATCGCCGCCGCCGTCCCCCCAGCCCTGCCGCCGTTCGAGTGCTGTACCCCGTACCTTCGGGGTAGCGCCGCCGTCCCGCCCAACGCCAAGGAGTTCGATAGATTCGACCTCCAAGACGGCTCTATGCTCTCGCTGCGTCTAGTCCCCTCTGACGGCAAGACCCCAGCCCTGCTCTTTGCCGTCCTGACCTCGCCCGATGCCGCCGCGCTCACCGTCAACTCGGCTTCGCTCGGTTCCCGTCCCGTTCTGGGGTCGTTCGCGGGTCATGGTGCCGATGTGGGCTACCGTGGCGAACCCGTAGCCCTCTGGTGCGCTTTCGAGGTGGCTCCACCTCTCCAAGACCCCTCGCCGCTTTCCGTGTCCGTGACCGCTATCAACTCTGACGGCTCCCGTTCCGTTTTCTCTCGTAAGGGGGTTCTCTCCCATGCTCTCTGATTCCCTTCGTTCCCTGCCTGTGTTCGAGAAAGCCCGAAAGCGTCTCGATGCCCGCGATTCCGAGTTGCTTAGGAAGGGCGTTGAAGTTTCCCTGACCTCGCCCGCGCCCTCGGGTTCGTTCAAGGTCGTTTTCGTCCTCTTCTCGGCTGGGCTGTCATTCGTTCTCGGCTTCAACCTGCTCATGCTCTGCTATCGCTCGCTTTTCACCCTGCCGCTGCTGCTCCCAGCCGTGGCGCTGCTGGCGCTCTCGCTCTGGCTCGTCCTGTATGTGGCGCTGTTCGGCTCCCGCTTCGTGCCGTGCGGCTCGACTGTCCGCAATTTGGAGCGGTTCCTTTATGCGAACAAGCTCTACGTCTCGCATGAGGACACGTTGTCGAACGGCACCAAGCGTGAGCGTATAGATTCATCGCTCCGTCTCTGCGTCCTCGTTAGCAGGAATATGCTCACTGTCCGAGCCTTTGACGATGGAAACGGCTATACCTCCAAGCTCTCCAAACTTGAGGACATGGGGCTTTGCTCCGTGATAGGCCGTCCGCTCGATTCCAAGTCGGCTGGCGTTGGCGCTACCGACTACGTTTTCCGTCTGCGCGATGATGTGCGCTTGCAGGCCGTTCCCCGCCTGCTGTCCTCCGAGCCTACGGGTCGGCTCGATGCGATACCGCTCACTGGTGAGCTGTCGTGGAACTTCGCCCACCTGCCCCATATGCTCCTAGCTGGCGGGACTGGCGGGGGCAAATCAACATTTCTCTACTACCTGATAGCAGAAGTTTTGAGACTCGGTAATTCACGCGGCTTCGCGGGTGAGGTCTATATCTGCGACCCCAAGAACGCCGAGCTGGCTTCGCTCTCGCATGTCATAGGCTCCGACCGCGTGGGCGTATCGCCCGCCCAGATTGCCAAGGTCGTGCGCCTTTGCAGGGAGGAAATGGATAGGCGCTACGAGTACATGCAGGACCCCGAGCGTTTCCGTTTCGGTGCCAACGCCTTTACCTACGGGCTTAACCCCGTGTTCCTGATATTCGACGAGGTGGCGGCGTTCAAGGCGGCTGCGGATAAGAAAACTTTTAATGAAGTGTGGGATAACCTGACCCAGCTGGTGCTGAAAGCTCGCGCCGCCAACGTGTTCGTTGTCCTCGCCATGCAGCAGCCCCGCGCCGATACCATATCGACCGACATACGCGACAACTTGGGCGCTCGCGTGTCCCTGGGTTCTCTCTCTGACGAGGGGTACCGTATGACCTTCGGCGGCTCGTTCGACTTCCTGCCCATCGAGGAACGCGGTACGGGCTATATCATGCTCGAAGGCTGGGACGCTCCAAGACCTTTCAAAGCCCCGTTTGCGGACTACTCGAAGGTCGACTACCCGAAAGAGCTGAAACGGCTTTATATCGCCGCTCAACGCCGTAACGGGGTATCTGCGGACAGCGCCGAGAAGGAAGAAAGCGCCGAAAGCGTGTCGGATTAGGAAGTAAAGCCCCTGCCGCTGGGCGAACGCTCGGGGCGGGAAAGGGGGCGGCGGGCGCGGAGCGCCCAGCCGAGCGGAGCGACCCCCCGCCCCGAGCGGGCGCACGGCGGCATACTTGATTTAATTTATAGGACATCATCTTTCCGCGGAAGTTCGCCCTATTTGGGCGGTTCCCGCTGGTTGGAACCAGTTTTCCGCGGATGTGCCGAAGGTGGTATGTACCAGTGCGGCTCGAATGGGTCAAGACCATCGAGACACCCACGACGATTGAGGTTTGGGAGTATTCCGCGCCCGCTGGGCGCATGTATCCCGAGAACCGCCGCGATGATGATTCGGAAGATGAAAGCGAACGCGGGCGCAAGCCCGATGCGGCAGCTTACTACGATGCCGCGAGACGGCGGCAGAAGCACTACAGCGCCGTCCGTTGGGAGATAGCCCGCCTTATCGACTGCAATTTCGATGATGCTACGAAGTTCCTCACGCTCACGTTCGCCGATAACGTAACCGATATTAAATACTGCAACCGCGAGTTCTCCAAGTTCGTTAGGCGTTTGAACAGGCGCGTCTATAAGTCCGATGTTATGCAGGTGCGCTATCTTGCGGTATGGGAAGCCCAGAAGCGCGGCGCTATTCACTACCACGTCGTGCTGTTCGGTTTCCCGTATATCAGGGCTAAAGACCTTCGCGAGATATGGGGGCATGGTTTCGTCAAGATAAACCGGGTCGATGTCGACCAACGCCAAAACGTCGGGCGCTATATCTCCAAGTATTTCAGCAAGGACGTTGGCGAGGGTTCCTACAAGCAGAAGAAGTTCTTCCGCTCGCAGAACCTGATACAGCCTATCGAGGAACGCTTTACGACTACTGAACGGCTCTCGTTCGATGGTTTCGATGTTTCCTTTACGAAAGAGTACGAACAGCAGGTGCCGAACTTCGGCGATGCGGGCGGCTATGCCCCTCGCACGGTTCGCTACACCAAGATATGCAAGGAACTAGGTAAGGAGTGTGTTGGTAATGGCAACATGCGTGATGGTCGATAAGACCGATTTGATAGCGCTGGGTTTCAGCGCGTCTAAGGCTGCCGATATAATCAGGTCGGCTAAAAGGCTCATGGTTTCCAAGGGGTTCGGTTTCTACGGCTCCCGCAAGGTCGGGCGCGTCCCCGCGTCCGCTGTTGCCGAGATAATCGGCGTTGACCCCGTGGGGGCGCACGATGCCGAAAGTCAGTAATGTCTACCGCGATGCGCGTAACGGCTCGTGGTATTTCGTGGCTAACCTCGGCACCGATGCCGAGGGCAAGCGCGTGCGACACTGGGGGCGCGGCTACAAGACCCAGAAGGACGCGAAAGCCGCCTACGATGCGTATATGGCTGACTTCTCCAAGACTGCCGTACGCGGCAACTCCACCATGTCATTCGGTGAGTTCTACCGTTCCTATTGGGAGCCTGACTATAGGGGGCGCGTCCGTGAAAGCACTTTCTATGCCCGCTGCTCGATAGCCCGAAAGCATTTCGGCGCTTTCGATCGCCTGCGGCTGCGGGATATTACCCCGCCGATGGTGAAGCGGTGGCAGAACGGGCTTTTGGAGGGTCACGCGCCCTCCTACGCGCGTCTCGTGTTCGGTCATTTCGCTATGGTTCTCGATATGGCGGTGCAGTTGGGGCTTTTGCAGCGCAACCCCGCGCGGCAGGTCGGCAATATCCCCAAACGGCAGCGTGAGGTCGATTTCTGGACGCGGGACGAGTTCGAGCGTGTAATTGCTACCTTCGACACGTCCGAGTATTACGGGCTTTATGGCTTCACGTGCCTTTGGCTGCTCTACATGACGGGGCTTCGGTTGGGTGAAGCCCAAGCCCTGAAATGGTCTGCTGTCGACTTTGGCTCGGGTGTCCTGTCGGTGGACTGCTCGATGTACTACCGTAATGTCCGCGAATGGAAACTAACGCCTCCCAAGACCAAGGCTGGCAAACGTGCGATAGCCCTCGATGCGCTCACGCTTGAATATCTCGAACGCTGGCGCGGCGTGCAGCGCCGTAACGTTGTGACGGATTTTGTCCTTAGCTGGAACGGTGACCCGTTCGCTAGGGATACCATTGGGCGTATCATCGACCGCCATGCGCCTATGGCTGGCGTTCATCGGATACGCCCCCACGGTCTGCGGCACAGCCATGTTGCCTTGCTTATCGCCCTTGGGGTGAATGTCTTGTCTATTGCTAACCGTCTCGGGCATCGTGACGTGAGCTTGACCCTTAACGTATATGGACACCTGATGCATGATGCCCGCCGCGAGGTTGCCCTCCGTCTCGATGATGCGTTCTCCGCACCCTCGGGCGGGCAACCGATTTGCAACCTTCCCAGCCCGAGCGACCCGCCCGAACCCGCGCGAAACGGCACCGATAGCGCCTAAAGGCGCAGGTCGGGCGTTATCGAACCCTGATTCCTTATTTCGAGGCCATTACCGCCATCGTTTGCCGAAACCGCGGCGCACCGCGGCGTTTTGCGTCCGTGCCGCACGGTATAATAAATCCGTTCAACAGATCTGCCTGCCGAAGCGGGCATACATAGAGGACTCATCGCTATGAACCGTGAGAGGTATCGCGGCGACCTGCCCCTATCGGGGGTGGGCGCCTATGTCATCGCTTAAGACGACGCATCGCTGGGCGGTCGCTCGGCAAAACCCCGAGCTCGAAAAGGAGCTTTCGGCTGGCCTGGGCATACCCGGGCTGGTGGCGCGCATTATGGTTGCGCACGGCATTACATCCATCGAGGAAGGCCAACTGTTTTTGACGCCTTCGCTCGATCGCGACTGGGCGGACCCGCTCGTTATTCCGGGCATGGCGGTCGTCGCCGACCGCGTTGAGCGCGCTGTTCGCAGTCACGAGCGCATCGCCGTCTTTGGCGATTTTGACGTCGACGGCATAACGTCGACTTGTCTGTTGACCGAGGCGCTGCGGATGTTTGGCGCCAATGTCACACCGTTTATCCCGCACCGCTTTGACGAGGGGTACGGCCTGTCGCGTGCGGCGCTCGACCGCGTCAACGAGCTCGCCCAACCCAACCTGATTGTGACCGTCGATAACGGTATTGCTGCCAAGGAAGAGGTCTCCTATCTGGAGAGCCTGGGGATCGATTTGGTGGTCACGGACCATCACGAGCCTTCCGACCAGGTGCCGCAGGGCGTGCCCCTGACCGACCCCAAGCTCGAGGACGAGGGTCCCTCGCGCGAGCTTGCCGGTGCCGGCGTGGCACTCAAACTGGTGCAGGTCCTGGGCGAGCGTTTGGGCAAGCCGTCGTATTGGCGTTCGCTGATAGAGGTCGCGGCGCTGGGCACCGTATCCGACATGATGCCGCTCACGCCCGAGAATCGCGCACTGGTCGCCGAGGGCATCCAGCAGATGCGCGTGACGGCCCGTCCCGGCTATATCGCGCTTGCCGCACTTGCCAAGGCCGATCTTTCTACCATTACGGCCGACGGCCTGTCATTCTCGCTCATTCCCCGCTTAAACGCTGCCGGTCGCATGGCCGATCCCAAGCTGGCGCTCGACCTGCTGCTTGCCCGCAATCCCATCGAAGCAAGCGCGCTGGCGGCTGAGCTCGAAGAAATCAACCGCCAGCGCCGTGAGATCGAGGCGGAGCTCACGCGCGATGCCATGGCAAAGGTCGAGGAGACCTATGACGGCGGACGCGCGATCGTCGTGGGCGGCGAAGGCTGGCACGAGGGTGTCAAGGGCATCGTGGCAAGCCGTCTGACCAACCGCTATCACGTGCCGGCGCTGCTGTTCTCGATCGAGGACGGTATCGCGCGCGGCTCTGGTCGCTCGGTGGGCAAAGTTAACCTGTTTGACGCCGTCGAGCGCTGTTCCGACCTGCTGATTCGTCGCGGCGGACATGCCGGTGCGGTGGGTGTGACCATCGAGGCATCCAAGCTCGATGAATTCCGTCGTCGCCTTTCCGCCGTGCTATCGGAGATTCCCGCCGAGGACTTTGAAGACATCGACGAGGTTGCCGCCACGGTCGACCTTTCCGAATTGAATATCGAGACCATCGAGCAGATTTCCCGCCTTGAGCCGTTTGGCCAGGGTAATAAGGTGCCGCTGCTGGCTGCCGAGGGCGTGACGATGTGTGATCGCGCCGTGGTGGGTAAGACCGGCGAGCACATGCGCTTTGTGGCGACCGATGGCGCCGCGAGTGTGCCGGCTATTATGTTCCGCGTGCCGCAAATCGATAAGCTCATCAACTGCGATAGCGCTGTCGACTTGGTGTTCGAGGCCGTTGCCGAGCATTGGCAGGGTCGTGTGAAGTCCAAGCTCATGGTCAAGGATGTTCTGGTCCGCGATACCACGCTGCCCAGCGTCGACGATCCGGCATGCGAGCTTCGTCGTGGCGTGCAGCCGGCAGACTCCGATCTGCGCCTGGAGTCGCGCAAGCGCGAGACGCTCGCCCAGCTTTCCTATACCGAGCTCACGCGCTCGCTTATCCATAGCTTTATCGGATCGAACCAGCCGCACCGCGCGCAGGTTGAGGCGCTCGACGCCTTGGCCGATCACCAGAGCGTTTTGGCGGTTATGGGAACGGGCCGCGGCAAGTCGCTCATCTTCCATGTGCATGCCGCGCGTGAGGCGGTGCTTCGCGGACGTGCGAGCATCTTTGTCTATCCGCTGCGTGCGCTTGTTGCCGACCAGGCCTATCACCTCTCGTCGACGATGGCCGCGCTCGGCATTGGCGTTGGCGTGCTGACCGGCGAAACCGTGGAGGCCGCACGCGATGACGTGTTCGCCGGCCTAGCTTCGGGCCGCACCGGTATCGTGCTCACGACGCCCGAGTTCCTGTCTATCCACCGTGACCGCTTCGCGCGTTCGGGCCGCATCGGCTTTGTCGTTATCGATGAGGCGCACCACGCCGGCCTTGCCAAGGGCGGCGACCGCAGCGCCTATCTTGACATGCCCGATATCCTCAAAGCCCTGGGCGACCCGGTCGTTATGGCTGCGACGGCCACCGCGACGGCTCCGGTCGTGGCCGAGCTTGCCCGCATGTTGCCGATCACTCGCACGGTGGTCGACGAGACGGTGCGCGAGAACTTGCAGCTCGAGGATGACCGAGATCTTGCGAGCCGCGAGAACCGCCTGGTGTCAATCGTGGCTACGGGGGAGAAGACCGTCATCTACGTCAACTCGCGTGATCAGTCCGTGGCGCTTGCCAAGACACTGCGCAAGCGGGTGCCCGATTGCGCGACCCGCATCGCGTTCTATAACGCGGGGCTTGCGCGCTCCGATCGTCGCCGTGTTGAGGAAGCGTTTCGTGACGGAAGCCTCAGCTGCATCGTTTCGACCTCTGCCTTTGGTGAGGGCGTCAACCTGCCCGATATTCGCCATGTCGTGCTCTACCACATGCCGTTTGGCAGCATTGAATTTAACCAGATGAGCGGACGCGCCGGTCGCGACGGCCAACCTGCCGTGATTCACTTGCTCTATTCGTCGCGTGACGCTCGCATTAACGAGCGCCTGCTCGACTGCTACGCGCCCGAGCGCGATGAACTCGTCACGCTCTATCGAGCGCTGCAGACTATGTGGCGCTCCAACCGCGGCAAGACCGGAGACGACTCGTTTAGCGCGAGCGATATCGACATCGCGCAGATGTGCCTTGCCATCGATGCCCGCACGCCGGTCGACGAGCGCTCGGTGGAAAGCGGCCTGGGAATCTTCGAAGAGCTTGGTTTCTGTCGCGTTTCGGGGTTTGACGACACCCGTCGCATCGCGATGGCCGAAAACCCCGTCCGTGTGCAATTGAGCAGGTCAATTCGCTATTTGGAGGGCTTGCGCTCGCGCATGGAGTTCTCGGCTTTCCGGAGCTGGGCACTCGATTCGTGCGCTTCTGATATGCTAGCCAAAGTTAACCGCCCGATCGTACCGCGGGCCTAGGGGAAGGGGACCTCGATGGATGCCGCAGCCCGTACCGCCCATGATTCCACCCTCCAGCCGTTTTCGGAGATGGAGCACTATAAGCATGCCGATGAGCTGCCGCCCGAGATTATGGCGGACAGCTACGACAAGCTGGAGCGCCTGTGCCTCAAATATATGAATGAGGAGGACTTCTCTAAGGTGGAGCAGGCCTATTGCTTTGCCGCCGAGAAGCACTGCAACCAAAAGCGCCGCTCGGGCGAGATGTACATTAACCATCCCGTCGAGGTGGCCATCATTTTGGCCGATCTCAAGATGGACTGCGATGTGGTGTGCGCCGCGCTGCTGCACGATACCGTCGAGGATACCGAGACCTCGCTTGCCGATGTGTCCGGCCTGTTTGGCGATACGGTAGCCGAGCTCGTCGATGGCGTGACCAAGCTCACCAACATCGAAGTCGACAGCATGGACGAGAAGCAGGCCCTCACGCTGCGCAAGATGTTCCTCGCCATGTCCAAGGACATCCGCGTCATTATCGTTAAGCTTGCCGACCGCCTGCATAACATGCGTACGCTGGCGGCCCTTCGCGAGGACCGTCGCCTGTTTAAGGCTCGCGAGACCATGGACGTGTATGCGCCCCTGGCCGACCGTCTGGGCATGAGCTCTATTAAGTGGGAGCTCGAGGACCTGTCCTTCTTCTACCTGGAGCCCGATGCCTACCAGCGCATTGCGCGCATGGTGGCTGAGTCGCGCGAGGTTCGCGAGCGCTATCTGGCTGAGACTATCAAGACGCTCACCGACGAGCTCAACCGCATTGGCCTGGAGGGCTTCCAGATCAATGGCCGTTCCAAGCACTATTGGTCCATCTACCAAAAGATGAAGCGCAAGGGCAAGGAATTCTCCGAGATCTACGACCTGGTGGCACTGCGTGTCATCACGCATTCGGTGCGCGATTGCTACTCCACGCTCGGCGCGGTGCATACGCTGTGGCACCCCATGCCCGGTCGCTTCAAAGACTATATCGCCATGCCCAAGGTCAACAACTACCAGTCGCTCCATACGACGGTTATCGGCCCCACGGCCCGCCCGCTCGAGATTCAGATTCGAACCTACGAGATGCATGAGCAGGCCGAGTACGGCATTGCCGCCCACTGGCTCTATAAGAAGTCGGGCGGATCGTCTGCGTCTAAGACCAATGATGCCCAGCGTCTGGACGACCAGATTAACTGGCTCAAACATTCGCTCGATTGGGCAGCGTCTGACGAGATTACGGACGCCAAGGAATACCTGCACTCGCTGAAGGTCGATCTGTTCGACCAGGAGATCTTTGTCTTTACACCCAAGGGCGAGGTCATGGCGCTTCGTGCCGGCTCTACACCGCTCGACTTTGCCTACGCCGTTCACACCGAGGTGGGAAACCATTGCGTCGGCGCCAAAATCAACGGTGCGGTGGCTCCGCTCACGCACGAGATTAAGACGGGTGACCGTGTCGAGATCCTGACCAACAAGAGTTCCAAGCCGTCGCGTGATTGGCTCAAGATCGTTAAGACACCTTCCGCCAAGTCAAAGATCCGCCGTTACTTCGCCGCCGCGACCAAAGACGATGACGCTGCTGCCGGCCGCGATATACTGGCCAAGGACCTGCGCAAGCGCGGGTATGGCATCTCTACGCCGCGATCCACGCGTGCGCTCAACGCCGTGGCGGAGCAGTTTAACTACAAGCAGCTCGAGGACCTGTTTGCCGCCGTCGGCGCCGGCAAGGTTGCCCCGCGCGCTGTGGGTAACAAGGTCGAGCAAATCTTGGACCCCAAGCCCGAGGAGCAGCTCACCAAGACCGAAGCCATTGCCGAGATCGTCAAGCAGCCTGCCCGCGGCTCCAACCGCAAGCCGCAAAAGCGCGGCAAGAGCGCCAGCAACGGCATTATCGTCAAGGGCGAGAGCAACAGCGGTCTGCTGGTCCGTCTGGCGCATTGCTGCAATCCGGTGACGGGCGATGACATCGTCGGCTTCATCACGCGCGGCCGTGGCGTTTCGGTGCATCGCGCCAACTGCCCCAACGTCAAGGGTCTTATGGAACATCCCGAGCGCATGATCGATGTGGAGTGGGACGGCGCTGCCGACACCCTCTTCCAGGTCGAGATCGTGGTCGAGTGCCTGGACCGCATGGGCCTGCTCAAGGATGTCACCATTGCCATTGGCGATGCGGGCGGCAATATCCTTTCTGCCGCCACGTCGACCAACCGCGAGGGTATTGCAACCCTGCGCTTTATGGTCGAGATCTCGGACGCGAGCGGTCTGGATCCGCTGCTGGCTTCCATCAGCAGTGTCGATTCGGTCTACGACGCTCGCCGTCTTATGCCCGGCGAAGGCGGAGCTCAGCTCAAGCGCCGTGTGTAGGTGCGAGAGCCTCTCAGCATCATAGATATCGGTTACGTTCGAGGCATCGTTTGGTGCCTCGAACGTATTTTAGAAGGAGGGTATGCGCATGGGCGATATGACTTTGGACCTGACACCCCGAGGTGCAGCTTCGATTGAGGCACTCGTCAACGGCCCGATTCAGACCAACAGTTACGCCGTGATTTCGAATGACGAGTGCTTAATCGTCGATCCGGCGTGGGAGGGCGAGCGTCTTGTGGAGCATATCCGCACCGCGCATCCCGAAGTTCGCGTACTCGGCTCTGTCTGCACGCACGGTCATGCCGACCATGTTGGCGGGGTCGCCGGGGTTCGAGCTGTCGTTGGCGACAGCGCACTATATGAGTTGTGCGCTAAGGACGTGACGGTGCCTCGCGCAAATATCGAGGAGCAGCGCGCCATGTGGGGTATTGAGACGCCCGATCCGGGCGAGCCGACGCGGCTGCTTGCCGAGGGCGATACGATTGAATTGGGCGATATCTGCCTGCAGGTGATCGAGACGCCGGGGCATACGCCGGGCGGCATCGTCCTGTTCGCCGCGACCGAGCAGGGGAACATCGCCTTTGTGGGCGACACGCTTTTCCCGGGCAGCCACGGTCGTACCGATCTTTCCGGCGGTGACGAGGCGGCGATTATGCGCTCGCTCTCCAAACTTGCCAAGACGCTTCCGCCCGATACCGTTTGCTTGACGGGCCATGGCGATTCGACCACGATGGCGCGCGAACTTATGCAGAATCCGTTTATGCAGATGTAGGCTCGAAGCCGTCTTTCGAATCACGAAGACCGCTCAATCGTCAAGCTATTTTCCCCAACGGGTCGATTCCGTAGGGCAAACGGTCAAAAAAAGTCTGTTTGGACGATATTCGTGAACAAACGAACGTTTATGCTCGGGTACGCCGTGGTAAAATCTCAGGCGTTATCGGAGCAACCTTACAGGAGGTTTCTTTTATGCTCGTCAACGCAGCAGACATGCTCAAGAAGGCCGAGGCCGGCAAGTACGCTCTCGGTGCCTTCAACACCAACAACCTCGAGTGGACCCTGGCTATTCTCCAGGCCGCCGAGGAGGCCAAGTCTCCGCTGATCCTTCAGTGCACCGCTGGTGCCGCTAAGTGGATGGGCGGTTTCAAGGTCTGCGCCGACATGGTCAAGGCTGCCGTCGAGGCCACGGGCGTTACCGTTCCCGTCGCCCTTCACCTCGATCACGGTTCTTACGAGGACTGCTTCAAGTGCATCGAGGCCGGCTTCACGTCCATCATGTATGACGGCTCTCACGAGGAGACCTTCCAGCTTAACCTCGACCGCACCAAGGAGCTCGTTGAGCTTGCCCACTCCAAGGGCATGTCCATCGAGGCCGAGGTCGGCGGCATCGGCGGCACCGAGGACGGCGTGACCTCCAACGGCGAGCTCGCTGACCCCGCTGAGTGCAAGCAGATTGCTGACCTGGGCGTCGACTTCCTCGCCTGCGGCATCGGCAACATCCACGGCGTGTATCCCGCCGACTGGGCTGGCCTTTCCTTCGAGCGTCTGGGCGAGATCAAGGCTCAGACCGGCGACCTGCCCCTCGTTCTGCACGGTGGTACCGGCATCCCCGAGGATCAGATCAAGAAGGCCATCTCCCTGGGCATCTCCAAGATCAACGTCAACACCGACCTGCAGCTCGTCTTCGCCAAGGGCGTCCGCGAGTACATCGAGGCTGGCAAGGATCAGCAGGGCAAGGGCTTTGACCCCCGCAAGCTCCTCAAGCCTGGTCGCGACAACATCGTTGCTCGCACCAAGGAGCTCATGGAGGAGTTTGGCTCCGTCAACAAGGCGTAAGCGTCGCTAAACTTCCCGCCGGAAGCCCCGTCCCCCTACACTGTTTCCTTTGCGCTCACCTGGCTTCGCCAGAAGTCGCGCCAAGGAAACAGTTCCGGGGGATGGGGCTTCCTTTGTTTAACGCCGCAGGGTTACTGGGCTGAATTTATTTATTGACTACCGTTCGGCGGCGTTGATGGCTCCCTTGTTGGGGCTTTCTTTTTATCTCGCTACAATGGGCTTCAAGCGTTCTAGTGACTTGGAGTTTTGGTATGGCTGTTATTGATGTGCTGCCTTCGGATGGGAAGGTTATTGGCGAGGGTCCTGTTGGTTGCTCTGTTGATGTTTGCTGTGATGACTTTCGTCATCTCGATATTGGACTGCCGCCTGAGATTCTTCGTCTCAAGGATGCCGGGTATTTGACGCAGGCTGTTGCTGCTTGCGATCGCCTTCTGGAGCAGAACCCTGAGCCTTCGCTGGCTGCTTGTGTTCGTGCCGAGCGGTATCGCATGCTCGAGACGCCGCTTCATTTTTCGGTGTCGCGCGATCAGGCTATTGCGATGATTCGCGAGGAGTGGCCAGAGTTTACCGAAGAGCAGCTTGACGACCTGATCAATCGTAAGCGTATTGACTGGCGCTTTATCGATGGCGAGCTGTTCGTTCTCGACAACTTCCTCGATTCGCTTCGCGTGTACCCCAAGGAGGTCCCCGGCATGCGTCCCGATTCTACGGACGGAATAGCACTGCGCAACGAGATGCTCAAGGAGATGGAGTCGCAAAACGGATTGACTCGCGTTATTACGCTTCAGGCGTCCTTGTCTGTCCCCGGCGCTCTAGAGGGGGAGACCGTTTGCGCTTGGCTTCCCGTCGCGGCTGCCTGCCGTCAGCAGTCTCGGGTCGAGATTCTCGACATGACGCCGGAGGGTACTGTTGCTCCCGCGAACGCTTCGGCGCGTACCGCCTCGTGGTCTTCTTCGAGTGAGCGCTCATTCTCGGTGACCTATCGTTATCACATCGATGCCGCTTATCGCGATATCTATGGGGGTGCGCTTCCGGCGCATCCGTGTATGGACGCGCCGCTGTCCGAGGATATTTCCGAGGACCGTCCGCACATTGCATTCACGCCGTATCTGCAGCAGCTGACGGCCGGTGTTGCTGACGGACTCGAGGATCCGCTCGATCGCGCTCGTGCTATCTATGATTACCTGACACAGCATATCGACTATCGCTATCAGCCACCGTACCTGCTTTTGGGATCTATTGCCGACGACTGTGCGCATTCGCTCCGCGGCGATTGCGGCGTTATGGCGCTCACGTTTATCACCATGTGCCGCATCGCGGGGGTGCCTGCCCGTTGGCAGAGCGGCCTGTATGTTGCGCCCGATTCGGTGGGGCCGCACGATTGGGCTGAGTTCTATACGCCACAGACCGGTTGGCTTAACGCCGACGTATCGTTTGGTTCCTCGGCACGCAGGATGGGGGAGGAGTGGCGTCGTCGTCACTACTTTGGCAATCTCGACCCGTGGCGTATGGTGGCCAACAATCGATTCCAGGCTGAATTTGTGCCTGCTTTCGATGGTATGCGCGAGGATCCCTATGACAACCAGATGGGCGAGGCCTCGGTTGACGGACGTGGATGTCGTAAGCGGGAGATGTTACGCAAGGTTGAGCTTATCGAAATGCTCGAAGTTCCATTTTCGGACTAATCAACAGAAAGCTGTGATAAACTAACTCACGCATTACGTGCCCGAGTGGCGGAATTGGCAGACGCAGTGGACTCAAAATCCACCGTTGGCAACAACGTGCGAGTTCGAGTCTCGCCTCGGGCACCATACACGCAAGTGAGCGTTCAAGGGGGTCAAGGCCCCTTTTTTCGTGCCGAACTCGCGTGAGCGCGCGGAGCGTTAAGCAAACAAGCCTGTGGCCTGTTTGTAGCGGAGCGTGGCGAGGGCGCCATGCGCCCGAAGCCCGGGGCTTCGCGAAGCGAAGTCCCTTCGAGTCTCGCCTCGGGCACCATACATGCACCTGCGCTTCAAGGGGGTTGCGGCCCCCTTTTTCGTGTACGTAATGTGATAACGCGCTGTACGTGTTATTATTCGCAAGGCGTTGTTTCCGCAATGCCCTAAAGAGGAACCCGAGGGTTCCCACCTTTTGGCGCCAATGAGCAGCTGACTGGTCATACAAATTAGATTCCCTTCCTCAAATCGAGGATGTCTATGTGTACGACCTGGTTGCTGAGAAGCGCCGGGTTTTTTTTATGAATGGAGGTAGGGAAAATAGCTAAGTCTGATGACACCCGCATCAACGACGAGATTACTGCATCTTCGTGCCGTTTGATTGGCGTCGATGGCTCTCAGCTCGGCCTGTTCGCCATCCGCGATGCTCAGCGCGTCGCCGACGATCAGGGTCTCGACCTGGTCGAGATCGCTCCCAACGCGGAGCCGCCGGTCTGCAAGGTCATGGACTACGGTAAGTTCAAGTACCAGCAGGCCATGAAGGCCAAGGCTGCTCGTAAGAACCAGTCCAAGGTCGAGGTCAAGGAAATGAAGTTCCGACCCAAGATCGACGTTGGCGACTACGAGACCAAGAAGGGCCACGTTCTGCGTTTCCTCAAGAAGGGCGCGCGCGTTAAGATCACCATCATGTTCCGCGGCCGTGAGATGGCTCACCCGGAGCAGGGCCTTAACGTTCTCGAGCGTCTCGCCGAGGATCTCAAGCCTTACGCTACGGTCGAGTCCAAGCCTAAGATGGAAGGCCGTAACATGCTTATGCTGCTCGCCCCGATTAAGGGCGCCTTCGATGAGGATAAAGCGGCAAGCGATACCAAGTAACTAGTGTTCTGTAACCGATTAAGGAGTATTTCATGCCTAAGATGAAGTCCCACAGCGGCACCAAGAAGCGTTTCCGCAAGACTGGTACCGGCAAGCTTATGCGCGCCAAGGCTTTCAAGAGCCACATCCTGAGCAAGAAGTCCACCAAGCGTAAGCGTGGCTTCCGTCAGGAGACCGAGATCGCCGCTGCCGACCGCAAGGTCATCAAGTCGCGTCTCGCCTAAGTTCGCGTTCCCGTTTTTCGTTTTACCGTCTAGGAGTTGATAGAACATGGCACGTATTAAGCGCGCTGTTGCCGCCAAGAAGAAGCGCCGTACCGTTATGCACCGTGCGAAGGGTTACTACGGTGCCGCTTCGCGTACTTACAAGCATGCTAAAGAGCAGGTCCAGCACTCCCTGCAGTATCAGTATCGTGATCGCCGCAACAAGAAGCGCGAGATCCGTTCTCTCTGGATCACTCGTATCAACGCTGCTGCTCGCCTGAACGACATCTCTTACTCTCAGTTCATGCACGGCCTGAAGGTTGCCGGCATCGAGCTCGACCGCAAGGTCCTGGCCCAGATGGCTTACGAGGACATCGAGTCCTTCAACGAGCTGGCTACCATCGCCAAGAAGGCTCTCGAGGCCTAATAGATTCTCTTGAATCGCTAGGGGAGTGTCGCGTTGTGCGCGGCGCTCCCTCTTTTTATCTGAGGCGCGGTTTACATTGCTAAAAGCGCGGGTAGATAAACACTTACAGGTGACCGATCTCTATATATTCCTGAACCAAAGGGTCATCATCTGATACGTGCGGAAGATCCGCACCAGTCTTTCTATTACCTATAGAAAGCAATATGTTGTGTAGGACTTGTGAAGAGTGGAATTGACGTCCCACAGGGCTTCGCGGTCTGGCAATATATCTCCTTGCCGCGCGGCCCGGTGGAACCGGGAACCAGCG
>DAWDYI010000033.1:0-28153 GCA_052344885.1 Collinsella aerofaciens
ATGCAGCAGGGGCTCTCAATGTTTTTATGTCCTGCTCATATCGTCTCTGCCGGCAGTTGGGGACGCTCCTTGGCAATTGGCGCATCGGAGCGCTTAGACATACAGTTTTTCGATTCCGTATGTATATATGCGCGCTAATGGGTTATAAAATCTAAGTCTGAACATAGCAGGTCTGCGATTCGGCTCGGGCGGCCGGGCCGTTTTTGCGGACGGGGGTAGCGCGAAAGGACTGCACATGCGTCAATTTAAGACCGAGAGCAAAAAACTGCTCGACCTCATGATCAACTCCATCTACACCAATAAGGAAATCTTCCTGCGCGAGCTTATCTCCAACGCGAGCGACGCCGTCGACAAGCTCAACTTTAAGAGCCTGCAGGACCCGAGCGTTAAGCTCGACCAAGGTGACCTTGCCATCCGCGTCTCTTTCGACAAGGATGCCCGCACCATCACGATCTCGGATAACGGCATTGGCATGACCGCCGAGGAGCTCGAGCGCAACCTGGGCACCATCGCCCATTCCGGCTCCGAGGAGTTTAAGACCGAGAACGCCGAGCAGCAGGGTTCGGATGTCGACATCATCGGCCAGTTTGGCGTGGGCTTCTACTCGGCTTTTATGGTCGCCAGCCATGTGAAGGTCGTCAGCCGCGCCTATGGCGAGGACACCGCTCACGTGTGGGAGTCTGATGGTCTTGAGGGCTATACCATCGAGGACGGCGAGCGCGCCGAGCACGGTACCGATGTCATCCTGACGCTGCGCGAGAACGAGAAGCTCGATGCCGACGGCGAGGCCGAGACCTACGATCGCTTCCTGACCGAGTGGGGCCTCAAGAGCCTGATTCAGCAGTACAGCAACTATGTGCGCTACCCGATTCAGATGATGGTGTCCAAGAGCCGCCAGAAACCCAAGCCCGAGGACGCCGGCGACGATTACAAGCCCGAGTACGAGGACTACCAGGAGCTCGAGACCGTCAACTCCATGACGCCGATCTGGAAAAAGCGCAGCTCCGACGTTGAGCAGAAGGATTACAACGAGTTCTACAAGTCCACGTTCCACGACTTTGACGATCCGGCACGCACTATCAGCTTCCATGCCGAGGGCACGCTCGAGTACGACGCCCTGCTGTTTGTGCCGGGCCGCGCCCCGTTCGATCTGTACAGCAAGGACTACGAGAAGGGCCTGGCGCTCTACAGCTCAAACGTGCTGATTATGGAGAAGTGCGACGACCTGCTGCCCGACTACTACAACTTTGTCCGTGGCGTTGTGGATTCCGCCGACGTGTCGCTCAACATCTCGCGCGAGACGCTGCAGCAGAACCGTCAGCTCAAGGCCATTGCCAAGCGTGTGGAAAAGAAGATTACCGCCGACCTTGAGGATATGCGTGACAACGACCGCGAGGCCTACGAGAAGTTCTTTGAGAACTTTGGCCGCGGCCTTAAGTACGGCATCTACTCGAGCTATGGCATGAAGGCCGATGAGCTCGCCGACCTGTTGCTGTTCTGGTCTGCCAAGGAGCAGAAGATGATTACCCTGGCCGAGTATGCCAAGGGCATGCCCGAGGATCAGAAGGCCATCTACTACGCCGCCGGCGACTCGCGTGAGCGCTTGGCCAAGATGCCCGTGGTAAAGGGCGTGCTTGACCGCGGCTATGACGTGCTGCTACTGACGCAGGATGTGGATGAGTTCACGTTCCAGGCTATGCGTGAGTACGTTGCCGCCGATATGCCCAAGATCTACGAGGACGATGCTGCCCGCGAGGCTGCCGAGAAGGCCGTGGCCGACGGTGCCGAGCCCGAGGTCGAGGATCGTCATCTGGAGCTCAAGAACGTCGCGACCGGTGATCTTGACCTGGCGACCGAGGATGAGAAGAAGGAGGCCGAGGACGCCACCAAGGAGAACGAGGACCTCTTTAGCGCTATGAAGGAGGCACTCGGTGACAAGGTCGAGAAAGTTGCCGTTTCCGCGCGCCTGACCGATGCCCCCGCTTGCATCACCACCGAGGGCCCGCTTTCGCTCGAGATGGAGAAGGTACTCCAGAAGGGACCCGAGGGCGCGCCCGACGGCATGCCCAAGAGCCAGCGCGTGCTCGAGCTCAACGCCAAGCACCCGGTCTTTGACAAGCTTGTCGCTGCTCAGAAGGCAGGCGACGCCGACAAGATCAAGCAGTACTCCGGTCTGCTCTATGACCAGGCTCTGCTGGTCGAGGGCATCCTCCCCGAGGACCCCGTGGCCTTCGCAGCAGCTGTTTGCAACTTGATGTAGTTCGGGGATACGGCACCGTAACTAGATTAGAACGAGAGTGGATAATCTCCCACTTTTGGCTCGAGTGCGGGCTTGAAGTGGGAGATTTTCCACTCTCGTTTCCTTTTGAATGATCCCTCCGTCCCCAAGGGATCATTTATTTGTGCGGGTTGTGGTTTTGTGACCTGCTGAAATTTAGGATACTGTACATCTGTACGCTAACTCATCTTCGTAGTATATTGCTACCCGCAAAACTCAGCACCATTGTGCCGTGAGGCACTAAAGCGCCTCCGTACAATGGTTGTCGATAGTACGATTCGATTTAACGACAGGATGGATGGTCCAAGCGTGAGTCTCGGCAGCAAACTATCTAATGCAAAGGTGTCCTTTGCGATATTTAAGCGCGACATTAAGCGACTGCTTGTGAACCCCGTCGCCCTGGTGGTTACCCTAGGCGTGTGCGTTATTCCCTCGCTGTATGCCTGGTATAACATCGTGGCAAACTGGGATCCGTATGGAAACACCCAAGGCATCAAGATTGCTATCGCCAACAACGATCGAGGCACCCAAAACGACTTGGTGGGTGAGCTCAACGCTGGCGACAAAGTGGTCGACCAGCTCAAGGAGAATCATCAGTTGGGCTGGACGTTCGTCGACTCGACGGCCGATGCCAAGGAGGGCGTCGAGAGCGGCGAGTACTATGCCGCTATCGTGATTCCCAAGAACTTCTCGGATAACCTGGTTTCGATGCTCGACGGCAACTACCATCAGCCCAAGCTCACGTACTACGTCAATGAGAAGAAGAGCGCCATTGCGCCCAAGGTTACCGATACCGGTGCAAACACCATCGAGGAGCAGATCAACTCGGAATTTGTCTCTACGGTAGGCAAGACTGTTGCCGGTATCGCCAAGGATGCCGGTGTCGATTTAAAGGACAAGGCAACCCAGACTCAGGACTCGCTGGCAAGTTCGGTGTCCGAGGCGTCCGACACCTTGGGCGAGGTGCGCGATTCGATTGGCGATATGAATACCGCCATCGATAAGACGAGTGGCGCTATCGCCTCGGCTGATGCGGCACTTGCCGGCTTGCAAGGCCAGGCACCGTCGCTGACGCAGGCGATCTCCCAGGGCAACGACCTGCTGAGCGAAGCTCGCACCACGGCGGGCAACTCCATCACCTCGCTCTCCAAGGCACTCTCGGAAGGCAGCCTTGCGCTCATCAAGACGTCAGCCTCCGCGAACGCTGCGATTGGCAAGCTGACGGGCGCGGTCACATCTACGACCACCCGCATCGACAACTCGCTTGAGTCTCTCCAAGCGACGATCGACCACAATAAGGCCGTTATCGGGCACTTGGAAATTCTCGTTAATGACACGTCGACAGGTTCCAAGGAAATTGACGCGCGCATTGTATCGACCATCGATTTGCTCCGCGAGCAGAATGAAAAGCTTCAGAGCATCAAGGACGGTCTGTCTGCGCAGTCGAGCGCCATGGCGAATGACGCCGCGGCTGTCTCGGGCGCCAGCGACGCTATCAATAACGCAATCCAGACCGGTGCGACCAACCTTGGCCAGGCCCAGACGGACCTGGGTCAAAACGCGCTGCCGAAGGCCTCGAGCGCGCTTGATTCATTTGCCGCCGTCTCGGGTGATCTGACGGGAATCGTGTCTGGCCTCACGCCTACTATTGCAAGTGCGCGCGGTACGCTTTCGCAGCTTAACGCTACGCTCGGCCAGGCCAAGACCACGCTGTCCCAGACCGATTCCTCGCTTGCCAAGGTCCAGGACAAGCTTGCGACCGCAGCCAATGACATCGCGGCGCTGCAGACCTCTGAGTCTATGGGCGAGCTCGCCGACCTTATGGGCGTCGATGTCAATGACGTGGCAGATTTCATGGCCTCTCCGGTCGAGCTGACGTCCAAGTCGATCTATCCGGTCAAGAGCTTTGGCTCGGGCATCGCTCCCTTCTACACCAATCTGGCGCTTTGGGTGGGCGGTTACGTACTCATCGCCATCTACAAGCTCGAGGTCGATCGCGAGGGCATTGGCAGCTTTACGGCGCGCCAGGGCTACTTCGGCCGTTGGATGCTCCTGGTGATCCTGGGCGCGCTCCAGGCCACCATCGTTACGGTAGGCGATCTGGTGATTGGCGTGCAGTGCATCAACCCGCTGCTGTTCGTGCTGGGCGGCATCGCCATCTCGTTCACCTACGTCAATATCATCTATGCGCTGTCCACTACGTTTAAGCACATCGGCAAGGCAATCGGCGTCATTCTCGTCATCGTGCAGATTCCGGGTTCGTCGGGCATGTATCCCATCGAGATGATGCCCGGCTTCTTCCAGTGGCTGCACCCGCTGCTGCCCTTTACCTACGGCATCAATCTGCTGCGCGAGACGGTCGGCGGCATGTACTCGTTTAACTACCTGTTTAACCTGTGCATTCTGGGCGTGTTCTTGATCGTGGCGCTCTTTATCGGTCTGCAGCTGCGTCCGCTGCTGCTCAACCTTAACCTGCTCTTTGATAAACAGCTTTCCACGACGGGTATGATGATCTGCGAGTCCAACGACCTGCCGCGCCAGCGCTACTCGCTGCGCACGGCCATGCGTGTCATGCTCGATTCCGATTCGTACCGTCGCGAACTGCTCGATCATGCGGTCGCCTTTGAACATCGCTACCCGTACTACATCAAGGGCGGTTTTGCCGCCGTGGTGGGCGTTCAGGTCCTGCTCTTTGTCCTGTCGACGGTTCTCGATATCGACAATAACGGCAAGATCATCCTGCTTGTCATTTGGATCATCTCGGTTATTGCCATTTGCGGCTGGCTTATCAATATCGAGTACATCCGCTCGAGCCTCAACACCCAGATGCGCATCTCGGCGCTTTCGGATGAGGACCTGCGCCGCGAGATGCGCGAGCACACGGCCGCCATTCCGGCCGCTCGTCGCATGTTCGGCTTGAATGCGAGCGAGCGGGGGTCTGAACCCAAGACTCAGGCTGTCAACCAATGTGGTCATCGCGATGCGGCCCATGTGCCCGAGAACGGGGATGACACGTTTGTGATGAATGAAAAGAACGCCCCGCTCGGCAAGCACTCCAAAGGAGGTGAGGCATAAATGAAGAACATCCTGCATCTGTTTAAGCGCGATGTCCAAAACGTGTCTCGCTCCGTAATCGGCTTGGTTGTCGTGATGGGCCTCATTATCGTACCGTGCCTGTACGCGTGGTTTAACATCGCCGGCAGCTGGGATCCGTACGGCAACACCGGCAATCTTAAGATCGCCGTGGTCAACACCGATGAGGGTTACGAGAGCGATCTGATCCCCGTCGAGGTCAACGTGGGCGAAAACGTGATCGCCACCCTACGCGGCAACGAGAACTTCGACTGGGTCGTGCTCAACGATCGCGATAAAGCTATCGAGGGCGTAAAGTCAGGCGCGTACTATGCTGCCGTCGTTATCCCCAAAACGTTTAGTTCCGACATGATGACGCTCTTTTCGACCGACGTGAAGCACGCCGATATCGAGTTCTACGAGAACCAGAAGGCCAACGCCATTGCACAGATCGTGACCGAGAAGGGCTCGAGCGCCGTTCAGAGCCAGGTTAACGAGACCTTTACCAAGACCATCACGACCATCGGTCTTAAGACGGTGTCCAGCCTGCTCGATTACATGAGCACCGACCAGGTTAGCAACTTTATCGCCAACCTGTCCTCGACGCTCGGCGATTCGGTCCAGGACCTGCAGGACGTTCAGGCCAGCGCAACGTCGCTTGCGGGCATTTTGAGCTCCACGTCCGATTCGCTGACGTCGGCGAGCGGCATGCTCAAGCAGACCGGTGCCGTCGATGAGTCGACCAAGCAGCTGATGGAGCATGCCAAGAGCGGCATCGATGATTCCAAAGAAGCGCTTAAGGCGGCAAACGATGCCATCGATGCCGCGATCGATGGAAGTGCGGGTTCGTTCGACAACGTGTCTGCCGAGCTTGCGAAGGCATTCGATGCCGCGAAACAGCATGTTGACCTTACAGCGTCACAACTCAACGATGCCGCGACGGCGCTCAATACACGTGCCGACGATATCGACGCCACGGCCGACCAGCTCCGCGGCTTTGCCGAGCAGGTCAGTGACGAAAAGCTCCAGGAGAGCCTCAAGTCTGTGGCAACATCGCTGAGCAGGATCGCGGTGGAGTATCGAAACAACGCCAAGGACCTAACGGCAACCGCTAAGTCCCTTTCTGACAGTATGGCAGAGGTCAACAGCATGCGTGCCGAGGTCGATCAGGCCATCGCCGATGCCAAGGCCGGCATCGCGGGTGCCAAATCCGATTACGATTCCACGTTTTCGGTTAAGGCCAAGGAGCTCAAGAAGACCGTCTCGGGGGTTCTGGATTCACTGAATGGTATTTCGAGCGATCTGGATAGCGCCGTTGCAGGTCTGACCGATGCGTCCGGCTCGTTGGCGAAGGGTCTGTCCAAAGCCGCAAAGCTGGTCAACAAGGCTTCCGATCAGCTGGGCGAGGCGTCGGACAAGATCAGCGCGTTTAAGGACGAACTCGACGGTGCCCTTATGTCTGATGATCTAGCCACGATCAAGACGATGATCGGCAATGATCCCGAGGGTCTGGCCGTGTCGCTTTCCGGCCCTGTCGCACTCGACCGTAAGCCGGTCTATCCGATCCGCAACTACGGTTCGGCCATGGCGCCGTTCTACACGATTCTGTCGCTCTGGGTCGGCTCGATCGTACTGGCGGCCATGATGAAGGTCTCGGTTGACGATGAGCTTATCAACGAGCTCATCCCCGTGCGCCTGCACGAGATCTATCTGGGTCGTTACCTGTTCTTTGGCGGTTTGGCTCTGCTGCAGGCAACGCTCGTGTGCGCGGGCGACATTCTGTTCTTTGGCATTCAGTGCGACAACCCGCTGCAGTTTGTGCTAGCGGGCTGGGTCGCGAGTCTCGTGTTCTCCAATATCGTCTACACGCTTACGGTTTCGTTTGGCGATATCGGCAAGGCGCTCGCAGTCGTGCTGTTGGTCATGCAGGTCGGCGGTTCGGGCGGCACGTTCCCCATCGAGATGACCGGCCCCGTGTTCCAGGCGATCTATCCGTTCCTGCCGTTTACTCACGGCATCAACGCCATGCATGCCGCCATGGCTGGCGCCTACCATATGGAGTACTGGGTTGAGCTGGGCATTCTGGCGAGCTATCTGATTCCGTCGCTGGCCTTGGGCGTCGTCTTCCGCCGTCCGGTCATCAAAGCCAACGACTGGATTATCGAAAAGCTTGAAAGCACGAAACTTATTTAGTGCAACAGCGTGACATCGACGAAACATCGAGGTTTACTCTGCCGACGCTTTAGTGGGCTGGATTGCGTGGGCTGCTTGGTTGTTGCTACAGTAGCGGGGCGTGCCGGGGGTCCGGTGCGCCCCGTTTTTATTTGACCATGAGGCGGCACGCAGCCATACGCGTGCGGACACCACGCCCAGATTGAGTGTGAGGATGTTCCATGGCCCAATACGCTGCCAACGAAATCGAAAACATGCCCGATAGCCCTGTGGCCCGTGAGGATTTAGGCGCGGGCGGTATTCCCAGGGGCGCCGGCGCACGCTCCCCGCTGTTCTGGAAAGTTTTGCTACTTTCGGTGGCGGTCATCTGGGGCTACTCCTTTACCACTATGAAGGATGCACTCGGCACCATTCCGGTGTTCGAGCTGCTCTATGTACGCTTTCTGCCTGCAGCGTTGGTCATGTTTGCCGTCTTCCACAAGCGCATCACTGCACATTTCAACGCTCGCAATCTGATCGTTGGCCTGAGTATGGGCGTGCTCATGTGGGCGGCCTATGCGTTGCAGACGGTCGGTCTGGCATATACTACGGCGGGCAAGAATGCTTTTTTGACGGGCACGTATTGCATCCTCGTGCCGTTCGCGAGCTTTTTTCTGAGCGGAGAAAAACTCACCCGCTATAACCTGGGCGCGGCACTGCTGTGCTTGGCGGGCATTGGCTTGGTGGCGCTCGATAGCGTCGAGTTCAACATCGGTGACGTCATTACGCTGGCAGGCGCGGTCTTCTTCGCCATCCAGATGGCGGTGACCGCCAAGTACGGTCGCAAAATGGACATCAACGTTATCACGTTTTGGATGTTTGTGGGCAACGGCGTGCTGAGCCTGGTTTCGTCGCTGTTATTCGAGACCCAGGCGCCTCTGTCCGTGTGGACGCCGAACTTTATCGGTGTGATGGCGTTTCTCTCGGTGGGCTGCACATGCGTGGCTCTGCTCATCCAAAACGTCGGCCTGGCGCATGTCCCGGCTTCGACGGGCTCACTGCTCCTTTCGATGGAGTCGCCTTCGGGCGTGTTGTTTTCGGTGCTGCTGATGGGGGAGGCGCTCACCTCGCGCCTGCTCGCCGGCTTCGTGCTTATCTTCCTGTCGATTATCTTGAGTGAGACTCACTTCGATTTTTTGCGCAAAAAGCCGCGCCCGCAATTGTAAACAACTTGTTGCGCCGCCCTCCCGGGGCGGCATTTTTTATGCGTCGCCCTTAAAGTTGTACTTTGCACTTTACGCTATCAAAGTGCTTGCTGCAAAAACGTTACTGGAGGGCATCTATGGCACCAGCTTTGTCCGATTTTCAACCGCAACCAGCGCCCAAGGCTACCGCAGCGGCGCAGGCCGCTATCGGTGACGGTCTTGTTGCAGAAGCTCAGACTTTTGCAGACGAGCTTGCTGTGTGGCGACACGATCTACACCAGATGCCCGAGCTGGGTAACAACCTTCCGCAGACGTCCGCCTTTATCCAGGCGCGTCTGGACGAGATGGATATTCCCTATGCCGTGCTTGTCGACGGCTCCTGTGTCGTTGGCCTTATCGGTGCCGGCGCGGCAGCTGCTGCTCGGGGTAACGGTACGTGCACGGACAAGCAGGCCGGTACGGTCATCATGCTCCGCGGCGACATGGATGCCCTTCCCGTTGCCGAGGAATCCGGCGAGCCCTTTGCATCCACCAATGGCTGCATGCATGCTTGCGGTCACGATATGCACGCGACGGCGCTGCTTGGTGCGGCTCGTATGCTCAAGGCCCGCGAGTCCGAGCTTCTCGACGCCAACGCCACGGTTAAGTTGCTGTTCCAGCCGGGCGAGGAAACCTTTGAGGGTGCCCGTGCTGCCATCGTCGACGGTTTGCTGCAGAGCCCACGCCCCCAGGCCGCCTTTGCCATGCATGTCAATAGCCAGTCGCCGCTTGGCCTGGTGCTCTACGGCAGCCCGGCGCTCTCGGGCGTGTACGGTTTTCGCGTCACGCTTCAGGGCAAGGGCGGCCATGGCTCGAGCCCCGAGATCTGCATCGACCCCATCACGGCCGGCGTCCATGTGCATCTGGCGCTTCAGGAGCTCATCTCCCGCGAGGTGCCGGCGGCCAAGGAGGTCGCGCTTACCGTTGGCAAGTTCGCCGGCGGTCTCGCCGCAAATGTCATCCCCGACACTTGAGTGCTCGAGGGACCGCTGCGTGGCTTCGACGTCACGCTCATGGAGCACCTCAAGACCCGCATCGCGGAGGTCGTCAAAGGCGTTGCCACGACCTATCGTACGCCGGCGACTATCGAGACGCTCTCGGATGTTCCGCCGCTGGTACTCGATGACAATATGACCCAGGCTTCACTTGGCTATGTGGGTGCGACACTGCCCAAGGCCGCCTTCCTGCCGCTGTTCCATGCCATGGCGAGCGAGGACTTTGCGCTTATCTCGAGTGAGATACCGAGCGCATACTTTACGATCGGCGCGGCTGTGACCGATACGGACGAACACTTTGCCCAGCACCATCCCAAGGCACGTTTTAACGATGCCGAGCTTCCCCTCGGTGCCGCGGCCTATACCGCCGTCGCTTTGGGCTATATCGCCGACCACCGGTAGCACCCAACCTTGCCTTTCAAGCCTGCGGGCATGGCCGTAAGGCCTATGCCCTTGTCTTTCAAGGCAATCTTGGGCACTACCGGCGCCCGGCGCCGGCTATTCGTTTGTTAAATAAGGAGCAGTATGTCCCAGCAGCGTAAGTTCTTCCCCGGCTGGCTCGTTGTGACCTCCGGCTTCGTGATCATGGCCACGTGCTACACGATTTTCGTCAACTGCATGAGCCTGTTCCAGCCGCTGATCGTCAGCGACCTGGGCATTTCCCTTGCGCAGTACAACATCTCCAATGCCATCTCCACCGTGGTGAGTGTCGTGGGTTCGCTCGTTATCGGCCATGTTGCCGATAAGGTGAGTGGCCGCGTATTGGGCTCGCTTACCGTTATCGCCACCTCGACGGTGCTCGCGGGCATGAGCTTTGTGGGTGAGCTTTGGCAGGTCTATGTGCTCTTTGCCGTCTCGGGCTCCTTTGCGAGCACCTGGATCGTGTGCCTGGCGTGCTCCGTGGTCATGCTCGTGTTCCTGCTGGCATCCGAGCCCATCGCCGCCAAGCTGCGCGCGAGCGTGGCGGGGGAGTAGGTAGGCCAAAGCGCATCGCCGCTTGTCCGCTTCGTCCGCGGCGGCGCGTCTGGCCGAACGAGTCCCCATACCCTCGTTCGGTCAGGCGCGCCGCCGCGTTGCTGCTTTGTGCCGTATAATGTCCACTACCTATGACGCGATACAAAAGAAAGGTGTTTGCCCATGCAGGCACAGAAGGCGGAGGGAACCCGCGACCTTATCGGCGCCGAGATGCGCGCCTGGCAAAAGATGCAGCAGATTGCGGCCGGCGTGTTCGAGCCGTTTGGTTTTAAACCCATCGAGACGCCCGCGATCGAGCAGGTTGACGTGTTTGTCCACGGTATCGGCCAGTCGACCGACGTCGTGCGCAAGGAAATGTTCCGCGTGTTCAGCGGTGCCAACCTGGAGCGCGTCTTTACCGAGGGCACCGACACCAAACTCAAGCCCAAGCAGCGCCTGGCACTTCGCCCCGAGGGCACGGCCGGCGTGGTGCGCGCCGTCGTCGAGAACAATCTGGTGCCCCAGGGCTCCACGCCGTTTAAGGCTTACTACGCCGAGGCCATGTTCCGCGGCGAGCGTCCCCAGAAGGGCCGCCTGCGCCAGTTCCACCAGGTGGGCATCGAGTGGCTCGGCGCTCCCGATCCGGCGGCAGACGCCGAGTGCATCATCATGCTCATGGAGTTCTACAAGCGCCTGGGCTTCGATCTTTCCAAGCTTCGTCTGCTCATCAACTCGATGGGTGACGCCCAGTGCCGTCCGGCTTACCGCGAGCAGGTCAAGCAGTTCATCCTCGATCACGCAGACGAGATGTGTGACGAGTGCCGCGAGCGCGCCGAGCTCAACCCGCTGCGTGCCTTCGACTGCAAGAACGACCACTGCCGCGAGATCATGGCCGAGGCTCCGCTGATGGGTGACAACCTGTGCGATGAGTGCCGCGAGCACTACGAGCAGGTCAAGCGCTATCTGGATGCCGCCGGTATCGAGTATGTCGAGGATCCCACCTTGGTGCGCGGCCTGGACTACTACACCCGTACTGTCTTTGAGGTCGAGGCCCCTGGCGCCGGCGTCGGCTCCATCGGCGGCGGCGGCCGCTACGATGGCCTGGTCGAGCTCGAGGGTGGCAAGCCCACGGCGGGCGTCGGCTTTGCTGTCGGTTTTGAGCGCGCCCTGCTGGCCCTGCAGGCCTTTGGCAGCGATTTGGGTGCCGATGAGGCCCCGTGCGTCTATGTCGCCAACGCCGGCAAGGAGCTGCGTCAGAACGTCTTTGCCATTACGCAGGAGCTTCGCGCCGCAGGTATCGTGACCGAGGCCGACTATCAGGGTCGTTCGCTCAAGGCCCAGTTTAAGCAAGCCGATAAGGTAGGCGCCAAGCTCATCTTGGTCCTGGGTGGCGACGAGCTTGCCGCCGGCAAGGTCAAAGTGCGCGACATGCAGAGCCATGACGAGGTGCTCGCCGATCTGGACAACGTCGTCGAGGCGGTTCGCGAGCGCCTGTAGCGCATCTTTTTGAGCTTCGGGCCTGCTAACGTGCCCTGCTCATGGAGAGCGATTGTTACGGGGGTGTTTCGCTTTTATGCGGAATGCCCCCGTTTACGTATGCCGCCCACCGAGAAATACGACCATTTAGGGCAAAAACCTTTGCAATGCAGAAAATACTTTTGTGTGGTAAAGCGCAATCAGTGTCGAAAGTATTTCTCAAGCGCCTATAATGAATACCGCATGTTACGTGCATAGAAGGAGGAATGGGAGGAAACGTGGCTGAGAACCTAAGCAACCAGTCTGTACCCGAAGCCGCGGCGCGCGTCGCTGCCGTGGTCAACCGCCTCGTTAACCGAATCGGCTCGAATGCCGAGTCCAGGGAGCGTCTCGCCGAGATCGAGATCCCCGAGGAGCTGCGCGACAATCTGGCGCTGTTCTTGCGCCTGGAGCGCCGTGTGCTTAGCGAGTATGATCCCGAGATCGTGGACCTGTTCGACAAGATTTTGACAGCCGAGATTGTGGTCAATGCCGGCAACCCCGGTACCTGCGCTGCCGACGAAGCCGTCGACGAGCAGGGCGTGCCCACCGCCGACGAGCCCACTGCCGTGGCATTTCGTGAGGTCGTCGATTTGATCGACAGCCTGCCGCTCGATAAGCAGCAGGTCATCGTTCGCGCCTTTACGAGCTTTTTCCATCTGGCAAACCTGTCGGAGGAGAACTACCGTGTGGCGCAGCTGCGCGAGCGCGAGGCCGGTGCGTCGACCGATACCGAGGTCGATCCTGCCAACGAGCTTACCGTTGCCTATCACCAGCTGGTGAATGAGCTGGGTGTCGAGGGTGCCAACGAGCTGCTCGACAAGCTCGAGTTCCACCCTGTCTTTACCGCACATCCCACCGAGGCCCGTCGTAAGGCCGTCGAGGGCAAGATCCGCCGTATCTCCAACCTGCTGGAGGAGCGTCCGCGTCTGGGCGGCTCCGACCTGGTGGAGAACGAGCGCCATATGCTGCAGGAGATCGACGCCCTGGTGCGTACGAGTCCCATCGCGCTCAAGAAGCCCACGCCGGTCGAGGAAGCCGATACCATCATCGACATCTTCGATAACACGCTGTTCGACGTTATCCCCGTTATCTATCGTCGTTTTGACGATTGGGTGCTGGGCGACAAGGCCGGTACTGTGCCGCCGCTGTGCCCGGCGTTCTTCCATCCCGGCAGCTGGATCGGTTCCGACCGCGACGGTAACCCCAACGTCACCGCCAAGGTGAGCCGTGAGGTCGCCGCCAAGTACTTTACGCACATGGTGCTCAAGCTCGAGGACAAGTGCCGCCACATCGGCCGCAACCTCACGCTCGAGGCTACCTACAGCAAGCCGTCGGCCGAGCTCATTAACCTGTGGAACCATCAGGTCGAGATGAGCCCTCGTTACACGGCCCGCGCCGAGCTGATCTCCGAGCACGAGCCGCATCGCGCCGTCATGCTCGTCATGGCCGACCGCCTGAACGCCACCGTCCGTCGTATCACCGACACCATGTACCACAGCGCCGATGAGTTCCTGGAGGACCTGCGCGTCGTCCAGCGCTCGCTGGCCGCCTGCGGTGCCGTCCGTGCTGCCTACGGCCCGGTCCAGACCATCATCTGGCAGGTCGAGTCCTTCGGCTTCCATATGGTCGAGATGGAGTTCCGTCAGCACTCCGTGGTGCATGCCCGCGCCCTTAAGGATATCCACGAGAACGGTATCCATGGCGACCTGCAGCCCATGACGCGCGAGGTCATCGATACCTTCCGCGCTATCGGCTCCATCCAAAAGCGCTACGGCAAGAAGATGGCGCACCGCTACATCATCTCGTTTACCAAGAGCGCTCAGCATGTGGCCGACGTCTTTGAGCTGGCGCACCTGTCCTTTGCACACGAGGAGGATGTCCCCGAGCTCGACGTGATCCCGTTGTTCGAGCAGCTCGAGGACCTCGAGGGCTGCGTCGACGTGCTCGATCAGATGCTTACGCTGCCCGTGGTGCAAAAGCGCCTTGCCCAGACCAACCGCCGCATGGAGGTCATGCTGGGCTATTCCGACTCTTCCAAGGATGCCGGTCCTACCACGGCCATGCTCGCGCTGCACTCCGCGCAGGAGCGCATCGCCAAGTGGGCAGAGAAGAACGATATCGACCTGGTGCTCATGCACGGTCGCGGCGGTGCCGTGGGCCGTGGCGGCGGCCCGGCCAACAAGGCCGTGCTGGCGCAGCCCAAGGGTTCGGTCAACTGCTTCTTTAAGCTTACCGAGCAGGGCGAGGTCATCTTTGCCCGTTACGGTAACCGCACGCTGGCTCAGCGCCATGTTGAGTCCGTTGCTGCCGCAACGCTTTTGCAGTCGGCCCCGAGTGTCGAGAAGACCAACACCGAGACCACGCAGAAGTTCTGGGATATGGCCGAGAAGCTCAACACCGCAAGCCACGAGCGCTATCTGGACCTGCTGAACACCGAGGACTTTACGCCATGGTTCTCGACCGTGACGCCGCTGACCGAGGTCGGTCTGCTGCCGATCGGCTCGCGTCCCGCCAAGCGCGGCTTGGGTGCCAAGTCGCTCGACGACCTGCGTACCATCCCGTGGATCTTCAGCTGGAGCCAGGCGCGCATTAACCTGGCCGCTTGGTACGGTCTGGGCACCGCCTGCGAGCAGCTTGGCGATCTTGACCAGCTCAAGGCTGCCTACCAGGAGTGGCCGTTCTTCCGCACCTTTATCGACAACATCGAGATGTCGATCGCCAAGACCGACCAGCGCATCGCCAAGATGTATCTGCACCTGGGCGATCGCCAGGATCTGTCCGAGAAGGTCTTCACCGAGATGCAGCTCACGCGTAAGTGGGTCCTTGCCATCGTCGGTGATGAGTGGCCGCTGCAGCGTCGCCGCGTGCTCGGTTGCGCCGTCCGCGTGCGCAACCCCTACGTCGACGCCCTGTCCATCGCCCAGGTCCGCGCCCTTCGCGAGGTGCGTATGAACCAGGACGAGATGGCCGAGGAGAAGAAGGCCGAGTACATGAGCCTGATTCTTTCGACTGTGACCGGCGTCTCGGCAGGATTGCAGAACACGGGGTAATCGATAGCCCTGTGGCTCTCACCGGGGCCCGATGGGTTTCCCTCTGAATGCGTCCTCGCACTTGAAGCCCCCTTATCCTGCTCCTTCGGAGCTGCGGATAAGGGGGCTTCGTGCTGCGGAATGCATTCAGAGGGAAACCCATCGGGCCCCTTCGTCCTCGGTCTTCAGGGATTGGGGCTGAAGGGGATAATGGCGCGCTTCGCGCTTAATGTGGAGTGCGGCGAGGGCTTCTTGCGTCCTGCGGAGTGTGCCTAAAAGTAAACTAATGGCGGGCCCTGCGATGTCCGGTCTTCGGCGGATCAGCCGCTGGGTGAGGGTGGTGCTTGGGGCGACGTGCAAAAAACGGAGTTTTCAGCAGCCAAAGATTGATGCATAAGGCCATAGCCGGCTTTCGCTGCCTTTGTTGATGCTTTTGCACGACGATTGGGCTTTGGCGACGATCATATATGGCTGGTTTCTCGCCGCATGCTATCCAGATGGGTCGAGTCATGAGGACTATCTACCTTTTGAAAGATTTTTGGCACCAAAATCTTATCCCGCGATGCTGAATACTCGCAAAAATGCACGCTCCGGAGGGTACTACCCAGTTATGGCCAGAAATCCATGCGCCATCTTATGCAATTAATTAACGAATTTATGCAAAATGGCTTACGTGCGTACGTCTCGGACTAGATGTTTGCCTCGGCGCTGCGTAAATCATCCTGTCTATAGTGTCTTTGACAGGCGGCTGCGGTCCCGTTTGGGATCGTGGCCGTTTTGTTGTGGGTCAAATATGAACGTTGTGTTAATGAGTCGGTGGACGGTGGTGTTTTTCGGTGAGCGGCGTATCCTTCCAACGGTTTATCTAGTGTGTCAGTTGAAAAGGAAGAGGGCGCTCGTCATTGTTTGAATGTGAACTGCCGTTTGACCACAAGACGTTGCATCTGGAGCTCGAGGATAAGAACTTCGCGGGTGTGATGGAAGGTCATCAAAACGAGTTTAAGACCACGAAATCGCAGGAAGAGCTGGTAGAGGAGTCGCTTGCCAACCCTTATGGCTCGCCGTCGCTCGAGGAGCTTTGTGCTGGCAAGAAGGATATTGTCATTATTAGCTCCGATCATACGCGTCCCGTTCCCTCGCGTGTGACGATGCCTATTCTGCTGCATCACATCCATTCCGCTGCGCCCGAGGCTCGCGTGCGCATTTTGGTTGCTACGGGTATGCATCGTCCGTCGACGCATGAGGAACTCGTCAACAAGTACGGCGAGGAGATCGTTGCCAACGAGGAAATCGTTATGCACGTCGCGACTGACGACAGCATGATGAAAAAGATCGGCACCCTGCCTTCTGGTGGCGAGTGCATCATCAACAAGATTGCCGCCGATTGCGATCTGCTGCTTGCCGAGGGCTTTATTGAGCCGCACTTCTTTGCCGGTTTCTCTGGTAGCCGCAAGTCCGTCTTGCCTGGCATCGCCAGCTACAAGACCATCATGTACAACCACAACGGTCAGTTTGTGAACGATTCCCATTCGCGTGCCGGCAACCTGTGCCACAACCACGTGAGCGAGGACATGTTTGCCGCTGCCGAGATGGCTCACCTTGCCTTTGTGCTCAACGTGGTGCTCAACGGCAAGCATGAGGTTATCGGCTCCTTTGCAGGCGACATCCATAAGGCACACGAGGCTGGCTGCGAGTTCGTGAAGAGCCTTGCCGGCGTTGAGCCCGTCGAGTGCGAGATCGCCATCACCACCAACGGCGGCTACCCGCTCGACCAGAACATCTATCAGGCCGTGAAGGGCATGTGCTCTGCCGAGGCCACGCTTCCCGAGGGCGGCGTGATCATCGACGTCGCCGGTTGTGCCGACGGCCACGGTGGCGAGGGCTTCTATCACAACATCGCCGACAACGATCCGGCGGAGTTTGAGCGTGCCTGCATCGACCGTCCTAAGGACGAGACCCTGCCCGACCAGTGGACGAGCCAGATCTTTGCCCGCATCCTGGCGCATCACCCTGTGATCATGGTCACCGACCTGTGCGATCACCAGATGATCAAGGATATGCACATGACGCCGGTCAACACCCTCGATGAGGCGCTCAAGCTCGCCTTTGAGATGAAGGGTGCCGATGCCAAGGTGGCCGTCATTCCCGATGGCCTGGGCGTTGTCGTCGCTCAGCACTAGTACGCGGCCTAAACGAATCGTTTATAACCGACAAGAAAGATAAGGTTTTATGCTTACCAAACTCCTCTGCGAATTCGGCGCAACGGCCCTCATGATCATCTTTGGCGTGGGCGTGCACTGCGATACCGTGCTCAAGGGCACCAAGTATCAGGGCTCCGGTCACATGTTTGCCATCACCACCTGGTCTTTTGGCATCTCGGTCTGCCTGTTTGTCTTTGGCGGCGCCGTGTGCATGAACCCCGCCATGGTGCTTGCCCAGTGCATCGTAGGCCTGGTGCCGTGGAGCAGCTGCATCCCCTTCATGATTGCCGATATGCTCGGCGGCTTTGCGGGTGCCGTGATCGCGTGGTTGATGTATGCCGATGAGTTCAAGGCTTCCGAGGGCGTCGTCGACCCTATTGCCCAGCGCAATATCTTCTCGACCAACCCCACCACCGAGGGTACGAACTATGCTCGCAACTTCTTCTGCGAGGCCATCTGCACCTTTGTGTTCATCAGCGCCATCCTTGCTGCCGCTAGCCGCGCCGGCGAGAACGTTTTGATGCTCGCCATCTGCGTCGGTCTGATCGTTTGGGCTGTTGGCATGGGCATGGGCGGCATCACCGGCTTCGCCATGAACCAGGCTCGTGACCTTGGTCCTCGCATGGCCTATCAGGTGCTGCCGATTAAGAACAAGGCTGACAACAACTGGAAGTACGGCCTGCTCGTTCCTGGCATCGCACCGTTTATCGGTGCCGCTCTGGCCGCGCTGTTTGTGCACGGTTTCTTGGGCATGTTCTAGTCTGAGGCTACATAGTTGTCCGCTGGCCGCATGGGGTAACTTCCCAGCGCGTCCTCGGACATGAAAGAACCCCCGCTGCGCACTGAACTGCCTCCCATTTCTTGGACATGAGAAATGGGAGGCAGTTCAGTGCGCAGCGGGGGTTCTTTCGTCCTGCGGAATGCGCTGGGAAGTTACCCCATGCGGACAGCTGCGGGATCTTGGCCGCGTTGGAACAAGCAGCCCAACATATAAATCTGAATTTGGATTTGGATGGGAGGGGCTTGTTGCTGTTGGGGGCGGTGAAGCGCGAGTGACACTTTGGGATGCGTGGCGCCCTGGGTTGGGGCGATGCTTTGGGATGATGTTCTTACTTAGTTGAAGAGGGGTTTTATGGCCGATAAGTAGTCTTTGGCTACGTCGGCTTTGTCTACTTGAAAGTTGTGCCAGGCCCACCATTGGATGGTGGCTACGAAGCTTGAGGCTATGTGGTGTAGTAGGAAGCTGCGGTCCATGGTGCCGGCGGGGCCTGCGGGGTCGGCGGGGACGGTTTCGGCTGCGCGTGACATGATGGTCTTGCGGAGACAGTCGGCGAAGACGCGGGAGCCGGCGCCGGCTACGAGGGCTCGAACGCCCTGACGGCGTTCCCAGAGGTTGTTGAGGATATGCTCGACCTGCACGAGTGGGTCGTCGAGCGGTGTGCCATCGTCGTCGAGGGCGTGGGTGCAGATGTCGCTCACGAGCTCGGACAGTAGGTCGTCTTTGCTCTTAAAGAGGCCGTAGAATGTCGCGCGGCCTACGTGAGCGCGCGCGATGATGTCGCCGACGGTAATCTTGCCGTAGTCCTCTTCGCGTAGCAGCTCGGAGAACGCCGCGACGATGGCAGCGCGGCTTTTTTCTTTGCGGGCATCCATGGCTATGCATCCACGTGAACGAGCAGACAACGGAGCGTGCCGGAGCAGCCCTCGTAGGGGCGCTTGCCGGCGCCGTAGCCGACGGCTTCGATGTGGTAGCGGGCTGGCAGGTGCTCGGACGTGCGCAGTGCGGCGACGATGGCGGCGCCCGTGGGCGTCACGAGCTCGCCGGCGACCGGTGCAGGCGTGAGGGCGATATTGCCCGCCTGGCACAGGTTGACGACAGCGGGGACGGGAATGGGCATGAGGCCGTGGGCGCAGCGGATGGTTCCGTGGCCCTCGGAGAGCGACTCGACGACAATATCCTCGATACCAAGGTCATCGAGGCAGATGGCGACCGAGCAGACGTCGACGATGGAGTCGACGGCGCCTACCTCGTGAAACAGGACGGTCTCGGGCGTTTTGCCGTGAGCCTTGGCCTCGGCGGCAGCGAGTGCGGTAAAGATGGCGAGAGCGCGACGCTTGGCGCCATCGCTTAGCTGCGAGCCATCGATGATGGCGGTGACGTCCGCCAAAGAACGATGGTGATGGTGGTGGGCGTGATGATGGCCCTCGTGGCCATGGCCGTGGGCCTCATGGTCATGCTCGTGTGTGTGTTCGTGTTCGTGCTCGTCGTGGTCATGATGGTGGTGCTCATGTTCGTGCGTGTGCTCGGCAGTTGCTTCGTTGCCGTAGAGCCAGGCCATATCGTGATCGTGGTTCTCGAGCTCCTCTGCAAGCTGGATGTCGAAATCGCAGGCGTCGATGCCATGCTTGTTTGCACGCGTGACGGCGATCGTAAAGCCGTCGACCGGCAGTGTGGCGAGCTGTTCGCGCAGGTGCTCCTCGCTGGCGCCCAGGTCGAGCAGGGCCGCGACGGTCATGTCGCCGCTGATGCCCGAGGTGCCGTCGATGATAAGCGTGTGCTGATGGTTGGACATGGAATGCTCCTTAACGGGCGTGGGGCGTGCCGGCGCTCAGATGATTGATAAGACTTGCCTGGTAGGCGGCACCAAAGCCGTTGTCGATATTGACGACCGATACGCCGCTGGCACAGGAGTTGAGCATGGCGAGCAGTGCGGCTACGCCACCAAAACTTGCGCCGTAGCCCACGCTGGTGGGAACGGCGATGACCGGACAGCTCACCAGGCCGCCGACAACGCTCGCCAACGCGCCCTCCATGCCGGCGATGGCGATGACCACCTGCGCCTGTGCAAGTTCCTCGGCATGCGCGAGCAGGCGGTGCAGGCCGGCAACACCCACGTCGTAGAGGCGGTCGACCTCGTTGCCATAGAATTCGGCCGTCAACGCGGCTTCCTCGGCGACGGGCAAGTCGCTCGTGCCGGCGCAGGCGACGACGATGCGTCCGTTGCCAGTAGGGGAGGGCTTGCCGCCCACGAGGGCGAGCTGTGCGTTCGGGATATACCCCAGGTCGATGCCGTTGCCGAGGAGCTCCGAGGTGCGGGCTGCTTTTTCGCTGTCCAGGCGCGTGACCAGGATGCGCTCCTGACCGGCATCGCGCAGCGCTTCGATAATGGCGGCAATCTGCTCGGCGGTTTTACCGGCACCGTAGACAACCTCGCCGGCTCCCTGGCGCACCCCGCGCGAAAGATCGAGCTGCGCAAAACCCAGATCGGCGGTCGGCGCCGTCTGGATGCGTGTGAGGGCGACTGCCGGGGCGACTGCTCCGTCGGCAACATCGCTCAGCAACTGCTCAAGATCTCGCTTATCCATATATGTTCCCTTCGACGGCGCAAAGTCTAGCACTCAAAGGTATGTTTCCGAACACTAAAACAAAATTGTTCGGAAACTATAGGACAGACTGATTCAATTGTTAGACGGATCGACTAGTCGCGCAGGATGATGTCCATGGCGAGCATCAGGTTGCGCTCGTCGATGGCAAACGGGGCGGCTTCGCGCGTCTTGGGCTTGGCACAAAACGCGATGCCCGTGCCCGCGGCCTGAATCATAGGGATATCGTTTGCCCCGTCGCCGATCGCGACGGTGTGGGCCATATCGACACCGCACTCGACTGCCCAATCCAGCAGCCGGATGAGCTTGGATTCCTTGGTCACGATGTCTGCCGCCAGCTTACCGGTGAGCTTGCCGTCCACGACCTCTAGGCGGTTAGCCAGGCAAAAATCGATGCCCGCGGCGGCCACGATCTTGTCGGCGACCTCGTGGAAGCCGCCGCTTACCACGCCGACCTTCCAGCCCTTGCTGTGCGCCGAGCGCACAAGCTCCAGCGCGCCAGGAGTAAACGTCACGCGCTCAAAGGTACGCTCGAACACACTCTCGTCCAAGCCGGCAAGCAGCCCAACGCGCTCCTCGAGCGCCTGCTTAAAGTCCAGTTCGCCGCGCATGGCGCGCTCAGTGATCTTCGCCACTTGCTCGCCTACGCCGGCCTCCTCGCCCAACAGGTCGATGACCTCCTGGTCGATGAGCGTGGAGTCGATATCCATAACGATGAGGCGTGCAGTCATGGCGGGCCTTTCCGAGTGCAGTTGTATTGGGACACATTGTCGCACGTGGCGCGCCTTGGCGACGGCCGCGGTGCGTCAATTGTTTCGTCTCCGTCAAGTCTTTGGGCAGGAGCTACTTTTCCGCGGCACATCGACGCAGGTGCGATAAGATAGAACGCCATGTCCGGCTGCGCGGTTTACGCAGGCAGGGCAAATCTGTACGACGCCGCCCGGAACGACACGGGGCGGCACAGATCCATAAAGGAGGATCACTGGTATGAGCCAGACCCGTCCCATTGACGAGCATTCCATGCACACCCGTACCTGCGGCGAGCTTCGCTTCGAGAACGTGGGCGAAGAGGTCACCCTCACCGGTTGGGTGAGCCGTCGCCGCGACCACGGCGGCCTTATCTTCTGCGACCTTCGCGACCGCGAGGGCATCACGCAGCTCACCTTCGACCCCGAGCACTCCGACGGCGATGCCTTTAAGATCGCCGAGACCATGCGTCCCGAGTGGCCCATCAAGATCCACGGCGTCGTGCGCTCCCGTGGCGAGGAGACCACCAACGCCAAGCTCGCGACCGGCGAGATCGAGGTCCTGACCGACCACGCCGAGGTGCTCAACACGTCTGTCACCCCGCCGTTCCAGATCGAGGACGGCATCGAGACCAGCGAGGACACCCGTCTGCGCTATCGCTATCTTGACCTCCGTCGTCCCGAGATGATGGCCAACCTCAAGCTGCGCTCCGACTTTACCTTTGCCATTCGCGAGGCGCTGCACAACCGTGAGTTCATGGAGGTCGAGACGCCCTCCCTGTTCAAGTCCACGCCCGAGGGCGCCCGCGACTTCATCGTCCCCAGCCGCATCCAGCCGGGCAACTTCTACGCCCTGCCGCAGTCCCCGCAGCTTCTGAAGCAGCTGCTCATGGTCGGTGGCGTCGAGCGCTACTACCAGGTTGCCAAGTGCTTCCGCGACGAGGACCTGCGTGCCGACCGTCAGCCCGAGTTCACCCAGGTCGATATCGAGATGTCCTTCGTGGACCAGAACGATGTCATGAGCGCGCTCGAAGAGGTTCTTGCCGATGCCTTCGGTCGCATGGGTGTCGAGATGCCCACGCCGCTGCGTCGCATGAACTACTGGGATGCCATGGACACCTATGGCTCCGACAAGCCCGATACCCGCTATGGCATGCACCTGGTCGACCTGACCGACATCTTTGCCAACTCCAAGTTCAAGGTCTTTGCGACCGCCGCAAATGAGGAGGGCTCTGTCGTCAAGGCCATCAACGCCAAGGGCGCCGGTGCCTGGGCACGTGCCAAGATCGATAAGCTTGCCGGCGTGGCCTCCACGTTTGGCGCCAAGGGTCTGGCGTGGATCGCTTTCCGCGAGGACGGCTCCATCAACAGCCCCATCGTCAAGTTCTTCTCGGACGAGGAGATGGCGGCTCTGCGCGAGCGCATGGATGTCGAGCCCGGCGACCTTGTGATGTTCGCCGCCGGCCCGCGCCTGCTTTCCGACGAGATCCTGGGTGGCATGCGTTCCCACATGGCCAACGCGCTTGAGATCAAGCGCGAGGGCCACGACTTCCTGTGGGTCGTCAACTTCCCGCTGTTCCACTGGGATGAGGACCGCAAGGCCTATGCAGCCGAGCACCAGCCGTTCACCCTGCCGACCGAGACCGACATCGCTAAGATCGAGGCCGACCCGTTGGCAGCCGGTTCTTGCACCTACGACTTTGTCATGGACGGCTTTGAGGCCGGCGGCGGCGGTATGCGTATCCACAACGCCGAGATGCAGATGTCCATGCTCAAGCTCCTGGGCTTTACCGAGGAGCGCGCCGAGTCTCAGTTCGGCTTCCTCATGGAGGCCCTCAAGTTTGGTGCGCCCCCGATGGGCGGTTTCGCTCTGGGCCTGGACCGCGTGTGCATGCTGCTCACCGGTTCCGACTCCATCCGCGACGTCATGGCGTTCCCCAAGACGGCCAGCGGCTCCGACCTCATGTCGGGCGCCCCGAGTGCCGTTAGCGGCGCCCAGCTCAAGGACGTCAGCCTGCGCCTGATGTAGGCGAGCGGCTACATATTGCCTGTTGCGAGGGAAGGACACGTACCTTCCCTCGTTTTTTATGGGACGGGGGTGCGCCGGTAACGTACAATAACTACCACATGGCTGGGTTTTGCCGGCCGAATGTGCGATGCCGCGGGAGGGGACATGGTCGAGTTTACAAAGACGATTAAAGATCCGTTGGGATTGCATGCCCGCCCGGTTGCGCTGCTCTATGACATTATCGCCAAGCATCGTAGCGACGTGTCAGTCAGCATCGGCGACCGCCATACCGACGGTCGCGACGTTATGGGCCTCATGGCTCTCTACGGCGAGTGTGGCGAGGATATCATCTTCCGCGTTTCGGGCGTAGACGAGGCTTCCTGCGTTACGTCGATCAGAAACCTCTCGCTCTAAGCATGACGGGGCGCGGCAAAGGACAGCTCTTTGCCGCGCCTTTTTGTTTCGTATAGGAAACTTTTTCGAAAACTGAATAGAGACCCTTTCCAAAAAGTTAACCACGTGCTAGTTTACTAAAGCGAACATAGACGTGGTTAACTTTTATCACGTCGATGTTGAGGACGAACTGACGTTAGGAGCAACTCATGTCTTGCGGACCGCAGATGCCGGCCATGCCGCTTTCGATGGTAAAAGCGGGCGAAACCGTGCGCGTGTCTCGTGTAAAGGGCAATGAGGACATGAAACACCACCTCAAGGACCTCGGCTTTGTCGAGGGCAACGAAATCCACGTGGTGAGCTCGAGTGGTGCCAATATCATCGTCACGGTGCTGGGCGCACGCTTTGGCATCGATTCCAAGGTTGCCATGCACATCATGACCGTCGGTTAGTCCGCAGCATTTCATAAAAACCGAAAGGGGGACAAGAGGATGAAGACGTTGGGTGACGTTAAGGTGGGCGAGAGCTCTACCATCGTCAAGCTTCACGGTGAGGGTGCGCTTCGCCGCCACCTTATGGACCTGGGGCTCATCAAGGGCACTTCGTTCAAGGTCGTGAAGGTTGCACCGCTCGGTGATCCGGTCGAGATCAACGTGCGCGGCTACGAGCTTTCCATCCGCAAGGAGGAGGCGGCTGTCGTCGAGGTCCAGTAAGGGCTCGCGGCGTATATTTCTGCAGATAAAGTTAGGTATTTCTAACTTAATGCAGCAACTTTGAAGCACATTATCCAGCCTGTGCGGAGAAAGCAGCGCAGGCACACAAGGAAGAAGGATTGAATGGCGGATTCTCAGATCCATGTCGCGCTGGCGGGTAACCCCAACTGCGGCAAGACCACGCTTTTCAACCTGATCACCGGCGCCAACGGCTACGTTGGCAACTGGCCCGGCGTCACGGTTGAGAAAAAGGAGGCCAAGCTCCTAAGCGACAAGAACGTTACCATCACGGACCTCCCCGGCATCTACTCGCTTTCCCCCTACAGCCCCGAGGAGCAATGCTCGCGCGATTATCTCATGAGCGGCGAGCCCGATGTCGTCGTTCAGGTGGTCGATGCCACCAACCTGGAGCGCAATCTATACCTGGCGCTTCAGGTCATCGAGACCGGCCTGCCTGTGGTCGTTGCCCTCAACATGGCCGATCTGGTCGAGAAGAATGGCGACAAGATCGACACCGACAAGCTCTCCAAGAAGCTTGGTTGTCCGGTCATGATGATCTCGGCTCTTAAGAACAAGGGCATCAAGGAGCTCTTCGAGCAGGTCAAAAAGTCCGCTGCTTCTAAGGGTCAGGTGCCGGAGCACAAGTTCGATTCCTCCATCGAGGACGTTCTGACGCACATCGAGAACAACCTTCCGGCGAGCGTTCCCGCCAACAAGCGTCGCTACTACGCCGTCAAGCTGTTCGAGCGTGATGCAGACGCCTGTAAACTCATCAACCTCACTAAGGAGAAGGCTGCTCGCGTGGAGGAGCTGGTCGCCCGGTGCGAGCAGGACTGCGACGACGATGCCGAGTCCATCATCACCGGTGAGCGCTATGGCGTCATCGCGCACATTATCGACGAGTGCATGACCAAGGCTCCTGCCAAGATGAGCACCTCCGAGAAGATCGATCGCGTGGTTACCAACCGTATTCTGGGCCTGCCGATCTTTGTGGTCATCATGTTCTGCGTGTACTACATCGCCGTTTCCACCCTGGGCGGCACGGTGACCGACTTCACCAACGACCAGCTCTTCGGTACCGACGGTTGGTACGTGCTCGGCCAGGGTCGCGACGCCTACGATGCAGCCGTCGAGGCCGCAGGCGACAACGCCGACTCGGTTGACCCGGCGCAGTACGGCCCCTATGTCCCGGGTATCACCACCGTGGTGCACGACGCCCTTGTGGCGGGTGGCACCGAGGACGGCGGCCTGGTCGATTCGCTGGTCTGCGACGGTATCGTTGGTGGTCTGGGCGCCATCTTCGGCTTCGTCCCGCAGATGTTCCTGCTGTTCGTGATGCTGTCTTTCCTGGAGGACTGCGGCTATATGGCCCGCGTCGCCTTCATCATGGACCGCGTGTTCCGCCGGTTTGGCCTGTCCGGTAAGTCCTTCATCCCCATGCTCGTGTCCTCGGGCTGCGGCGTCCCCGGCGTCATGGCCACCAAGACCATCGAGAACGAGAAGGACCGCCGCATGACGGTCATGACCACCACGTTCATTCCCTGTGGCGCTAAGCTGCCGATCATCGCCCTGCTCATGGGTTCCATCATCGGCGATTCTTCCACCACCGCCGCGTGGATCAGCCCGCTCTTCTACTTCCTGGGCGTCTTTGCCGTCATCGCCTCGGGCCTCATGCTCAAGAAGACCAAGCTCTTCGCCGGCCGTCCGACCCCGTTTGTCATGGAGCTTCCTGCCTACCACTTCCCGGCGATCCGTTCCTGGGCGCTGCACGTGTGGGAGCGCTGCTGGGCCTTTATCAAGAAGGCCGGCACGGTCATCTTTGCGTCCACCGTCGTCGTTTGGTTCCTCTCCAACTTTGGTAGCTATAACGGTTCCTTTGGCTTCCTGCCTGCGATGGACGGCATCCCCGAGGAGTTTATGGACTACTCCGTGCTTGCCATGCTGGGCAACCTGGTCGCTTGGATCTTCGCCCCGCTCGGCTTTAGCACCTGGCAGGCCACCGCGCTGACTGTCTCTGGCCTCGTCGCCAAGGAGAACGTCGTCGCCACCGCCGGCTCGCTGCTGTCCGTCGCCGACGCGGGCGAGACCGACCCGAGCCTGTGGACCGCGTTTGCCGGCATGTTCCCCACCATGGGCGCTTGCGTTGCCTTCGGCGCCTTCAACCTGCTGTGCGCTCCGTGCTTTGCCGCCATTGGCACCATCCGCAACCAGATGGATTCCGGCAAGTGGACTGCGATCGCCATCGGTTACGAGTGCGCCTTCGCTTGGGTGATCGGCCTGTTCATCAACCAGTTCTACAACTTGCTTGTTCTTGGACAGTTTGGTATCTGGACGATTGTGGCCATCGTGCTGCTGGTTGCGATGCTCTTCCAGATTTTCCGTCCTATGCCCAAGCACGCTTGGACCGACGAGGACGAGACCAACACTGCTTCCGCTGCAGTTTCCGCCTAAGTCCGAATAAGGATCAACCCCTTTCCACGAGCCCGGGTGTCTCAGTGACACTCGGGCTTTTTGACGCAATGGGGGACAGATTGCTTTGCTCCAGAAGTAAGATGTGGCGTTTCCGCAGATAAAACCGACCAAAATAAACCTGTCCCTATTTGGTAGGCGGAGAATGGGGTAAAGTAAGTGCTGGTTAACTAGAGGAGGCTTGCTATGGCACCTATCGATATTGTTGTACTGGCTGTTATCGGCGTTGCGTTTGTCGCCGTGTGCGTGCGCATCTACCGCAAGGGCACCTGCGCCGACTGCGCTCAGGGTGGCGTTTGCACGGGGCATTGCTCCAACAAAAAGACGTGCGCTGCACTTAAGGGCGTAGACAAAATCGCCGAAGACTTGGGTCGCGGTATCAAATAAGGTCCGGACATCCAAGCGCTCCGCGGGCATCCGTTCGCGGGGCGCTTTGTGCATTTGAGGGAGAGTACGGCGAGTCGAAGAGTATTTTTGGGGTATCGTTAACTGGACTATTAATTGGCAACTTATCTATAACGGAGTAACCGCATGAGCGCTCGCGTAACCATGAAGGACATAGCCGCCGAGCTTGGCGTTTCCATCAATACCGTGCACAAGGCTCTGACGGGAAAGGCCGGCGTGAGCGAATCCGTGCGCGCCAAGGTGAACGCTAAGGCCGAGGCCATGGGCTATCACCGCAACACAAGTGCCTCAAGCCTGCGCCGCAAGGATATCAATCTGGTGTTTTGCCTGCCCCGCGCATCGCGCGAGGGAGCGTACTTTTTCCGTTACCTGTGGGAAGGCTGCAATCGCTTTGAACAGGAGGTCATCGACCGGGGCATTACGGTTGAGCGCGTTGAATTTGGCGTGGGCGGCTACGCTGATGCACTCGAGCAAATCGACGAGCGTCTGCAGGTGGGCGAGAAGATTGATGGCTTGCTCGCCTATGCGCCGGGCGACGATCGTGCGACTGAGCTTTTGGGGCAGATCGCCGAGGCGGGCGTGACGATTGAGCT